>JABDQH010000094.1 GCA_013042375.1 Woeseiaceae bacterium
GCATTACCTACCTGGCCGTTGGCCTGGCTGTAATCGCACTTTGCTCTGCCGTTCTCGTCTGGAGTGCGAGGGGTATCGTCGGCAACCTGGGGATAAGTGAACTGGTCGTGGGCGTAGTAGTACTTGCGCTGGGAACCTCACTGCCCGAACTTGTTGTAATTATCGTAGCCGCCAGGCGCGGGGAACATCAGCTGGCGCTGGGCAATGTCATCGGCTCAAATCTGTTCAATACCCTGGCAGTGGTTGGTACCGCCGGCCTTATTGCGCCTGCCCTGGTGGATGCCGAGCTGGTAACCAGAGATCTGCCTGTGATGTTTGCCTTTACGGCCGTGCTTGTTGTCATGGCATACGGGTGGGGCCGTCGCTCTGGCGTCATCAACAAGTATGAGGGCGGTGCCCTGTTGCTGGCCGCCGCAGGCTACATTGGCTTCCTCGTTTACTCGACGCCTGTCTTCGCGCAATAGCAGCCAAGCCGTGTGACCGCCTGGCGCGCACGAGGTGCCAGTCGACCTGCTGCGGGCCTGGCCCACGGTGATCACCTGATGCAAAACGGATTAAACTTTTGTCCGTTGCCGGACATCAAAGCAAGGCATTAATAACAAGAACCCGAGGGGGTATTCGTGGTCCGCGGTCGCCTGTCCGTTGTAGGCTGGATATTGCTGCTGTCGTCGCCGACGGCTGGCCTCGCCAGTGTCGCCGACCTGCCTCGCACGCAGGACGGAATCAACATAGACGGGCTGCTCGATGACCTGGCGTGGCAGGATGCCGTGCAAATCGACCTCGACAAGGAGACCCGCCCGGGCGAGAACATCCCGGCAAGGGTGACAACCGTGGCATACCTCGTCGAGGACGGCGAGTACCTGTACGTCGCGTTCGACGCCAGGGATCCCGACCCCACTGCTATCCGCGCCTATCTTCGCGATCGTGACTCCGCATGGAATGACGATTTTGTCGGCATTGTGCTCGACAGTTACGGAGACGAACGTCGGGCATTCGAGTTTTTCGCGAACCCGCTCGGCGTCCAGATGGACCTGACCAACGACGACATCAATCAGAACGAGGATGCATCCTGGGATGCAATCTGGGATTCAGCCGGCCGCATCAACGGATCGGGCTATATCGTCGAAATGCAGATTCCGCTGAACCAGATTCGTTTCCCGGAAGTCGACGGCAAGCAGACGTGGGGCATTGACCTGCTGCGCTTCTATCCGCGCGAGCATCGCTACCGATTCTCCAACAACGCGCAGGATCGCAACGTCAACTGCTACTTGTGCCAGCTGGAAAAACTCCAGGGACTGGCGGGCGTCGAACCGGGCCGGGATATCGAAATCGTACCGACGCTGACGGCAAGCCAGTCATCAACGACCGAGGATCCTGTCCTGGAGCCCCTGCGCTCCGGTGGCAGCGACGTGGACGCGGGTGTAAGCATTCGTTGGGGCGTGACGCAGGATACGACCGTGAACCTCGCAATCAACCCGGATTTTTCGCAGGTTGAGGCCGATGTCGCACAGCTCGACGTCAACAACCAGTTTGCGTTGTTCTTCCCCGAGAAGAGACCGTTCTTCCTCGAGGGCGCCGACTATTTCAGCACCCCGATGAGGGCCGTATTTACGCGCACCGTGGCCGACCCGTCGGTCGGACTCAAGGCAACCGGCAAACGCGGTAACCATACCTATGGTTTTTTCGCCGCCGAGGACGAGATCACGAACCTCATCTTCCCCGGCGCGTTCGGCTCGGACAGCGAATCCCTGGCCCAGCGGAACACGGCCGTGGTCGGCCGCTATTCGCTCGGCTTTGGCCAGTCGTCCTCTGTCGGTGCGCTGGTAACCGGACGCAAGGGCGACGGTTATCACAACTATGTCGGCGGGCTGGACGCGCGCTGGAAGATCAGCGACCAGCACAACGTGCGCATGCAACTGCTGCGCTCCTCGACGGAATACCCCGAGGACGTTGCCAGCGAGTTCGAGCAGCCGCTCGGGAGCTTCGACGGCAGCGCGGCGCAGTTCAACTACAACTACAACTCCCGGGACTGGTTCGGCTTCCTGCGGTATAGCGATCGTGGCGCGGATTTTCGCGCGGACTCAGGGTTCATCCCCCAGGTCAACGTGCAACAGAAGGTCGCTGGTCTCGGGCGCACCTGGCACGGCGAGGAGGATGACTGGTATACGCAGATCCGGCTGAACGGTGACTGGGACATCGCTCACGATGACGACGGCCGTATGCTCGAAAGGGAAGTGGACGTCGATTTGAGCGTCAGCGGGCCAATGCAGTCGCATTTCCGGATCAGCGTGTCGACTCGTGACAGGTTATTCGACGACGTTCTCTACCACGAGAACGATGTCAGCCTGTTCGGTGAGTTCCAGCCTCGCGGAGGCCTGAAACTGGGCATGCGGGTAAGCGTGGGCGACCAGGTGGATTTCGACAACAGTCGGCTCGGCGATGAACTGCGCTTGCGTCCGTTCGTCATCTGGAACATCAATCGCCACCTGTTGGCGCGCTACCAGGCCAATTTCCTCACGCTCGATACGAAGGATGGCGCCAGCATATTCGACGCCGCTGTTCATGATGTACGGCTGACCTGGCAATTCAGCGTGCGCAGCTTCTTGCGGCTCACTACCCAGTTCCAGGACATAAAACGAAACCCGGACGTTTACATCGATACGGTGGACGCGCGTTCGCGCGACGTCGGGCGCCAGCTCCTGTATTCGTACAAGCTGAACCCGCAAACAGTGTTCTTTGTCGGCTATTCCGACGCGCTCGTCGACGACGATCAGCTCGACCGGCTGACGACGACGGATCGGACGTGGTTCATGAAGATCGGCTACGCGTGGACGCCATGAAACCGGGCGGCCTCAGGGGCCCTGGTTGGCAAAATCGATCTCCACGGCCGTTTCCTCGCCCGGCATCACACTGGCATCAATTTCCCGCCGTTCACCGCTCAGTTCCCTGACCTTCAAGAGGTATTGCCCGGGAATTAGCTCGAAGCTGACCGGGTTGCGCGACTCGTCGGCATAGGCCCGTTTACCCACCACACTCGCGCCATTCTCGTCGTAGACCTGTACGACCGCATCGACCAGCGTACCGTCGCGCATTACGGCGACGTTCAATGTGCCGCTGGCGTAGTCGTGGTGGACGTCGGTTCGCTCATTGCCTGTTACGACGACGTCTTCAATGCGGTGCAGCACATCGCCTTTGATCCTGACCAACTTCACCTCGATGTCGTAGGTGCCGGCCGGTACCGTCAGCACACGGGGATTACTCGATGCGGCGACGTACGTTCGACCGGCAGCGACCTGATCGGAAGAATCGTTGACCAGCACCCGCACCGTGGCATCACTCAGTTCGCCGTTGCGCGTCACGAGGACGGCAACCTCGCCGGAACTGAAGTCAAATGAGCGCTCGACGCTGCCGCCCTCGACGATGTCGAACTCGAACTCGAGTGTCGACGCCCCGCTGATTCCGGCTGCCGCCACCTTGGCGCGGTAGCTCCCGTCCTCGAGCGGGATGCGTCTTGGATTCGTCTCGTCCGAGACATACGTGCGTCCGCCCGCGACCCACTCACCCGTGCCGGCATCGAGAACCTGCACGGCGGCATCCTGCAGCGCCCCGTTAGACGTCGTCGTCACGATGAGTCTACCCGCTGGAGTCTGCGGCTTTTCGTATGCACTGACGAGCGCCTCCGACAGCTGTTCCGCGTTCTCGACACTCAGGAACAGGCCACCGCCTTCCTGCGCCGCGCATTCGAGTTGCGTCGTATCCTCGCCCGCCACATCAAAACCGACCACATGGAGGACAAACGGCAGTCCGCTCTGCCTGGCAGTCCTTACGGCATCACAAGGATCTCGCGAACAGGTCTCGAGGCCGTCACTGATCAGGATCACCGATGTCGGCTGCTGCCCGTCAATTATTCCGAACGCGGTTTCCAGCGACGCCGTTATCGGTGTTTTGCCTTTCGGCATGATGCCGTTGATCGTCGCTTTCAGTGCCTCCTTGCGCAGCGCGTCGACGTCCTGCACGACCTCGATGTCCTCGCAATCGCCTTCGCGCCGATGCCCGTAGGCGACCAGGCCGGCCCTGCTGTCTTCCGGCAAGCCGTCGACGAGTCCACCGACGGCACGCCGTGCGATAACGATCTTGTTCTCGCCATCGATCTGGCCCCACATCGAATTCGAGGCATCGAGAATCAGGATCAGGTCGTTGGGCTGTTCTTCGGCGACCGCCGAATCAGGCTGAACGAGAATGAGGCTGGTGGCAGCAACAAGCAGAATAACCAGGCGCATATGACCTCCCGCAAACTACCTTCGGGAGTATACAGTGCCGCCAGTATGTGTCAGCGAGTGATGCGCCGTCGTGTGTGCCCGACGCCGATCGTGCTCAACAACATGAGCAGGGTCAGGAGTCCCATGGAACCGCCGCCGCCCTCGTCGTTGTCGTTCGAAACCGCCGGCGCATTGACACTGACCTGTCCCGCATCCGCGTTGTTCGACGTATCGCGATCCGTTTCGGCAGCATTCACCGCGATCGAGTAGGACTGCGTCCCGACCGTCGTGCCGGTCACCTGGATACTGATCGTCGCGGAGGCGTTCGCCGCCAGGCTGGACGCGCTGCACTCGAGACTGCCGCCCGAAGCCGAGCAGGTTCCTGCGCTCCAGCTGCCGCCTGTAAATTGCAGGTCACCGTCGGGCGTGATCGAGACCGTCACGTCGCTGGCAGCGATCGGGGCACGATTTTCGATCGTTGGCCGCAGCGTGGCCACACGGTCCACTTCCACCTGCCCGCTCGCGGGCGCGCTCACCGCGAGGTCGACTGCCGGGTCGACCCTGAGCGACACCGAGACATCGTCGTTGCCGGCGTTGTCGTCGACGGTCGCCGAACTCCGTGCCGTGATGCTGCCCGTTCCGACGCTGCTCGCCGTAACGCTCAGCGTTACCGTCGCGCCCGAGCCGGCCGCAAGCGTACCGATCGTGCAGCGCACCGTTCCGGCACCGCTCGTACAGCTACCGACGCTCGACGTGATGCGATCGAGGTCGAACCTCGCCGGGATCGTAAGATCGAGCGCAACACCGGCAGCCTCCGCCGTTCCCGCGCTGCTGACGTCGAAACTGACTGCGGCGCTATCGCCGAGCAGTATCGGCCCTGGCGATGTGCCCGCCCCGACCGCGACGTCGCTGGTCGGCATGGCCACGATGCAGGATGCTCGTGCTACGTCATCCTGCATCTGGTCGATGCTGCAGCCCGAAAAGGTATCGCTGCCCGTGATGCTCGGCGCCATGAGGAACGTCTGTGGCGTCGACGAACAGGAACCGGACGTGCCATCGTGCGGCGCGCCGAAATTGTGGCCCAGTTCGTGTGCTGCGATCAGGCTGTCGACGGTGGCGCTGTGCGTAGCCTGCGTGAGGCCCGTGCCGAATCGCCGGCTGCACAACGCTCCCGTGTAGGCGATGCCAACCGTGCCGCCATCCAGCCTGCGACCCGTAAACAGGTGCGTCAGCCCGTTCGCACTCTGCGCGGGCGTGTCGCGGCGGTAGTCGGTCAGCTCGTCGAGCAGCAGTCCCGCATCCGTTTCGTTGGTGAACGGATCGTTGTTCGAAGGATACGTATCAATACGGTTGGCGTTGATCTGCACGCCGAGCTGCGCACTGAAGATACCGTCGATGTTGTTCATGCGAGTGATGAGCGCGGCCTGCGCCGACGCGCCCTTGTCGTCGGTGAACTCGAAATCGCCGATGACGGCCACATCGAGCTGCGACGTGGCGCCGGCGGCCCGCATGGTCGTACCCGAGATGTCTTCCTGCACCAGCGCCAGGAGCTGCGCGGCGTTGGTAACCGGGGCCGCACTGCCACAGCGGATGGCGCCGGGGTCCATGGCGATGTCGGCGAGGCGAAAAATTGCGGGCTGCGCGCCGGCCCCGGGCACTTCGTCGATGGGTTCAATGGCAAACAGCTCGCTGCCGTCAAAAACGAGACCGCGCGGCACGCCGTCCGAAACGACGATTCGCACCCAGGATTCTGTATTGCCGGAGAGCTCACCACGATAGACCTTGATGCCATCGCCCAGGCTGTGTCGCTCGAGCGCGCCGAGGAGTGCATGGTTCGGCTGCAATTCGATGTCGAAGTTGCGGCTGAATGCGTTGAAGCTCATGCGCGCGTCCGCCGAAACTCGCAGTTCGGCGAGCGGCTCAGAATAGTGAATCCGCACGGGTTCAGCTGACGCCAGCAACGGGAACGCTGCAGCAATCAGGAGCCATAGGATGCCACGACGTCTGGGCATGATCATGAGCGTATCCGTTGTGTCTTTTGCCGGTGGTCCAGCTAAGCAAAGACAGGGTCGGGATCGCAAGCGAAAAGACGTCTGCTAATAGCGACAGTTACAAAGAAATACACGCAAAGTGTGCGGTAGTTCTCAATTCGGCGATTTTTCGTCGCTGCGCCGCAAGACGCATGCCGGCAAGTCACCGCCCGCGGTCACGGCCGCATGTTGCTCACGAGTCAGCAGGTAGCGGCTGCCACCGCGCTCTAGCAGGAAGTAATCGTCGAGTCGATCGCCGGCGGCGGTGGTGAGTTCGACAGTCGATCCCCGCAGCACGACGGTGCCCGTCAACGGATAGCCGGGGAACGGGTCGATGAGGTTGCCGTCGGCATCAATGCGCCGCTCGTCGGTGAACTTGTGCCACTCGAACGTACCGCCGGCGAAGACGAAGCGATCGCCCTCCATCGCCATGCAGTCCGGCTCGAAAACGCCACTGAACTCGGCGCAGGCCGCGCACAGGATGGCGACGAGCAGGATCGCGGTTCGCTGCATCATGATGAGATTGCCGGTGACTACAGCGTCTCGCAGACGCGTTCCAGCTTTTGCTTGACCTCGGTGGCCAGCGGCGTAACGCCCGGATGCTCGACCAGCGACAGAACGCTGGAGGGATCCATGAAGTCAACATGGACCTTGCCCTGTTTGTCTTCGCGCACCAGGACGTTACAGGGAAGGAGCAGGCCGATGTCCTCGACGGCCGAGATTGCCCGGAACGCGAGCGCCGGGTTGCAGGCGCCCAGTATCCGGTAGCGCGGCATGTCCTCGTCGAGTTTTTCCTTCATCTTGGCGGCCACGTCAATATCCGAGAGCACGCCGAAGCCCTCGTCCTGAAGCACGGCCGTCACCCTGGTAATTGCATCGTCGAACGAAAGGTCGACTTCTTTTCCGAATCCGAAACTCATGTTCCTTATTCTACCGGTTCTGGCGCCGTGAGCGCACCCACTTCTCCGCCTCGACGGCGACGAAGACCAGCGAACCTATCGCAAAACAGGCGCCGAGCTGCGCTGCCGACAGGGGAACCGTCCTGAACACCGCGGCGAATACCGGCACGTAGATGACGGCGAGCTGTGCAGCAACCGTGAGCGCCAGGGCAAGCAGCATGGCCGGGTTGCTGGCAAACCCGATGCTGAAGATCGAGTCGTGCTCCGACCGGATCGCCAGGCAGTGAAACAGCTGCGACACTACGAGCACGGTGAACACCATCGTCTGCCACTCTTCATAACCGCGCTGCCAGTTCCATGCCTGCGTCGCCAGCGTCAGGCCACCGATCAGGAGGCCGACGAAGAAGATGTGTGCCACCATCTCCCGCGAGAAGATGCTCTCCTCGGGCGGCCGCGGCTTGCGCTGCATGACGTTCCGTTCCGCGGGCTCGGCAGAGAGCGCGAGGCCGGGCAGGCCGTCAGTCACCAGGTTGATCCAGAGTATGTGCAGCGGCAGCAATGGAAGCGGTAAGCCGAGCAGCGGCGCGAGTACGAGGACCCAGATCTCGCCCGAATTACTGGTCATCGTGTAGCGGATAAACTTGCGAATATCGTCGTAGATCCTGCGCCCTTCGCCGACAGCCGCGACGATGGTCTCGAAGCTGTCATCGAGTAGCACGACTTCCGCCGCTTCCCGCGCGACCTCGGTGCCGCGCTGACCCATGGCAATACCGATCGTTGCTGCCTTGAGCGCCGGCGCGTCGTTCACGCCGTCGCCCGTCATTGCGACGAAGTGACCCTTCGCCTGGAGAGCCTTGACGATCCTTATCTTCTGCTCGGGATCGACCCGGGCATAGACGCGAATGCCCTCCACCCGGTCCTCGAGCTCTCCTTCCGACAGCGCCGCGAGCTCCTGCCCGGTCAGGGACTGCGAGGCGTCGTTGGGAATACCGAGTTCGCCGGCAATGGCAGCCGCCGTGACGGGATGGTCGCCCGTTATCATGACCGGCACGATCCCCGCGCTGCGGCATTGGCGAATGGCGTCGACGACGCCGGGTCTCGCTGGGTCGATGAGCCCGACGAGACCCAGGAATGTCCAGCTACTCTCGAGCTCGGCTTTTGTCTCGTCTTCGTCCGAAAAATCCTGGCTGCAAGCGAGACCGAGAACCCGGTAGCCTCGCGATGCAAGCGCGTCGGCGTCCCGGAGCACCGCTTCTTCGTCCATCACTTGGCGGCCAAGTTCGGTCAGCCGATCGACGCAGCCCTCGACGATTCGCTCGGGTGCGCCTTTGACCAGCGCCAGCAGGCCCTCCGCCGATCTGTGCAGCGTGACCATGTAGCGTCGCTCGGCATCGAACGGCAGTTCGGCGACGCGCGGCATCGCCCGCGCGAGTTCGGCCTTGTCGAAACCGGCCGCATTGGCAGCCTCGACCAGCGCGACCTCG
This sequence comes from Woeseiaceae bacterium, assembly GCA_013042375.1. Classification (GTDB taxonomy): domain Bacteria; phylum Pseudomonadota; class Gammaproteobacteria; order Steroidobacterales; family Woeseiaceae; genus UBA1847. The sequence goes on from JABDQH010000094.1 coordinate 8,673, forward strand.
GTCGGATCACCTTGCAACGTTTCGGCATCGACATCGTTGCACAGTGCGAGCACTTTGCCGATGCGCTGGCGGATCGCGTCGGGCAGCTCTGCGCCCGGTTCCTCGTACTCCGCACCCGACGCATGCGTCACGGCGAGCGTCATGCGATTCTCGGTCAGCGTGCCCGTCTTGTCCGCGCAGATATAGGTGACCGAACCCAGCGATTCCACCGCGGGCAGTCGACGAACAAGTGCGTGCCGGTCACCCAGGCGCCGGGCGCCCAGACCGAGTGCGAGGGTGACGACCGCCGGCAGCGCCTCGGGCACCGCGGCGACGGCGAGGCTCAGCGCCGTCAGGAACATGAGCAGTAGCGGCTGTCCCTGGAGCAGCCCGGTCGCAAACACGATGGCGCAGATACCGAGCACCGCGAGTGCGACGCGACGACTGAAACGCGCGAGGCGTTGCTGCAGCGGTGTCCTGACCTGTCGCGCGGCGCGCAGCAGGTCGGCAATACGGCCGATCTCGGTGGCGCGCCCGGTCGCGACTACGACGCCCGTGCCGCGCCCACGCGTGACGAGCGTGCTCTTGTACGCCATGTTCAGGCGTTCGGCGACCGCCACGTCGGCAGCATCGACGACGGTTTCGCTTTTCGCGACCGGTACGGACTCGCCGGTCAGGGCCGACTCGTCGATGCCGAGATCGGTGGACTCGATCACGCGCAGGTCTGCAGGGACGACGTCGCCCGCTTCGATCAGGACGACGTCTCCCGGGACGACGTCGCGCGCCGGTATTCGTCGATGCCTGCCGTCACGCATCACGACGGCAATCGGTGCGGCCAGGCGCCTCAGCGCTGCGATCGCGCGCTGTGCCCGATACTCCTGGATAACGCCGATCGTCGCATTCAGAACGACGATGACCAGAATCGCGATCGTGTCGACGATGTCGCCGATCAGTCCGGAGATGACCGCGGCGGCCAGCAGCAGCACGATCATGACGTCGGCAAACTGGTGCGCGAGTAGCTCGAGCGGGCTCGCGGCCTTCTCCGCCTCGATCTCGTTGGGCCCGACTTGCGCGAGTTCGGCGGACGCGTCGCGCCCGCTCAGGCCCTGATCCGCGGACACACCGGCCCACTCCAGGACTGCGGCTGCGTCCCGGCAGTGCCACGGCTCGACAGGATGGACGGTACCCATGGGCTCGTCGTCGATCACTCCGCATCCGGGCTGATGCCCTGTCCGATACTGCGTCGATTTGTGCGCTGGCGCTATCGGGAGTATCCGAGAGCGCGGCGCGGACCGTGTTCGCCTCGTGTAGTAGTATCCGACGAGGCTTTGAGGTTGCCCCATGAAGCGCAGAATCACCCGGCGGGACTTTCTGAACGGCACGCAGGTCGCGATCGGCGCCTCGCTGCTCAGTCCGTGGACCGAGGTCTTCGGTACGAATACCTCGAAATTCGACCTCGGACGCGACTATTACCCGCCCGCGAAGACAGGACTGCGCGGCAGCCACGACGGCGCCTGGGAGGCCATGCACGCACGCGTTGCGGGCGCCAGGTGGCCCGCAGGGCCGATTGAAAAAGACTACGACCTCGTCGTCGTCGGTGGCGGCATCAGCGGACTCTCAGCCGCACACTTCTATCGCCGCGAGCGCCCGTCAGCGCGCGTCCTGGTACTCGACAACCACGACGACTTCGGCGGCCACGCCAAGCGCAACGAGTTCGAGGTCGACGGACGAACACGCATCGCCTACGGCGGCACCGAATCGATCGACACACCCTCCGGCTACTCCGATGTTTCAAGAGCCCTGCTCGAAGACATCGGTATCGACTTGCAAAAGTTCTACGAGTACTTCGACCAGCCCCTGTACGACGACATGGGTCTCTCCTACGCGATTGCCTTCGATCAAGAGACCTACGGCAGGCAGAAGCTCGTCACCGGCTATGGCCAGAAACCCTGGCAGACGTTCGCGGCCGAGACGCCGATGAGCGAGAAGGCGCGGGCCGACCTCGTGCGTGCGTTCACAGACGAGCGCGACTACCTGCCCGGGCTGAGCCGCGAGGAAAAAATCGCGAAGCTAAGCCGCATCAGCTATCGCACTTATCTTCGCGACTTCGTCAAGGTCGACGAGCAGGTGCTCGAGATGTTCCAGCGCTGGGGCATGAGCTACTGGTGCGTCGGCATGGACGAGGTTCCCGCCATCTATATTCTCGGCTACACGGACGGCGGCGGCATGCCCGGGCTCGAGCACACGCTGTCAACAGAAGGTGGGCGCGGCAGCGAACCCTACATCTTCCACTTCCCCGACGGCAATGCCTCGGTCGCCAGGCTGCTCGTGAGAAGCCTCATTCCCGAGGCCCTGCCGGGTAGGACGATGGAAGACTCGGTAACGGCGCGCCTGAACTACGGCATGCTCGACCGTGACGGCGCAGCGCTGCGCATTCGCCTGAACAGCACCGCGGTCAACATCGCCCATACGAGAGACTCGAAAGCCGTCGACGTGACCTATGTGCATGCCGGTGACGCACACACGGTGCGGGCAAAGAAATGTGTCCTGGCCTGCTACAACAGCGCCATTCCCTATATCTGCCCGGAACTGCCGGATAAACAAAAAGCGGGGCTCGCCTACAACGTCAAGATACCGCTGACGTATACGAAGGTGATGGTGCCGAACTGGCGCGCTTTTGCCGACCTCGGTACTCGCTTCGTGTATTACACGAACGATTTCTACAAGCAGGTGGAACTCGATTACCCGGTGTCGATCGGCGATTACGCGTTTGGCGCCGACCCAGATCAGCCGATGGCGCTGCACATGTGTCATGTACCCTACTTCGACGACATCCAGGGACCCGAGCAGTGGCGGGCCGGTCGCCGAAAAATGCTCGAGACACCGTTCTCGATATTCGAACACCACGTTCGCGATCAGCTCGACCAGGCCCTGTCCGGCGCGGGATTCGATGCCGACAGGGACATCGAAGGAATCACCGTCAATCGCTGGGCGCACGGCTATTCCTACAGCCCGGATCTGTTGTGGGAGCCCGAGTACCGGTCCGATGCGGACAAGCCCTGGGTCGTCGGGCGCCAGCCGTTCGGACGCATCAGTATCGCGAACTCCGATGCCGGCGCGGCAGCCAACACCGATTCCGCGATTACCCATGGTCATCGCGCCGTGCAGCAGGCGCTATCGAGCTAGCCGCACTCCCCGTGGTCGCAGGGCAGGACTCCCTCTGTTCGTCCTACTCGTCGGAATTGCCGCCGCCGAAGCGGTAGTCGAAGCTGACGCCGAAGGCATGCAGATTGCCTTCGCCCGTCTGGCCGGCCTTGCCGACATCCGGGTAATAATCATAGAACGCGGTAACGCCCCACGACCTGTCGAATGCATAACGCGCAACGAGCCCGCCGTATGCGATCGTTTCCGATGCCGACGCCGAATAGGGCTCGCCCCCGAAAACTTCCGATTCACTGACATCGACGCGGGCAGCGCCAATGCGGCCACCGGCCGAGAACTTGTCCGTGAACGGATAGCGATAGCCGACATTGACCTCGATCGCTTCCGTCTCAATCGTGCCCTGGTCCTCGACGCCCTCGTACAGACCGTCAAAGTCCGTATCGCCCACACGGGTATAGCCGGCTTCGAAGACGACCCGCTCCCTCAGTCCCGGGTCCATCCTGCCGAATACCGTGTAGCCGATACTGTCGTGCTTTTCCTGGCCGGAAAACAGGTTCGCTGCCTTGTAGTTGCTGCAATTTGCGAGAAAACCGGCGCCGGCGTAGTAGCTGCGCGTGCTGGCGCAGCCGGACAGCATCGCCAGGGTGAATGCAGCAAGCAACGTGATACTGAGCGCCTTCGTCCTCTGTGTGACGTTCATCGTTCTCTCCCTACCATTTGAACTGGCAGGTCGACCCCAGAACGATTCACGGCGAGCAGCCCGCCAGTCTTATGTGTGAACGATAATTCTCAGACGGATCGGAGATCGTGTAAATCCCGAGTACTACCTATCGACGCAGATCGAGAAGACGCACCACAGCCAAAGCGAGAACCAGTTCCTCCCGAAATCCTGACATTTCGTCAGACTGTGGTAGATCGGCAAGGAATGCCGTAACTAACGGCTTGCAGGGAGCAGCACATGAAGAAGTTCGTGGCCTACGCGGCCGTCGGCCTCGGCGTCGTCGGCTACAACGTTATGACAAATGCCGACCGCGATGCGTCTGGCGCTATCATCGACGGTGGCGATGTCGACCCGTTCTCGATGCGTCTCGGTGACTGCTTCGACAACACACGTTCATTTGCCGCGGATGAAGCCGGCCAGGTATCGACCCTGCCGGGCGTGCCGTGTTCGGAGCCGCACGACAACGAAGTGTTCGCGATTTTCGACGTTGACATCGAGTCATTTCCGGGCGACGAACCCATGGCCGAGATGGCGTTCGATCAGTGCCTCGCACGTTTCGAGAATTTCGTGGGCCTCGAGTACGAATCGTCCGTACTCGACATCACGGCTTTGTACCCGAGCTCGTCGAGCTGGGCGCAGGATGATCGCGAGGTTATTTGCGCCATCTACGACATGAACGGCGAGAAGCTCATGGGCTCGGCGAAAAACACCGCTATCTGACACACACTCTCCAGCTTAAGGCAGACGCTTGCACGCGCCTCGCGTGCAAGCGTTTGTTTTATATGGACTCTCCAGCGTGAAACTATTTTAGACTGTACTACATTAGACAAATGTAATATCTTGGCGCCATCGGCTCGTATCAAAGGGGAAAACGATGGCAAAGATCGTCGTAATGGGCGCCGGAATCGGTGGCATCTCGCAGATCTACGAACTCCGCAAGGAACTGGGCAAGGAACACGAGCTCATGCTCGTCGGCGATTCCGACAGCTTCGAATTTACGCCATCCAATCCCTGGGTCGCCGTCGGCTGGCGCAAGGAAAAACAAATCAAGGTCGACCTGCCGGACCTCATGAAGAAATACGGCATCGGCTTCAGCGGCAGCGGCGTGCGGCGCCTGCATGCCGAGGAAAACCGCCTCGAGATGAACGACGATACGAATATCGAGTACGACTATCTCGTCATCGCCACGGGCCCGAAGCTCGCCTTCGAAGAGGTCGAGGGGCTCGGTCCCGAGGGCCACACGCAGTCGATCTGCAAGACCGGCCACGCGGCGACGGCCAACATCGACTTCCAGGCGCTCGTCGACGACCCGGGCCCCGTCGTCGTCGGTGCTGCCCCGATGGCCTCGTGCTTCGGCCCGGCCTACGAGTACGCTTTCATCCTCGACACCGAGCTCAAGAAGCGCAAGATTCGCGACAGGGTCCCAATGTACTTCGTGACGCCCGAGCCCTACATCGGACATCTCGGCCTCGACGGCGTCGGCGACACCAAGGGCATGATGGAATCCGAGCTGCGCGATCGACACATCCAGTGGACGACCAACGCGAAGATTTCCAGGGTCGAGGAAGGCAAAGTTTATTTCACCGAGGTCGACGACGACGGCAACGACAAGAAGGAGCACGAGCTCGAGTTCAAACACTCGATGATCCTGCCGGCCTTCAAGGGTGTCCCGGCGATCGCCGGTATCGACGGTCTCTGCAACCCGCGCGACTTCATCATCATCGATGACTACCAGCGCAATCCGACATACCAGAACATCTTCGCGGTCGGCGTTTGCGTGGCCATCCCCCCCGTTCACGCAACGCCGGTCGCGACAGGTGCACCGAAGACCGGTTACATGATCGAGTCGATGGTGACGGCAACGACGCACAATCTCGCGAGGCTGCTCAAAGGTAGCGAACCCGACCAGAAGGGCAGTTGGAACGCAGTTTGCCTCGCCGACTTCGGCGACACCGGCGTCGCCTTCGTGGCGCTGCCGCAGATTCCGCCACGCAACATGAACTGGGCGTCACAGGGCAGATGGGTGCACGTTGCGAAAGTCGCGTACGAGAAGTACTTCCTGCACAAGGTGCGCGCCGCCAAGACGGAGCCGTACTATGAACGCACGATCATGAAACTGATCGGCGTGCAGCGCCTCAAGGAATCAGGCTGAGGCTTCGCTGTCCTCGACCTGCCGCTGTGCGCGACGCTTGAGGAAGATCAACGCGCCCCATACGGCCGAGAGCACCCCGAGCGTAACCGAGAAATAGCGGAACGTACTGCCGGGGTCGGAATCCATGCCGAGCAGTACCAGCAGGATGCCTACAACCACCCAGTAGTGCGGCGCGTATTCGTAGATGGACTTGGGTAAGTGCATATCAGTGCCTCATGAACGCCCGCCCGAGTTGCGGCAAGCCTTGTCTTTCTGCGCACGCGTCTCGGCGATCGTGCGCGCGGTGTCTTCTTTGCTCAGGTATTCGCGCTCGCCGTCTTCATTCGTCTTGTAGAGACGCGGCGCATTGAGGTAAGAGTCGTATATCTCGGTTGCCCGCTTGCAGTAGTAGGCTTCGGCCAGCTCCCGCTCGGCCCGCTGCTGGGGCGTCTCGCCCGGAAACGCATCGCCACTGCCGCTTGCGTCTTCTGACACGGTTGGCTCCACGTCGGCCAGCGAACCCGAAGAAACCCAGACAAGCTGGACGGCTATCGCACTTTCGTGCTCCGGCGAATCACTGTAGTGGACCTCGCCGGTTTCATCGACCCACGTAAATATCGGCTTCATCGTGTCGACGAAATGGGTGTTGCCGTGTGCATCGACCCACTTCCACACGTCTGCCTGCGCACTCGTTGCGCCCAGCAAAAGCAGGAGAACCAGGATGTATCGCATATAACGCTCCTTTGCCGGCGAAGTATGCAGTGAACTCGCCGTATTTCCCTTGATTGACGTCACAAAAATTGCCCCAACCGACAACAAACGTCTCTTTCTACCGACAGATGAGCCTCAGGAAAGTGTGACCCAGTCCACAACAAAAGGAGGCATCGAGTGACACGTTTCACGAATGATTCGCGACCTTTTGAGATGCCAGGGCGCGCCGATGCATTATTACCAATGCCATGAAACAGAACGGTTTCACACTCTTCGAGCTGCTCGTCGCGCTTGCGATTGCGGCTATCCTCGTTACGGTCGGTCTGCCCAACCTGCGCGGCATGGTTATGGATAATCGAATCATCGCGCAGGCCAATCACTTCGTCGCAACCATGAACGCCGCGCGCAGCAGCGCCGTGCGTTACCAGCGCACCGCCATCGTCTGCGCGACGTCCGACTTCGACGCCGCCGTGCCGACCTGTTCGGACAGTACCGACTGGTCGAACGGCTGGATTGTCTGGGTCGACAAAAACCGTGATACCGTGACCGCGGCCGACGAGATCGTCGTCGTCGCCCCGCCCGTCGGCGGCTCGGTCACGATGAACAGCGGCGGCGCCACGCGCTTCAGCTACGACGCGCGCGGCTTCAGCGCGTCCGCCGGGGACGACCTGAGTTTCTGCGACAACCGCTCGGGTGAGACGGGCCGCGTCATTCGCGTTAACGACGCAGGCCGCGTGCACATCACGACGCTGGGGTGCAGTTGATGATCTTGCGGCGCAGGCAGCAGGGCGTTTCGCTGATCGAGGTGCTCGTTTCAACGCTGATACTGGCCATCGGTCTGGTCGGCGTGGCCGGACTGCAGGCATTTGCGCTGAAAAACAACCAGAGCGCAGAGATGCGCTCCCAGGCCAGCGCACTCGCCTACGATCTCGCCGACCGCATGCGCGGCAACGTCGCGGCAGCCAATGCCGGCATGTACAACCCGGCAACGGCGTCGGAGCAGTCCTCCTGCCGCACGCTGACGGGCTGCGCCATGGGGGAGATGGCACAGGACGAAATGCAGCGCTGGATCGACAACGTCGAGGACGCGCTGCCGATGGGCGAAGGCTGGGTCTGCATCGACAGCACGCCGAACGACGGCGCCGGCCCCGGCAACCCCCAGTGCGACGGCAACGGCACGCGCTTTGCCGTCAAGATCTGGTGGGACGACGATCGTGACGGCGAGATTTCGGTCGAGGCACCGAACATCGAACGCCTCGCGATCACCTTTCAACTCTGAGCGAAACGACGCATGGACGCAGAGGTAAATCGCAAAGGACAGTCCGGGGTATCGCTGGTCGAGGTGATGATCGCGATGGTCCTCGGCCTGTTCCTGATGGGCTCGGTCGTGCAGTTCTTCGTCCAGTCACGCCAGTCGAACCGCGTACACGAAGCGACGGCGCGTATGCAGGAGACCGGGCGCATGGCCCTCGAGATCCTGTCGCGCGATATTCGCATGGCCGACTTCTGGGGCTGCACAAGCAGCATTGCGGACGTCGTTAACAACCTGAATCCTGCTAACGCGGGATACGTCGACTACACGTCGGGCGGCATCAACGGCACGGAGGGCGGCACAGGGGTCTCCGACACACTGGTTTTGCGCGGTGGCGTCGCCAAAGGGATGTTCGTGGAGCCGCCATACGGCCCGCAGGCCTCGGCCAATATCAAGGTCCCCGCCGGTAACGACCTCGAACAGGGTGACATCATCCTGGTCGCCGACTGCACGGGAGGCGATATTTTCCAGATATCGAACGCCAATCCTGGCGGTTCCGGCACCGTCGTGCACAACACGGGTTCGACGACGTCGCCCGGCAACTACAACGCGAGCAATCCGGGCTGTGCCGGCGCGAACGCGCACTGCCTGTCTAAAGTATACGGCGGTGACGCAGACATCCTCGACGTACAGGAAATCACCTATTCGGTGGCTACAGGCTCGGAAGGCGAGCCGGCGCTGTTTCGTAACGGCGTTGAGTTTCTCGACGGCATCGAGGAACTGCAGGTGCTCTACGGCGAGGACACGGACGCGCCGGGGTCGGCCGGCGAAGGCATCGCCAACTACTACCTGCCGGCCGACCAGGTGGCCGACATGGAGCGCGTCGTCGGATTGCGCATCGCCATCGTTACGCGATCGATGCATGAAAATCTCGTGCCGGGCGGCAACCAGTCCTTCTCCGTGTTCGGCACGGCTTTCGCCGGCGACGACAACCGCATTCGCCGCGCGTACGAGACAACGGTCAACATCCGCAATCGGCAGTAAAAGGATTACGTCATGCACCGACCGATACTGAAGCAACCCGCCCTTCCCGGCCGCCGCAGCCAGCAAGGTGCCGTGCTCGCGGTAACCCTGATGATCCTGCTCGTCGTCACGCTGCTGACCGTCAGCAACATGCGAAGCTCAATCCTCGAGGAGAAGATGGCGGGCAACAACAGCGATCGCAATGTCGCATTCCAGGCCGCCGAGTCGGGGCTGCGCGAGGGCGAGGTATTTCTCGAAAACATCGTCAGCCTCGGCGATTTCCAGGGGCAGGCAGGGCTGTTCGGCCGTACCGACGACGAGCCCTCGTTCTACACCTCGGGAACCTGGAACGACGAGGCATACCACGTGGTGGCCGAGACCGATCTCAGCACCTACGAACGGCCGCGCTATTTCATCAAGAATATGACGACGGTCCAGGGGACCGCCGGAGCCCTGAACATGTCCGGCTACGGCGACAACAAGGGCACGGGCGACGTCACAATTTTCAGGGTCACGGTGCGGGCGACCGGCAAGAGTGCCGACTCGGCCGAAGTGATCCTGCGCACACAATACGGGCGAATCTTCTGACCAGGGATCAAGGCGGGAAGAACCATGCGAGTTTCTATGAGCAAAATTTCGATCACCGCGTGCAGCGCGCTGTTGGGGGCCATCGGCCTGGCGCCGACGGCCGCACTGGCGGAACCCGGCACGATCTCCGAGGTACCGCTGTTTCTCACCAATCCCGTCGAGCCGAACATCCTGTTCCTCGTCGACGACTCGGGCAGCATGGACTGGGGCCTGATGACCGAGCAAGCCGACGGCATCATGCGCATCGGCTGCACCTACTACTATGCACAACCGGCGGCCGACAACGACTACTACTGGACCGTGCCGACCGAGGAGGCCCTCGCGAGCCGCGGCGTCAGGGCGCCATACGGCGGCGTCTGGCGCGCGCAGAACTCAGACTACAACCGGCTGTACTACAACCCGCGCATCACCTACGTACCGTGGCCCGGCGAGAATCGCAACGGCGCGCTGTACACCAACGCGAACCCGACTGCCGCACCGCTCGATCCCTACAACCCGGGTGCCGGCACCGTGAATCTCACGAGGCGTACGACATACAGAACGAACTACTGCCCGAGCAGTCGCTGGTCGTTCGACATCAGGAACTACCTGATGCCGCGCTATTACATTTGGAATGACTCGGACGATGACGGCAACGTCGACAGTGGCGACGACCACACGCTGGTCGAAATCGAACCAGGCACACTCACCTATACCGGCGGAGCGCTGCGCCGTGACTGCGCCGCGGCCCCGACCTGCACCTACGCCGAGGAACTGCAAAACTTCGCGAACTGGTTCAGCTACTACCGCAAACGCGAGTACGTGGCCAAGGCCGCGTACGGCCAGGTCATCGCCGGCGCGAGCAACTCACGCATGGGTCTTGCGACACTGCACAACAATAGCAGTGTCAACACGACCATCCGCTCGATGAACGAAGACCCGACAACCGGCGACAAGGATAACCTGCTCGAGAATCTCTACGAGATGCGGGCGCGCGGCCATACGCCATTGCGTACGACGCTCAACGAGGCCGGCAAGTACCTGAGCTGCCGAAGAAATAACCTGTTCAGCAGCTGCCCGGCCGTGTCGGAGGCCGACGGTGCAGAATGCCAGCAGAACTTCACGATCATGATGACCGACGGCTACTACAACGGCTGGTTCACCGGCCTCGGCAATGCCGACGGCGACAACAACACGCAGTGGGACAGCGGCACGACGGGTCCATTCGGCGACGGCTCTTTCAACACGCTCGCCGACGTTTCGATGCAGTACTACGAAAACGACATTCGCCCGCGCACCGACAACCACGTCTCTCCCCCGCCCGGCGGTGTCGATGAGAACACGGCGCAGCACATGGTGACCTACTCGGTCGCATTCGGCGTCGAAGGCAACGTCTCTGCGATGCCGCTCGATACGACAAGCCCGTTCGCCTGGCCGGCGCCATTGACGAACAACGCGCTCATCGACGATCTGCGCCACGCCGCCTGGAACGGGCGCGGCGAATACTACAGTGCGCAGGATCCGGACGAACTCATCACCGGGCTGCGCGGCGCACTGCGCTCGATCGAGAGTCGACTCGGATCGGCCGCTTCGGTCGCATTCAACACGGGTGCGCTGAGCACGAATTCCGAGGTTTACCTGTCACTGTTCAACAGCGAAAAGTGGAGCGGTGACCTTCTCGCCTATGCGCTCGACCCGAATACCGGCGACGTCAGCACGACGCCGCAATGGTCGGCCGCACAGCGATTGACCGCGCGAGATCTTGGCGCCAGTCCGCGAACCATCCTGACCTACGATGGCAGCGACGGCATCCCGTTCCAGTGGTCGTCCCTGACGAGGGAACAGAAGCGGGATTTCCGCACCGATTCGTCCGGCACCCAGGACACGGAAGCATCGGGCATGGCCCGGCATGCCTGGATGCGCGGCGAGCGCGCCTGCGAATTCTCCTCGAGCGAGACGTGCCTGCACGAAGACGGCGGCGACACCTTCGACACCAAGTCGCTGCGTGAACGTGCCACCCGCCTCGGTGACATCGTGCACTCGGGCCCAGTGTTCGTGGGCGCCGCGGAATCGGACTGGCCCGACGTGCCGCCGTTCCCGAGCACGGTAGGCAATACCTATGGCGAGTTCCGCGATGCAACGGCATCGCGGGCCGCCGTCGTCTATGTCGGCGGCAATGACGGCATGCTGCACGCATTCGCCAAGGAAAGCGGCCAGGAACTCTTCGCGTATGTCCCCGCATCGCTGTACTCCGACAGCGCTTCCGACGGACTGCACTACCTGTCCGATCCGGGTTATGCGCACCGCTACAGCGTCGACCTGACGGCGGCGATCGCCGACGTGTATGCGCCGACGCGCGCCGGGGCCACCGCTGCGTGGCGCACGATCCTGGTCGGCGGCCTGCGCGCCGGTGGGCGGGGCCTGTTCGCACTCGACATCACGAACCCGACCGCGATCAGCGAGAGCGCCGCAAGCGCCAGGAACACGGTCATGTGGGAATTCTCGAGCGTCGACGACGCCGACTTCGGGCACTCCTTCAGCCGACCGTCGATCGTTCCGATGAAAGGCACGGGCAACACGATTCGCTGGGCGGTCATTACGGGCAACGGCTACAACGATCTCGGTAGCGGCGAGGCAAAGCTGTTCGTTCTGTTCATCGAGGCAGGCCTCGACGGCACGTGGTCGGCGGGCGACTACGTCGAAATTTCGACGGGCGTCGGCAATAGGTCGGATCGCAATGGCCTGTCGACGCCAGCCGTGATCGACTCGGACGGCGACGGCCTCGCTGACCGCGCCTATGCCGGCGACCTTTACGGCAACATGTGGGCCTTCGACCTGTCCGGCACGAATACCGGCAGGTGGGACGTCGCGTACAAGCGTGGCCGCACGGCGCAACCGCTGTTCACGACCGCGGCCAACCAGCCGATCACGACGACGCCGGCCATCGTTCGCAACAGCTCAATACCCACATCCTCACGCAATTCGCCGAACACGATGGTCATCTTCGGCACCGGCCAGTACCTGACGACGGGTGACGTTGCGTCGACCGACCTGCAGTCGATGTACGGCATCTGGGACTCGGGCGATGGTCAGCTGACGCGCAGCGACCTCGTCGAACAGGAGATCGACGAGGGCCTGACGGACGACGGTGTCGTCGGCCGCACGCTGACCGACAACAGCATCAACTTCGCGTCCGACCACGGCTGGTACATCGACCTGGCCGACTCGGGCGAGCGCATGGTGTCCGATGCCGTCATCCGTGGCGACCTCGTGTTCTTCAACTCGATGAATCCCGATACCGACCCTTGCCAGGCGGGCGGTTCCGGCTGGCTCATGGTCGCCAAGTGGATCAACGGCGGCCGACCCGGTGAGATTGCTTTCGACCTGAACGGCGACAGGCAGCTCAACGACGAGGACACGATCAATAGCAATGCGGTGGCCGGTGTCCAGGTCGTCGGCATCCCGACCGCACCCGTGAACCTGTCGAACATTCGCTACACGTCGACAACCCAGACACGAGGCGGCAGCACGATCGAGACCACCGACATTCTCAAGTCCGGCGGGCCCAGAACAGGCCGCCTGTCGTGGGAAGAGCTGACACCTTGAGGCGCGGTCCGCAGGAGGACATGTACATGCGTAAACTTCGACTGACCGCGGCTATAGTCGCACTGGCACTGACCGGCATCGCGGCGGCCCAGGGACTTCCCAACTATTATCCGGCGGAAGGATTCCAGCGCACGGCGATGGTCGACATGCTGTATCCCGAGGCCCAGCGCATCGTTATCGGCGATCTCAGTTACACCTACTCATCGAACGTCGTCGTGCACTCGCTGAAATCGTTCAGCGTGCCCTTATCGCGCCTCAAACCGGGCACTCGCGTCGCCTTCAAGACGCTGGAGAATCGCGGCCGCGTGATTACCGAGATCTGGCTGCTGCCCGACAACTACGACGATGGCGCGGGCCGTCGTTGAGACAAGGAACCCATGCATTGAAAACACCGGATAACAGGCGACAACGGGGCGTAACGCTCGTGGAACTCATGATCGTCGTGTCCATCATCGCGATCATCGCGGCCGTGGGCTACCCGAACTACATCGAGAGCGTGCGCAAGACGCGGCGGGCCGATTGCGCCGGCGCCCTGGCGCTCCTGGCGAACGCCATGGAGCGGCACTACTCGATCACGGGCAGCTACCTGGGCGCGGCGGATGGCGGCGGCAACACGGGCGCACCCGCCGTTTTCAACACGGCCTGCCCGATCGACGGCGGCAACGCAACTTACAACCTGACGATTTCCGCCGCGACCGCAACGACGTACAGCCTGCAGGCGGCACCGACGGGCGGACAGGCTAACGACAAATGCGGCACGATGACGTTGACCAACACGGGCGTGAAAGGCGTCGCGGACGCCTCATCGGGCTACGACTGGCAGAAGTGCTGGCGCTGATTGGGACCAAGGTTCAGGCGGAGCACTCGGCCTCGCCGCAGTAGATGTCGTGCAACAGGTTGATGATGCGGTCGGTCGGTCCGCTCGCCAGCGAATAGTAAATCGTCTGTGACTCGCGCCGCGTGTCGACGAGTCCCTGCTGGCGCAGCCGGGCGAGTTGCTGAGACAGCGCCGACTGGCTCAGCGGAATCAGTTCGTTGAGCTCCCCGACAGAGCGCTCGCCCTCGGCCAGCAAACACAGGATCATCAGGCGGCTTTCGTTACCCAGCGCCTTCATGAGGCCGGCCGCATCCGATGCGTGGTCCTGCATGTCGGCGGCCGCGGGAACTCGAGTGTTTTTCTTGCTCATGAAGCTCGAATATAAGGAATAATATATTAGAAGTCCATAATTTAGCATTTTCTTGTGTTGCTGCGCACCCTCGCGCGGACACTTGTTATATAATCGCCGGCCTCCGCCGGGCCGCCGCGCCCGCACCGAATAAAGATCGATACCCTCCGGAGCAAATCGTGAGTCGGGACCAGAAATTTTTTGACATGTATTCCCTCATCATCGGCGTGCTGGTGGTCTTCGCCCTCGGCATTTTCGTGCTGGCCACGAAGATGTCGGACAGGACGCAGGGCGTCTACAAGCGCGATACAGCCGAGTACCAGGCCGCGGTCGCGGAGCGCATTCGCCCGGTGGGCGCGGTCTACATGCCCGGCGAGGAACGGGAGGCGCCCGTTCCCGTTGCCGAGACGATAGCGGAACCCGAACCGGTTGCCGCGGCCATGACGGGCCCGCAGGTCTACAACATGGCCTGCAACGCCTGTCACGGCACAGGCGCGGCCGGCGCGCCGATCCTCGGTAACGTGGATCAGTGGACCGACCGCATCGCGCAGGGCATCGACGTGCTCAGGAAACACGCAATCGAGGGCTTCGCGGGCTCGGCAGGCGTCATGCCACCGAAGGGCGGCTTCGTGAACCTGTCGGACGCGGAGGTCAGCGACGCCGTCGACTACATGGTCGAAGAATCGTCTTAGGGACGAGGCATTGTGGGAGGGCCTTCAGGCCCGAATACATTCGCGGCCCAGGTGCCCTCGGGGTATGAAGCCGCTCCCACGAGATTGGCTCCTACGTACGTCGATCAAAACATCGTAAAGACAGCGCCTCCGCGATGTGCGGGGGACCTATTTCTTTGCTCGCCGCTAAGTCGGCGATCGTGCGCGACACGCGCAGCACCCGATGGTGCGAACGCGCCGACAGGTTGAAGCGCTCGGTTGCCGCCTCGAGCAGGCGCCAGCTCTCGTCGTCGAGTTCGCAGAAGTTATCGAGATCGCTTCCTTCGAGGCGCGCATTGGTGACGCCGGCACGCTCGATCTGCAGGGCCTGAGCGCATTGCACACGCCCGGCGACAGTCGCGCTGTCTTCGCCGCATTGGTCTCGATTGCGAAGCACCTGCGCCGCCGGTCTCAGGACCTCGACGTGCAAATCGATGCGATCGAGCAGCGGGCCGGAGACCTTGTTGCGATAGGTGGCGACGCGGTCGCGGCTGCAGCGGCAGTCGGCCTGCGCGTCGCCGAGGTAACCGCAGGGACACGGGTTCATCGCCGCGACCAGCTGGAAGCGCGCCGGGAAGCTCGCGTGTGCGCCGGCGCGGGCGATGCGAATCACGCCCGTCTCGAGCGGTTCACGCAGCGCCTCGAGCACATTGCGATTGAACTCGGGCAACTCGTCCAGGAACAGTACGCCGTTATGCGCCCGCGAGATTTCGCCCGGTGACAGTATTCGCCCCCCGCCGACGAGCGCCGCCGCGGATGCCGAATGGTGCGGCGCCCGAAATGGCCGGGCGCGCCAGCGGCTCGCCTCCACGGGCGCACCGGCGAGGGAACTGACCGCCGCCGATTCGAGTGCCTCGTCGCGTGACATCGCGGGCTGGATGCCGGCCAGGCGACGCGCCAGCATGCTCTTGCCCGTGCCCGGCGGCCCGACGAACAGCAGGTTGTGATTACCGGCCGCGGCAATCTCGAGCGCGCGCTTGGCGAACGGCTGCCCCTTCACGTCGGCGAGGTTGGCACGACACTGGGATGTCGCGGGTAACGGCGCAGCCGTCGCAGGCGCGATCGGCTCGCTGCCGACGAGATGTGCCGTCACCTCTCGCAAGGACGATGCCGGGTACACGGTCGCTTCGGCCAGGACCGCCTCACTCGCATTGGCGCTCGGCACGATGACGCTGCGCTGCGCATCGTGTGCCCGGATGACGGCCGGCAAGAGTCCGGGCACGGGGCGCAACGTTCCATCGAGCGCGAGTTCGCCGTATACCTCGACGCCCTCGAGTGCGGCAGCCGGAAAGCGCTTCTGGGCGGCCAGCAGGCCGAGCGCGATCGCGAGATCGTAGCGCCCGCCGGTCTTGCGCATCTCGGCCGGGCCGAGGCTTACCGTGATGCGCGACTGCGGCCAGTCGAAACCCGAGCTGATGATGGCGCCGCGCACGCGGTCCTTGCTCTCGCGCACGGCCGTTTCGGGCATACCGACGAGATTGAAGACCGGCAGGCCGCCGGACAGGAAGACCTCGATCGTGACAGGTGGCGCCTCGGTGCCGTACTGCGCGCGGCAATGCAGTATCGCAAGTCCCATCGGCCCTCCGTGGCCAACCAGCAATGGGTGGATGGGCTAAAAGCCCTCCCACATCTAGTCGCGGCTTTCCATTTCCGCTACGCGCGCCTCGAGCGCCTCGAGCTTCTCGCGCGTCCGGGCTAGCACGGCCTCCTGGACATCGAATTCCTCGCGCGTGACAAGGTCGAGCTTGTTGAGCGAGGTGCGCAATACGCCACGAAAATTCTGCTCGAGATCCTCGCGCATCGCGCGCAGGCCGCCCGGCACCGCATCGGCGAGTTTCCTCGCAATGTTTTCCAGTGATTCGTCGTTCATGGCGACGTGATACCCGAGCGACCCGCAAAACGCCAGACCCAAAACGGTGCGAACCCCGGATTTATTGCACCACAGGCGTGCGCGGCCGATGCGTGCGCTATCTCAACACACGGATTAATAACGGGTTTTTATTTTTGGCACGGAATCTGCTCCAGGGAGACTGAATTCGAAATCTTCAACGGAGTTTGAGCCATGAAAGTCTTTGCAAAAACCACCGTCGCCGTGCTGCTCGCGACCTCATGCAGCCTCGCACAGGCCGACGTGTCCGCGAATCTCGGCTACATGAGTGAGTACCATTTCCGCGGCATCCTGCAGAAGGTCTCCTCGGTCAGCGGCGGGATCGACTATGAATCCGGCGGCTTTTACGTCGGGACCTGGGCCGCCGACGTCGGCGACAACTACTACGAGTCCGGTAGCGGGCTGGAGATCGACGGCTACTTCGGCTACGGCACGGAAGTTGGCGACGTGGCCCTGAGCATCGGCTACACGGGCTACTTCTATACGGGCGACTTCGACGACACCTACCAGGAGATCAACCTGGGCGCGGGTTTCGGGCCGCTGTCGCTCGACGTCGCCATCGGCACCTGGGACAACGACTTCGACCCGCTTACGGACGGCGACCAGGACGACTACACGTTCGTCTCGCTCACCTTCGAACACGAAGGCTTCTACGGCACCCTCGGAACGTTCTCGCAGGACGCCGACGGTGACTACCTGGAGCTCGGCTACGGCACGACGATTTCCGAGATCGACGTCGGCCTGTCGCTCATTTTCGCGAACGACGATCTCATCGGAGAAGCCGACGAGTCGCTCGTATTCACGATCGGCAAGTCCTTCGATCTCTGAGCACCAAGGGGGCACACCATGAAAATGATTACGGCAATCATCAAGCCGTTCAAGCTCGACGACGTGCGTGAAGCCGTCGCCGATATCGGCATCCAGGGCATCACGGTTACCGAGGTCAAGGGCTTCGGACGGCAGCGCGGTCACACCGAGCTGTACCGCGGCGCCGAGTACGTCGTCGACTTCCTGCCAAAAGCCAAGATCGAGCTGGCGGTGGCCGACGACATGGTCGAACAGGTCGTCGAGGCGATCGCCAACACGGCCCGCACGGGGAAGATCGGCGACGGCAAGATCTTCGTATCGAGCCTCGAAGAGGCCATTCGCATTCGCACGGGTGAAACCGGCGCCGAAGCTGTTTAGGAACACGGAGGAAATATCGTGGACGCAACCAATATAGCGGCGCAGGTCACCGAACTCTCGTACGCGCTGGACACTTTTTACTTTCTCGTCTGTGGCGCGCTCGTCATGTGGATGGCGGCGGGCTTCACAATGCTCGAGTCGGGCCTCGTGCGCGCCAAGAACACGGCCGAGATTCTCACCAAGAACGTCGGCCTCTACTCGATCGCCTGCATCATGTACATGCTGGTCGGTTACTCGATCATGTACCCGGGCGACTTCGAAGGCGGGATCTTTCAATCGCTCTCGACCATCGGTTCCGGCCTGCTCGGTTCCGACGATAATAATGCCGCGACCGTCATGGCCGGCGACGCTTACTACTCGAACCTGTCGGACTTCTTCTTCCAGGTCGTGTTCGTCGCCACGGCGATGTCGATCGTCTCGGGTGCCGTCGCCGAACGCATGAAGCTGTGGTCGTTCTTCATGTTCGCGGTCGTCCTAACCGGCTTTATTTACCCGGTGCAGGGCTTCTGGAAGTGGGGCAGCGGCTGGCTCAACACAGGCGGGTTTCTCGACTTCGCGGGATCCGGCGTCGTGCACATGTGTGGCGCAGCAGCCGCGCTGGCAGGCGTGCTGCTGCTCGGCGCACGCAAGGGCAAGTACGGCCCGGGCGGCCAGGTCAACGCTATACCAGGCGCCAACCTGCCGCTCGCCGCAATCGGTACCCTGATCCTGTGGCTCGGCTGGTTCGGCTTCAACGGCGGTTCGCAGCTGCAGGTCACGGGCGTCGACAACGCCAACGCCGTCGCGCTGATCTTCGTCAATACCAACATGGCGGCGGCCGGCGGCCTGGTCTTCGCGCTGCTGCTGTCGCGCTTCTGGTTCGGCAAGGCCGACCTGACGATGGCGCTCAACGGCGCGCTCGCCGGCCTCGTCGCCATCACGGCAGAACCGCTGACGCCGTCGCCGTTCGCGGCCACGCTGATCGGCGCCGTGGGCGGCCTGCTGGTCGTCGCATCCATCGTCACCCTCGACAAGCTGAAGATCGACGATCCGGTCGGCGCCATCTCGGTGCACGGCGTGGTCGGCATCTGGGGCCTGCTGGCGGTGTGCTTCACAAACGAAGACGCTTCGCTGTTGTGGCAGCTGATCGGCATCGTCTCCATCTTCGCCTGGGTATTCGTGACCAGCCTCGTGGTCTGGTTCGTCCTCAAGAAGACCGTTGGAATCCGGGTCTCCGAGGAAGAGGAGTACGAAGGCGTCGATCTCGGCGAGTGCGGCCTCGAGGCCTATCCCGAGTTCACCTCGGCCGAGTAAACGATCCCCCTGACCGGACTTTCCATAATCCGGTACCTTGTGGCGGGCCTTCGGGCCCGCCACTTTTACTTCCGGGGTGCACCAATGTCCGAAATCGCCCGTGACCACGATCACAGCCTGTCGGAGCCAGACATGCTTTAATTCCCTGTATGGACAGCAGAAAGACAGCGCTCACCTTCCTGATCGCGGTACTGGCTCTCGCCGGCGCCGCGGCCGCCAGCGAGACGATCTACAAGTGGACTGACGACGATGGCAACGTCCACTACGAGGATCGTCCGAGCGGCGCCGCATCCGAGGAACGCCTGAAACTCAGCTATCAGCGCACGAGCGGTGCATCGGTTCAGCAGCGCGTGCAGGCCAGGCTCGATCGCCAGGCGGCGCGCGCTGAGGAACAGAGCATCAAGGAAGCGGCCCGCCAGGATGACGCCGACAAGACGGCAGCAGCAGCCGAGCGCGAGCAGGCCTGCGCTAACGCCCGTGCGCGGCTCGAGTCCTATCTCCAGTCCCGGCGCCTGTATCGCACCAGCGCGAGCGGCGAACGCGAATACCTCGACGATGCGGCGCGCGAGGACGCGCGGCGTAAAGCCGAGGAAAAAGTCAGCGAGTACTGCTCCTGATCGCGACTGCGCCCGGGCGGTAACCGCCTGCGGGCGCTACAATGCCCGCCATGTCCGAATCCGACGACACCCAGGTCTACCTGCCGGATTTCTGCGCGGCCGGTACTCTGTTCGTCATCCTGCTCGTCGCCGAACTCGTGGCGATCGCGCTGACGCTGGCCGCGCATACACCGGACGGTGAGTTCCTGCTGGCACTGTCGCGCACGTCGTTCTTCGTTCTGTGGCTTGCACTGCTCGGTACGGCCGTCATGTGCCAGCTGCGCGGGTGGCTGGAAAGAGCCGGCAAGACACGCGCGTTCGTCATCAGTTTTCTCGTACTCGAGGCGCTGTGCCTGGTGGTCGCCGAACTTGCCTGGCAGATCCCGGTTCGCATCGTCGGTGTCGTCGTCATCGAGGAGCCGCATGCGACGTTCCTGTTGCGCACGATGGCCATCAGCTCGATCTTCATCGCGCTCGCGATGCGCTACCTGTACGTATCGAGTGAATGGCGGCGCAGTATCGTGCTCGAGGCCCAGGCACGCATCAGCGCACTGCAGGCACTCATTCGCCCGCACTTCCTGTTCAACAGCATGAACACGATCGCGTCGCTGACCCGCAGCGATCCGCGCCAGGCCGAAGAGGCGGTCGAGGACCTGTCCGACCTGTTGCGCGCGAGCCTGTCCGGTACGCGCGACCGTACCAGCATCAAGGAAGAGCTCGAGGTATCGGCTATCTACCAGCGCATAGAGAAGCTCCGCCTCGGCGAACGCCTCAACATCCGCTGGGACATCGAAGACCTGCCGATGCGGGCGCGCATACCAAGCCTGACGATACAGCCGCTCATAGAAAACGCGATCTACCACGGCATCGAACTGCTGCCCGACGGCGGCGAGGTCGTCGTGAGCGGCAGGCGCGACGGCAAGTACCTCGAAATCTCGGTGGCGAATCCCGTCGCTCCCGGCAAGTCACGCGATGCCGCCGGGAACAAGATGGCCCTGTCCAATATTCGCCAGCGCTTCGAACTCGCCTACGGCCACCGCGCGACTGTCGATATCGACGACAGTAGTGATGCCTACAAGGTAACGCTGCGTTTTCCCGCGACGGAGGATGACGCGTGAATGTCCTGATCGTCGACGACGAAAAGCCGGCACGAGACCGCCTGCGGCAGATCCTCGCCGACGAAGCACCCTGGGACGTGGTCGGCGAAGCCGCCAACGGCCTCGAGGCGCTGAAGCTTGCCGGCGAACTCGCCCCCGACATCGTACTGCTCGACATCCGCATGCCGGGCATGGAGGGCATCGAGGCAGCACACCACCTGAACGCGATGGAGCGGCCGCCCGCCGTCGTGTTTACCACGGCCTACGATGAGTACGCGATCGATGCCTTCGAGGCACGCGCGATCGGCTACGTGCTCAAGCCCGTGCGCCGCGCCCGACTCGTGCGCGCGCTGGAGCAGGCCGGCCGCCTCGCGCCCGGCGCCCTGGGCGAGGCCGCTGCGACGCTCGATGCCCAACGCAGGCACGTGTGCGCGCGTGCCCACGGCGAGCTCAAACTGATACCTGTCGACGAGGTAACCTGCTTTCGCGCCGACCAGAAATACGTTGCGGTCGACCACGATGGTGGTCGTGACCTGATCGATGATTCGCTAAAATCGCTGGAAGCCGAGTTCGGCGATCGATTCGTGCGCGTGCATCGCGGCGCGCTCGTCGCCGTCGACCGGATTCGGCGCATCGACAAGAATGCCGAGGGCAAAAGCCGCGTCGTGTTACGCGATGACTCGCAAGTCGACGACGAACAGCTGATAATCAGCCGCCGGCACGTCGCCGAAGTGAAACGCCGCCTGAAAGGCTCGTAGTGGAACCAACCCTGTGGGAGGGCCTTTAGGCCCGATTCGCGGCTAAAGCCGCTCCCACAATGACAGTCAAATCATGAAAATACGAATTGCCACCAGAAAGTCCGCGCTCGCGCTGTGGCAGGCCAAGCACGTGGCTGCTCGCCTCGCCGACCTGCCGGGGGTCGGGGCGGTCGAGCTCGTGCCGATGTCGACACGCGGCGACGAGATCCTCGATCGCAGTTTGCAGAAGATCGGCGGCAAGGGCCTGTTCATCAAGGAACTCGAGCTCGCGATGCAGCGCGGCGAGGCCGATATCGCCGTGCACTCGATGAAGGACGTACCGGCCGAGATGCCTGACGGCTTTTGCCTCGCCGCCATGCTCGAGCGGGCCAACCACGCCGACGCGCTTGTTGCACCAGGCGGCAAGCAGCTCTCCGACCTGCCAGACGGCGCGCTTATCGGCAGCTCCAGTCTGCGCCGCCAGGCACAGCTCCGGATGCTGCGCCCCGACCTGCGTATCGAGCCGCTGCGCGGCAACGTGAACACGCGCCTCGCCAAGCTCGACGCCGGCGACTACGACGCGATCATCCTCGCCGCGGCCGGCCTCGAACGCCTCGGCTTCGAGGATCGCATCAGCCAGCAGTTCACGCCCGACGAAATGCTCCCGGCCGCCGCGCAGGGCGTGGTCGGTATCGAGTGCCTCGACACCGCGGCCGAACTGCGCGAGGTACTCGCACTTCTGGATCATCCGGCGTCCGTGCAGACCACGCTGGCCGAACGCGCCATTGCGCGCGTCCTCGAAGCGAGCTGCCAGTCACCCGTCGCCACCTACGCGCGCCTCGACGGCGACGCGATGACGGTCAGGGCGCTCGTGGCGATGCCCGACGGCAGCGAGTACATCCGCGACAGCGTCAGCGGCGCAGCGCAGGACGCCGAAGCGCTGGGCGAGCGACTCGCCGCGCGCCTGCTCGAACAGGGTGCGGCGGCACTGCTCGCAGCAACGGAAGCGAACAATGACTGACCGTAATCTCGAAGGCACCGGCGTGCTCGTAACGCGGCCGCGAGCGCAGGCCGAAGATCTGGTGCGGGCCATCGAAGCACAGGGCGGTACCGCCTGGTGTTTCCCCGTACTCGAGATTGCCCCGTTCGACGCGCTGGACGTCAGGAACAGCGTCGCGCGCCTCGGCAAGCCGGATATCGTCATATTCGTCAGCCGCAACGCGGTCGAGCACGGTATCGAATTCACCGACGGTGGCGACATCGCCGTCATCGGCCCCGCCACGGCCGCGGCGGTCAACGATGCAGGCCGCGTCGTCGACATCCAGCCCGCGCAGGGCTACGACAGCGAGCATCTGCTGGCCGAGGAGCAACTCCGGGACGTCGCCGGCAAACGCGTGCGCATCGTGCGCGGCAAGGGCGGGCGCGAGCTGCTCGCCGATACGCTCAAGGGGCGCGGCGCCACGGTCGAGTACCTGTCCGTATATGAACGACGCCTGCCCAGGGTCAGCGCCGAGGCCCTCGCGAATGTCGAGGCGCACTGGCGTTCCGGGGACATCAACGTCGTCACCGTCATGAGCGTCCAGTCGTTCAGAAACCTCGTCACCCTGCTGCCTGACTGGTGCAGGGAACAGCTCGAAGCCACGCCGCTGGTGACGCCGGCCGGTCGTGTGATAAAAGAGGCGCTGGATCGCTTCCCGGCGTCCCGCCCGATACTCGCACCCGGACCGGGCGCCGATGACATGGTCCAGGCGATCATCGCATTACAGGGTACCGACCCCGGAACAGCACCATGAGCGAAACAGACACCAGATCCCCCGACACCGAAGAGACTGCTGAAGAGCATCCCGTGGAAGAGACTGCGGAAGAGCAGCCCATGGAAGAAACGGCTGAAGAGCAGTCCGCGCCCGAAGAAGAAGAGCCCTCACCGGCACCCGAGGAGCAGCAGGAGCAACCCGCACGCCGCGGCAATGGCGTTGCCTGGCTGGCTGTGCTCGTCTCACTCGTCGCCCTCGTGGCGGCCGGGTATACGGGATGGCAGTCGTGGCAGGCCGCCGGCGATACGACCGTCGACGACAGCGTCGCGCGCCTCCAGGACCGCCTGTCCTCTTCGACCTCGTCAGTAGCCGACCTCGAGGCGCGTGTCAGCGAGCTGGCCGGTCGTGATTCCGGCGTCGACGCCGCGCTCGACGGGCTACGCCGCGACGTTGACGAGCGCGTCTCCCTGCTGGATTCCCTGCCCGCCCGCATGTCGACGCTGGAGAGCTCGGTCGCGTCGCTTGCCGGCGTGTCCGAGGGTGCGCGCGACGCCTGGGTACTGGCCGAGTCGGAATACTACATGCAGATCGCCAACGCGCAGCTGCAGCTCGCCAACAATCCGCATCTCGCTGCGCATGCGCTTCGCCTGGCCGACGAGCGCATCGTGCAGCTGGCGAACCCCGCGCTGACCGATGTGCGGCGCGCCATCGCCGACGAGCTTGCAGCCCTCGACGTCATGGAGAAGCCCGATGTCGAGGGCGTAACGCTGACGCTCGCCAGTCTCGCACGCGTCGTCGATTCGCTGCCGCTCGCTGCCGCCGCCGAGTCCGGCGAGGAGAGCGGCGAGGTTGGCGACGAGACCAGCGGCGCCGCGCGTGCCTGGGCATCGGTGAAGAACGCGTTCTCGGGGATGGTCAAGGTGACGCCCCCCGACGAAGCGAGGCTCGTTCGCCTGTCGCCCGATGCCGAGTACTTCCTGCGCAACAACATCGCGCTGCAACTACAGGCGGCACGCCTCGCGTTGCTGCGCGGCGAGCCGGCGATTTTCGAGCAGACGCTCGACGACACGAGCGCGCTGCTCAGCAACTATTTCGACACCGACAGTCCGCAGGTCGCCGGTGCACTGGAGACGATCACCGAGATTCGCGGCCAGGCATTCGTCACCGTCGTTCCGGACATTTCGGAGTCGCTGCGCCTGTTGCGCCAGTTCCGCACGCTGAACGAGAACGCGCAGTGAAACTCGGCATCATCGTTCTCGTCGTCCTGTTCGTCACGGCCTTCGGGTCGCATTTTCTGCTTGCCGACCCCGGCTACGTCGTTATCGGTTTCCGCGGCTACCTCATCGAAATGTCGGTGCCGATACTC
Organism: Woeseiaceae bacterium; assembly: GCA_013042375.1. Lineage (GTDB taxonomy): Bacteria > Pseudomonadota > Gammaproteobacteria > Steroidobacterales > Woeseiaceae > UBA1847. Next base: position 33,617 of record JABDQH010000094.1, read on the forward strand.
ACGTTGCTGATCTTTGCGCTGTTCGTCGCAATCTGGGTCATTCGCAAGATCTACCTGGCGCCGCGTCGTCTCGGTGAAACCTATGGTCGCCACCGCGCGGCCCGCTCCGGCAAGAAGCTCACGCGCGGCATGATCGAGGTCGCCGAAGGCAATCTCGCGCGCGGCGAGAAGCTCCTCGCGCGCGCCGCCAGCACCAGCGACTCGCCGCTGTTCAACTACCTGCAGGCAGCACGCGCCGCACACCTGCAGGGCAAGGACGAGCGCCGCGACGAGTGGCTGCGCATGGCCTACCGCGATGCGCCCGAGGCCGCGAACGCCGTGCTCTTGACGCAGTGCGAATTCCAGCTCGACCGGGGCCAGTACGAACAGGCACTCGCAACGCTGCGACGGCTGGATGAGGACACCAAAGACAATGCACAGGCGCTCGCGCTCATGGGCCAGCTCTATTATCGCCTCGAGGACTGGGAAGCCCTGGCGGAACTCTTGCCGCGTCTGCGCAAGAACGCGCAGGTAAGGCCGGACTGGCTCGAGACATGGACCGAACGCGTGCACCGCGAAGCGCTCGACAAGGCCGACGACGATGCCGCGCTCGGCGCGGCGTGGCGGACGATACCGAAGAAGCTAAAAGGCAAGGTGTCACTGCTCGAGTCCTACTACCAGGGCCTGATGCGCCTCGGCCTGCACGATCGCGCCGAGAAAGAGCTCGCCAGCGCGATCAAGTCGAACTGGCAGGCCCCGCTCGTACGCCTGTATGGGCTCGTCGAGGCGACCGACGCGTCGAAACAGCTGAAGAAGGCCGAAGGCTGGCTCAAGAATCGCGGTGAGGACCCCGACCTGTTGCTGTCGGCCGCGCGGCTCTGCCTGCGCAACGAGCTATGGGGCAAGTCCCGCAGCTACCTGGAGACCGTCATCGCCCTGCGCCCGACACCCGAAGCCTACCGGGAGTACGGCGCGCTATTGACGCAAATGGGCGAGGCGGACGCGGCCGCCGACGCCTATCGCGATGGGCTCGGGATGATCGCGCCCGAGCCCCTGCCGGCTATCCCGCACATCGAACCGCAGTAGATGTTCACGCTGGTAGCGGGCACCGGATACCTCGGCCGCCGCGTACTCGACCGGCTCGACGACGGCACCGGACTCAACCGCCCCGAGGTCGACTTCGACACCATCGAGACCCTGCCCGTGGCCGTCCCGGAGCGCTACGCGGTGCTCTACACCTGCCCACCCGGCGGCGAAGGCGACGAGCGCCTACAGCGATTCATAGACGCCCTGCCTCTTGCCCCGGCTCGTTTCGTCTACATAAGCACGACCGGCGTCTACGGCGATTGCGATGGCCAGGTCGTGACCGAGGAATCGCCGGTCAACCCGGGCAGTCGCATGTCGGTACCGCGCGTCGCGGCGGAGAGCTTCCTGCTGGACTGGGCCGCCCGCAATGACTGCGGGCTCGTGATTCTCAGGGTGCCCGGCATCTACGGCCCGGGTCGGCTCGGTATCGAGCGGCTCGCCGCCGGCCGTGCCGTGCTGAGCGAGGACGAGTCCTATCCGGGCAACCGCATCCACGTCGATGATCTCGTGACCTGCTGCTTCGCGGCATTGGCAGAGGATGCGCCCCCCGGTATCTACAACGTCGGTGACGGCGACCACCGCAGCGCGACGTGGTTCGCCGACGAGGTCGCGCGCCAGGCAGGCCTGACGGCGCCACGCAAGATCAGCCGCGCACAGGCCGCGCGCGAGTTCTCACCGATCCGGCTGGCCTTCGTGTCGTCCTCGCGAGTCGTCGATACGACAAAGATGCGCGAGGTCCTCGGGGTCGAACCGCTTTATGCCGACCCGGCGGCGGGCATTCGGGCAAGTATCAGGGCTGAGAGCGCTTCGAACGGAGCCAGGCGGTAAGCGGCTCCCACTCTTCCCAGTCGGGCCAGGCAAGATACTCGGGCAGCTCGAAAATGCCCAGGCCGCGCGTGTACGCACGCACGTAGTTCTGTGCCTCGCGCAGCGCGGCGATATAAGGCGCCCTCGCCTTCGTCAGGTACTCGTCGAGATCGTCGAAAATCAACGTATTGTCGCGTACACGATTGGCGACGAGGCCGAACTTGGCCTGCTTGCGCTCGATCTTCCCTACCTTGCGAAGCTCCTCGAGAAACGTGGTCGTCGCCTGCATGTCGATCGTCGACGGCAATACGGGAACGACGATGGTCTCGGCATGGCGCACGAGATCGGTTAGTTCGCTCGAATGGGTTCTCGCCGGCGCATCGATGATGATGAAGTCGGCGCTGCGCGGTGCGTGCCGCAGGCCGTCTTCAAACCCGGCGACGCGCGCGATCGCAGGCCTTTCGGCGGGCCGGCGGTCCAGCCAGTCGAGGCTCGAACGCTGTGGATCGTAATCGGCAAGCGCAACGCTGGCGCCTTCGTTGGCAAAATAGGATGCGATGTTGGTGGCGAGGGTGCTTTTTCCGCAACCACCCTTCGCGTTCATTACCACGATGTGTCGCATGACACCTCTCCAATAGCGAAGTTGTTGGAGTTATAAGAGGTTTATGTAAACTACAGGCGCTAACCACAAATGTCCATGAACGTCTCTTACACCAGAATGCACGGCACGGGTAACGTGATACTCGTCGTCGACATGCGCGCCGGCACGATCGCCCCGCCCACGGCGCAGCGCATTCGCGAACTTGGCAACGAGGCGACAGGTCCGGGTTTCGACCAGCTCATGTGGGTGAGCCCATCGGAGGACCCGGCGCATGCGGCGCGCTATCGAATCTTCAACGCGGACGGTTCCGAGGTTGAACAATGCGGCAACGGCGTGCGCTGCGTTGCCGCGATGCTCGCCAATACGGGCACGCATGCCCGGTCTTTCACGCTCCTGAGCCCGGCCGGGCCCGTCGAGGCCCATGTCGACGACGACGGCCTTGTCGAAGTCAGCATGGGGGTTCCTGAGTTCGAGCCGTCGCGCGTGCCGTTCGTCGCCGAACGACGCCAGGACCGCTACGAGCTCGACGTCGACGGGCTTTCCTACGACGTCTGCGTCGTGTCGATGGGCAACCCGCACTGCGTGCTGCAGGTGGACGACGTCGCGACGGCCCCGGTCGCTGCGCTCGGCGCGAGGATCGAGCGTCACGAGCGATTTCCCGAGAAGACCAACGTCGGTTTCGTCTGCATCACGGGCCGTAACAGTATCGACCTGCGCGTGCACGAGCGCGGCGTCGGCGAAACCGCTGCCTGCGGCACGGGTGCGTGCGCAGCAGCTGTCACGGGACAGTTGCTCGGGCTCCTCGACACCGAGGTCAGCGTGCGCCTGCCGGGCGGGCTGGTCGTGGTAAGCTGGCGCGGTGGTCAGGAGCCGGTCTGGCTCACGGGCAATGCCGAAACGCTTTCTGAGGGGACAATCGATCTATGAGTACGCAACCCAGGGCCGAATTCGTCGCCGAGGAACTGTCGGAGCAGGCTGTCCATGACTATCTCGCGGCCCACCCGGACTTTTTCGAGCAACATGCGGCCCTGCTCGACAGGCTGAACCTGCCGCATGCCTCGGGCAGCGCCGTGTCCCTGATCGAGCGCCAGGTCTCGATGCTGCGGCAGAAAGACCTCAAGCTCGAGCGGCAGCTCAAGGACCTGATCCAGGTCGCGCGCGAGAACGACGTCCTGGCGGCCAAGATCCATGAACTCGCCCTGCAGCTGATGGCGGCTGGCGATCTCGGCAGCACGGTTGCGGCCATCGAGGAGGCGCTGCGCTCGGGCTTCGGCGCCGACCAGGCCGTGCTCGTGCTGTTCGGCAACGCCGACCTGTTCGATGACATCGATGCCGGGCGTTTCTTCCGGGTGGTGCAGCGCGAGGACGAGAGCTTGAGTCCTTTCAGCACGTTTCTCGAGGGCAGCAGCGCCCGCTGCGGCCGCATCCGCGATTCGCAGCGCGACTTCCTGTTCCACCAGGACGCAAACGACATCGGTTCCGGCGCGCTCGTGCCGCTCGGTGACGACGCGGAAATCGGTTTTCTCGCGGTCGGCAGCGTCGACGGCGACCATTTTCATCCCGGCATGAGCATCGATTTCCTGACGCGCCTCGGCGACATGATCGCCGTCGCGCTCAAGCGCTTCTAGAGTACCGCGCGCATGGACGATGCCGGCTGGACAGGCCGCTTCATCCGGCACCTCGAATTCGAGCGCCGGCTATCACCGCTGACCTGCGCGAATTATCGTCGCGACCTCGAAGCACTGGCCGCATACCTCGCACAGCAGGACGTCGCCGACTGGGCACAAGTCGACGGCGAGCACATTCGCGCATTTTCGGCCGCGTGCTTTCGCAAGGGCCTCAGCGCGCGCAGCATCCAGCGACGCCTGTCCGCCGCGCGGACCTTCTACCGCTACCTGATTCGCGAGAAGGAAGTCGGGAAGAACCCGATCGCGTCCGTGTCGGCGCCGAAGGCGAAAAAGCGCCTGCCCGGCAACCTCGACGCCGATCGCATGGCGCACCTTCTCAATATCCCGGGCGAGGGGGCCCTCGTCGACCGCGACCGGTCGATGCTCGAGCTGCTGTACTCATCGGGCCTGCGTCTCGCCGAACTTGTCAGCCTCGACCTCGACGACATCGATGCGCAGGATGCCACCGTGCGCGTGACCGGCAAGGGCAGCAAGGAACGCGTCGTTCCCGTCGGGCGTCACGCGCTCGCGGCGCTCAGGCGGTGGCGCTCGACGCGCGGCGACCTGGCCAACGCCGGCGAAAAGGCGCTGTTCGTCAGCAATCGCGGCAAGCGCATCAGCCCGCGCGCCGTACAGGCACGCGTCAAGCACTGGGCCAAGCGCCAGGGCATCGACACCAATGTCTACCCGCACCTGTTCCGCCATTCCTTCGCCACCCATGTGCTGGAGTCGAGCCATGACCTGCGCGGGGTCCAGGAACTGCTGGGCCATGCCAACATCGCGACGACCCAGGTGTACACGCACCTTGATTTCCAGCATCTCGCCCAGATTTACGACCAGACACATCCGCGGGCACGCCGTAAGGACAAGTAATGGAACAATTCAGAGGGACGACGATCGTCTCGGTCCGCCGGGGCGGCAAGGTCGCCATAGCCGGCGACGGCCAGGTCAGCTTCGGCGACACGGTTATGAAAGGCAACGCCCGCAAGGTGCGCCCGCTCGCCGGCGGCCGCGTCATCGCCGGGTTCGCCGGTGGCACGGCCGACGCGTTCACGCTGTTCGAGCTGTTCGAGTCGAAGCTCGAGCAGTACGGCAACCTGACGCGCGCGGCCATCGAGCTGGCCAAGGACTGGCGCACCGACCGGCGCCTGCGCCGACTGGAGGCGCTGCTGTGTGTCGCCGATAAGGACAGCTCGTTCATCATCTCGGGTAACGGCGACGTCATCGAACCGGAAAACGACCTGATGGCGATCGGTTCGGGCGGACCCTACGCGCAGGCCGCCGCGCTGGCGCTCATTCAGAATACCGACCTCGGCGCACGCGATGTCGCCGAGCGAGCGCTGCAGATTGCCGGCGACATCTGCGTCTATACCAACCAGCAGATCACGATAGAAGAACTCTGATGTCACAGATGACCCCTCGCGAAATCGTCCAGGAACTGGACAAACACATTATTGGCCAGGACGAGGCCAAGCGAGCCGTCGCGATCGCCTTACGCAACCGCTGGCGGCGCGTGCAGGTCGACGAGCCGCTGCGCAGCGAGATCACGCCGAAGAACATTCTCATGATCGGCCCGACGGGCGTCGGCAAGACCGAAATCTCGCGACGCCTGGCGCGGCTTGCCAAGGCGCCGTTCATCAAGGTCGAGGCAACCAAGTTCACCGAGGTCGGTTACGTCGGGCGCGAGGTCGACAGCATCATCCGCGACCTCGTCGACGTCGCGGTCAAGATGACGCGCGAAGATGCCATGTCGAAGGTTCGCTATCGCGCCGAGGACGCGGCCGAGGAACGCATACTTGACGCGCTGGCCCCGCAACCGGCCAGCGACGATACGCGCCAGAAGTTTCGTAAGCTCCTGCGCGAGGGCAAGCTCGACGAAAAGGAAATCGAGATCCAGATCCAGTCGGTTCCGGTCGGTGTCGAAATCATGGCGCCGCCCGGCATGGAAGAGATGACGAGCCAGCTGCAGGGCATGTTCGCCAATCTCGGCGGCAACCGGCCGCAGGCGCGCAAGCTCAAGATCCGCGATGCGTTCCGGCACCTGACCGACGAGGAGGCGTCCAAACTCGTCGACGAGGAGGAGCTGAAATCGCGGGCGCTCGAGGCCGTCGAACAGCACGGCATCGTCTTCCTCGACGAAATCGACAAGGTCGCGAGGCGCTCGGATACGCAGGGCGCCGACGTGTCGCGCGAAGGCGTACAGCGCGACCTGCTGCCGCTCGTCGAGGGCTCGACGGTCAACACCAAGTACGGGATGGTCAAAACAGACCACATCCTGTTCATCGCATCGGGCGCATTCAATATCGCCAAGCCCTCGGACCTCGTCCCGGAGCTGCAGGGCCGTTTCCCGATTCGTGTCGAGCTCAAGTCGCTGACGACCGAGGACTTCGTGCGCATCCTGACCGAGCCCGACGCATCGCTGACGGCACAGTACGGCGCCCTGCTCAACACCGAGGAAGTCACGCTCGAGTTCGAAGAAAGCGGCGTGCGCCGTATCGCCGAGGTCGCCTACCAGGTCAATGAGAACACCGAGAACATCGGCGCACGGCGCCTGCACACGGTGATGGAGCGACTCCTCGAGACCGTTTCTTTCGAGGCATCGGACAAAAGCGGCACGCAACTGACGATCGATGCTTCTTACGTCGACGACCATCTTGCAGAACTCTCGCGCGACGAGGACCTGAGCCGGTATATCCTCTAGAATACCGGCCATGGCCGAGCAGGATCCCGACAAGCCGACGCATTTTGGTTACCGTAACGTAGAGTCGACCGAGAAGGCCGGTCTCGTGCGCGGCGTTTTCGACTCGGTCGCAACCCGCTACGATCTCATGAACGACCTGATGTCGGCCGGGCTGCACCGCCTGTGGAAACGCTACACGATCGGCCAGGCTGCAGTACGGCCGGGCGACGTCGTGCTCGACCTGGCCGGCGGCACGGGCGACCTCGCGCGCGCGTTTGCATCGAGGGTCGGCCCGGAAGGCCATGTCGTACTCGCCGATATCAATGCCGCGATGCTCGAGCAGGGCCGCAAACGGCTCGTCGATGCCGGCGTCGCCGGCAACGTGACCATCGCCCAGGTCGATGCGCAGAACCTGCCGTTCGCCGACGGCAGCTTCGATTGCATCACGATCGCTTTCGGCCTCAGGAATGTCACCGACAAGGACGCCGCGCTGCGCTCGATGTACGGCACCCTGAAGCCGGGCGGCAAATCGATGATCCTCGAGTTCTCGCGCCCCGCGCAGGCGATCAAGCCGGCCTATGACCTGTACTCGTTCAAGGTGCTGCCGGCGCTCGGCAGGCTGGTCGCGAACGATACGGAAAGCTACCAGTACCTGGCCGAGTCGATCCGCATGCACCCCGACCAGGCGACGCTGCAGTCGATGATGGAGGACGCGGGTTTCGAGCGCTGCCGTTACCACAACCTCGCGGCCGGCATCGTCGCCCTGCACATCGGCTACCGGGTCTGACGGCAGTGTCCCCGCTCGAAGCCGCACTGCGACCGCTCGCGCGCGTCCTCAATCGCAATATTCGCGAGACGACGCCCGCGCGCGAGTTGTGCGAGAAGCTCGACGGCGCAGCGATCGCGGTGCGCGTGCGCAACACGGGTCTCGTCACCTGGTTCGTCGTTCACGACGAGGTGCTCGAACTCGTGACCGACTACGACGGCGAACCCGATGTCGTCATCACGGGCTCGCTCCTGACGCTGGCCCGCATGGGGTTTGCATCGGGCCTCGAGGACCTGCGCGACGGCTCGCTCGAACTGACAGGCGATGCACATACGGCCGAACGCCTGCAGCGTCTGCTCGCCCTGGCGAAGCCGGACGTCGAGGAAGAACTCTCGGGTGTCGTCGGCGACGCGGCAGCACATCGCGTCGGCAGCGTCGCGCGCGGCGTCGGCCAATGGGCGCGCGATACGCGCGCGACGATGGGCGCCAACATCCGCGAGTACCTGCAGGAAGAAAGCCGCGGCGCGCCGAGCCGCTACGAGGTCGAACGTTTCGGTGCCGAGGTCGGCACGCTGCGCGATGACGTCGAGCGCCTTGCGGCGCGCATCGACCGGCTGCAGGAGCGCGACTGACATGGCTCGGCACCGCACGCTGTTCCGCATGCTCGCGATCCAGCGCGTGCTCGTGAAGTACGGGCTCGACGACATCATCAAGGAAACGCACCTGTGGCGGCCGCTGCGTTTTCTTTTCTACCTCGCGCCTCGCGGCCGCGATCGCGAGGCACCGGTCGGCGAGCGCATTCGTCTCGCCCTCGAGGAACTCGGCCCGATATTCGTCAAGTTCGGCCAGGCGATCTCGACCCGCCGCGACCTGCTGCCGCCCGACATCGCCGACGAACTCGCCAAACTGCAGGACGCCGTACCGCCATTTCCCGCCAAGCAGGCCATCGCGATCATCGAGGGCGCCTACGGCGAGCCCGTCACCTCGGTTTTCGAGCGCTTCGACGAGGAACCGCTCGCCGCTGCATCGATCGCGCAGGTGCACACGGCCAGGCTCAAGGCGGGCACCGAGGTCATCGTCAAGGTCCTGCGGCCTGGCGTGGAGGAACAGATCGATCGCGACCTCGCGGTGCTGCGCACGGTGGCCGGTCTCGCCGCGCGTTACTGGGAGCACGGCAAGCGCCTGAAACCGCTCGAGGTCGTCGACGAGTACGAACACACGGTCCTCGACGAGCTCGACCTGATGCGCGAGGCCGCGAACACGGCGCAGCTCAAGCGCAACTTCCAGGGCTCGGAAATGCTGTACGTGCCCGAGGTCTACTGGGACTACTGTCGCCCCGAAGTGCTCGTCCAGGAACGCATCTACGGCACGCCGATCAGTGACATCGAGGCGCTGCGCGCTGCCGGGACCAATATCCAGGTGCTCGCCGAGAACGGCGTCGAGATCTTCTTCACGCAGGTATTTCGCCACAACTTTTTTCACGCGGACATGCACCCGGGCAACATCTTTGTCATTCACACGGACCCGGAACGCCCGAAATACGCCGCCGTCGATTTCGGCATCGTGGGCACGCTGAGTCCCGAGGACCAGCGCTACCTGGCCGAGAACTTCCTCGCGTTCTTCGATCGCGACTACCACCGCATTGCGAAGCTGCATATTGATTCGGGCTGGGTGCCGCCCGGCACGCGCGTCGACCAGCTCGAGTCGGCCGTGCGCACGGTCTGCGATCCGATCTTCTCGAAGCCGCTGGCAGAGATCTCGTTCGCGCAGGTGCTGATGCGCCTGTTCCGGGTCGCGCAGCGCTTCGACGTCGAGATCCAGCCGCAGATGATCCTGCTGCACAAGACACTGTTCAACATCGAGGGCCTCGGCCGCCAGCTCTACCCGCAGCTCGACCTGTGGAAGACCGCGCACCCGGTATTGAGGCGCTGGATGGACGAGCAGGTCGGCGGGCGCGCGATGCTGCGCGACGTGCGCGCGAACCTGCCGCAGGTACGCGACGCCCTGCGCGAACTGCCGACGATCCTGCACCATCTCGGCGAGCAGGCCGCCGAGGGCCGTATCCGCTTCAACCTGCAGTCACCCGAACTCAGGGCCATCCGGGAACAGCTCGACACGCAGCGCCGCCAGCGTTACTGGCTGACCGCGGCGGCGACCGCGATTATTGCCGGCACTGTCGTCATCACGTTCGGGTCGCTGCCGTGGCTGGGCTGGGCCCTGCTCGGCGGCGGCGGTGTCGCGGCCTGGGTCGCCCGGCCCTGACGCCTAATCGAGCACGAAGCTGACCTCACGCCCTGTCTCGGATATGCCGGAAATGCTGTAGCCGAGGTCGCGCAGGTTCGCGATGCTCTCTAGCGTTCTGCGCTTGCCGATACCGGGAAACCGATGGTGGAACTCGACCAGCAGCTGTCTGGGCAGTGCCCCGTCGCGACGCAGGCTTGCCAGGATCTCGTACTCGGCGCCTTCGACATCTATCTTCAGAAGATCGACGCGCTCGTGACCCAGCTTTCGCATCACCGTCTCGATCGTATAGGCCGGCGCGTCGATGAAATCGCCGACATCGCCGGCCGCTTCATCGGCCGTCCACATGACCGCCGAGCGCTTGCCGCGCTCGCTGACGCGCCGATAGAGGCGCAGGGTGCCGTCGGCACCCGCGGCCGCCCACGGGTGGAACACGAACCGATCGGGCAATGCCTGCTGTTCGACCCAGTCCCTGGCGAACGGGGTCGGGTCGAACGCGTGCACGGTCACATTGTGATCATCGATCAGGCCGAGATCGAAGTCGATGAGATCGCCGACGCCCACGGAATAGACGATGGCATCGCTGTCGAGCAGCTCGGAAATGTACTTCCAGCTGTCGCGCTGGCGCAGATCGAAGTCAACTTCGCGCCGCAGCCACAACTCCTTGCCGGAGATTCTCTTCAGGAACAGCTTCGCTGGCCAGAACCAGGGCTGGCGCTTCATCCATCCGGACGTTCTCAATGGTAACCCCTCCTTGCGGATATCCGATTATACGATTGCCCGGCGTTCAGGTACCCTCGATCGTCGATGGACAAGGCAACCGCGAGGACCATTGCCGATGCGCTCACGTGGGCACGCGTCTGGAGCGCGATACCGATCACGATTTGCGCACTCTACGATCTCAGGTGGTGGGTGTTCGGGCTGTATGTCGCCGCTGCGATCAGCGACAACCTCGACGGCCGCTTCGCCCGCATCGGTGACCCGCCCAAGAGCGACGTCGACCTCGACGGACACGCCGACACGCTCATCGGCGTCATGACGCTTGTCTGGATCTGGATGCTGATTCCCGGTTTCTGGGAAAAGTACTGGCTGCCCTACCTCCCGGTCCTGTTCGGCGTCCAGTCCTGGCTGTGGTTGACCGAGCACCGCTACCCGGCGCTCGGCACACCGCACTTCCAGGTCGGCCGCTACATGATGGCGCTGTTCTTCTGTCTCTTACCCGTGCTCATCGCGTTCGGCGACGTCGAGTGGTTCGTCCACGCGGTCCTCATCGGGTCCATCACTGGCAAGCTGCGCACGGTCTGGTATTACGTGACAACCGACAAAACCGCGCTCGCAAAACAGGCGGAAACGAAATGAAAGCATGGCTCGGACGATTCGTTCTCAGGCTCGGCGGTTGGGAGCCCGTCGGCGGCATCCCCGACGACCCCGAAGCCGTGATCATCGCGGCGCCACACACGTCCAACTGGGATGCCCTCTGGGCGATTGCCTACAAGCTCGCGGTCGGGCTCGACGTGAAATGGTTTGCCAAGCACTCGGCGTTCTGGTTCCCGCTCGGCAACCTCCTGCGCGCCTTCGGCGCGATCGACCTCAACCGCGAAAAGGCCGGCACGGCCGTCGAGGAGGCTATCCGGTTGTTCGATGAAAAGGATTCGTTTTACTTCGCGCTGGCCCCCGAAGGGACGCGCACGAAGATGCCCGGCTGGAAGACCGGCTTCTACCGCATCGCCACGGGGGCAACCGTGCCGGTCTATCTCGGCTTTCTCGATTTCGGGAAACGGCAGATCGGCATCGGCCCCGCGATTCACCTGAGCGGCGACCCCGAGGCCGACCTGGCCGTCATCCGTAACTTCTACGAAGGCATCGAAGGGCGCTGGCCCGAGAAGGCCAGCCCCATCGAATTTCCCGATTACTCGTAGCTGTAGTTCACCTCGAAGCCGATTATGCGGCCCTTCTTCATCGGGCCGGCCGTCCACAGGCCCGCGATCGAGGTCAGGTTGCCCCAGTTTGCTTCGTCCGTAAGGTTCTTGCCGTACAGCGATACCATCCAGCGATCGTCACCCGGGAACCAGTTGACGCTCGCGTTGGTGCGCTCCTGGTCGTCGAACAACTCGGTGTTCGAATCGTTATACGGATGCCCTTCGCGGAAGCTGTGGTTCGCGGCTACGTTGACGAGTCCCTCGCCAACCGGTATGTCCCACAAAAAGCCGAGGCTGTAGTTGGTCGGCGCAAGACGCGGCAGCTCGTCACCGATGACCACCTCATCGGGGTCGATCGCGCCGGCGGCCCGCAAGGCACTCTCCAGTGCCGGCACGAACGGGTCGAGGCTGTCGTACTCGCCGTCCTGCCAGCCGAACGAGGCCGTGATCGAGAAGTTGTCGGTCAGGAGCGCGGCGAAGTCGGCCTCGACACCTGTGATCGTCACGTCACCGGCGTTGATCGTCGCCTGCAGCACGATGACCTGCTGGTCGCCAATGTTCAGCTCTCGCTGCATGTCCTTGATGTCGTTGTGGTACGCAGCGACATTGAGACGCATCTTGCCGTCATTGAACTCGGTCTTGAGACCGATCTCGATCGTGTTGCTTTCCTCTTCCCTGGTCGGTCCCGGCGGGATGAACTGGGGCTTCGCATTACGGAAGTTGACGCCTCCCGAGCGGAACCCTTTCGACCAGTAGCCGTAAATACGAGTGTCGTCGCTGAGGTGGTACATCGCGCCGAGGCGCGGCGTAATGTTCTGCCAGTCGTCCTTGACGTCCACGAATGAGCAATCGAAAGTCTCGTTATCCGTGCACACGCCAGGGCCTTCGATTTCCGGCGTGCCGGGATCGTCGGGCGTGCTGTCGATGATCGACGCGGTCTTCTCCTCGTCCGTGTAGCGCAGTCCGGCCGTCAGCGTCAGCCTGTCGCTGATATGGAAATCGTTGGTCCAGAATATGCCGAGGTTCTTCGAGAACATGTCACCGCCGAGTGCGGCCTGCAGGTTAATGCCGAATGGCGCCGGCCCGAGCGGTGGCGGCAACCAGATGTAGCGCGCTTCCCGATACTCGATGTCCTGCTCGAAGTAATACAGGCCGATGGTCGCGTCCCAGTTCTCGCGCAGCGATCCCGACCAGCGCAGTTCGTTGCTGATCTGGTCCTGCTCGGTATAACCCGGTGCCGCGAAGATCGGCAGGTCGGTACCGTCGATGTCCGCGGCCGAGTCCGCCTCAACCTCGCGAATACCGAAGATGTTGGTCAGTGTGCCGTTACCCACCTCGGCGATCGACACCTCGAACATGATCTGCGTCCAGTCGAGCGACGTGAAGCCGGTTTCGTCGGACAGGGTCTCAAATTCCGGGACCGCACCGGCGCGTTGTGCCGTGACGTTCGACCATGCAGCGCCGTCACCGTCCATCTGGCCGCGTTCGACCATCAGCGTCCATTCGGAATTGTCGCCCGGCGTAAACACGAGCGAAGGCCGAACCAGCAGCGTCTCCATGGCGCCGACCCGGCCGCCAGCAGCCGGGTTGATATAGAACGGCTGCAGCGGGCTCGGCGCCGTCGTGTTGATCGACTGGTAGTAGCCGCGATCGTCGTCGAAGAGAACGGCGAGCTTGCCGGCAAGCACGTCCTCCATGAGCGCGCCTTCGACGGCGAAGGCCAGGCTGTTCTGGTTCTCGTCGGTGCCGCCGGCGCGCAGGCGCAGGCCGAACTCGCCGCTCGGACGCGCGTTGCGCAGCACCACGGCGCCGCCCGTTACGTTACGGCCGAACAGGAGGCCCTGCGGACCGCGCAGCACTTCCACGGACTCGAGATCGAAAGTGTCGATGACGACGCCATAGGTCGTACCCATGTAGAGACCGTCGACGAACACGCCGACCGTGGGATCTACCGACGGAATCGAGCTGTTGATGCCCTGGCCGCGAATCGAGAAGTTCTGCACGCCCGGGAACGTGCCGACCGACTCGAGCTGCACATTTGGCATCAGGTAACTGAGGTCGTCGATCTTCTTGACGAACATCGCCTCAATCTGCTGGGCGCCGAACGCGCTGACGGCGACGGGCACATCCTGCACAGTCTCGGCCGTGCTGCGTTTACGGGCCGTCGTGACGATCTCCTCGAGGAACACGCCTGCAGCACCTTCCTGGGCCATAGACGGACTCGTCGCGAACAGCGAGATGAGCGCCGTCGATGCGGCGGCCATGGCGGCGGCGCCCACACGGAACCGCCGGTCTTCAGTTTGACTAGACATGATTTCCCCCTGGTATCTCGAATGAGAATAATCACAGCTTACTGTCACGCACGGCCAGTTTCCAATAGCATTCGCGGGATGAGAACGATTCGTAGTTTCGTGCGGCGGGCCGGGCGCGTCACGGCGTCGCAGCAGCGCGCGCTCGAGGAGCTCTGGCCGCTCTACGGCGTGGATGACGACGGGCAGGTGCTGTCCTTCGCCGGGCTGTTCGGGCGCGACGCGCCGGTCGTTCTCGAGATCGGTTTCGGCAACGGCGAGACTTTTGTCAAACAGGCGGCCGCCGATCCCGACCGCAATTATCTCGGCATCGAGGTACACGAACCGGGCATCGGGCACTGCCTGATCAAGGCGCACGAGGCCGGGGCTGGCAACCTGCGCGTGCTCGCGCACGATGCCGTCGAGGTGTTGCAGACCCGGGTGCCGGCCGGCTCCCTGGCACGCCTCAACCTCTACTTTCCCGATCCCTGGCCAAAAAAACGCCATCACAAGCGGCGCATCGTGCAGGACGCGTTCGTCGAGTTGGTCGCCGACCGGCTCGGGGACGGCGGCACCTGGTACATCGCCACCGACTGGGCCAACTACGCCGAGCATATCGACGACGTTTTTGCCCACTCGGACCGATTTACCTTAATCGAGCGCCGGGAACATGACGGCGAGGCGCCGCTGGATCGTCCGCGCACGAAATTCGAGCGCCGCGGCCTGGGCAAGGGCCACCGCATCGTCGACTGGTGTTTCCGCAAAAATGGGCGCTCTTGCGGCTAATAACTATGTGTTTCTTGCGCTCCGCGCTGCATGATCTATAACGGTAATAGAGGCAACGCAAAGGAAGAGGACGAAGAAAATGGCAGTCCGGTATCCCGTCATCGGTCATTGGTTTCGCCGGCCAAACGGGACGCTGTTCGAGGTAGTCGCCATTGACGAAGTCGCCGGGACCATAGAAATCCAGCAGTTCGACGGCACGATCGACGAGATCGACAACGAGCGCTGGCCACAGCTGCTGCTGGCGGAAGTCAGTGCGCCTGAAGACTGGTCCGGCTCCGTCGATATGGACCCCGAGGACTTCGGTATCAAGAGCGACGCCGAACTCCCGAACGGCTACCACGATCCGCTGGCGTTCCTGGACAAGCTCTGATCTACATACTGGTCGGGCCTGTCACATAGATAACGCCGTCGCGCACCGCGACGTCGACCCTCCTCAGTGTGCGCCCGTTTCCCGGCCCCGCGAAACAATACCCCGTCTCGATTTCGTAGCTCGCGCCGTGCGACGCGCAGATCAGCGCACTCTTGTCCCTGGTCAGGAACTTGTCGGGCGACCAGTTGAGCGGGTGCCCGACGTGCACGCAAAAATTCTGGTACGCGTAGACCGTCTCTCCCTTGCGCACGACGAAACCGCGAAAGGGCCAGTCGCCGTCGCCGATCTGGAACTCACGGCAACCGGGATCGTCGAGCTCGTCGATGCGACCGACGGCGATTTCCATTTCGCTCAATTCGCATCCTCGTTCCATGGCGCTACCTTGAACAGCAGCAACATTCCCGGAACCGCCAGCAATGTGCAGATCAGGAAGAAGGTCGTCCAGCCGGTTCGCTCGACAATGAGTCCGGTCGTCGCGCTGGCCAGCACCCGTGGTACCGAGACCAGCGCCGTGAACAGCGCAAACTGGGTCGCCGCGAATGCTACGTTCGTCGACTTGGCCATGAAAGCTGTCAGCGCGGCCGTTCCGAGGCCAACACCGAGGTATTCGAAAGCCATCGCAAACGCCAGCATCCATGGATTTGGTCCGACGATCGACAACAAGGCGAATCCGAGAATACTCGCGATTTGCACGAACCCGAACAACCACAGCGCGCGATTGATCGAGACCTTGACCATGATCAATCCGCCGACCAGGCCCCCGACAATTGCCGCTGTCGTGCCGACAAACTTGGCGATCGTGCCGATCTGCGTTCCCGTGAACCCGACATCGTGAAAGAACGGCGTCTGCAACGCAGTCGCCATATTGTCACCAAGCTTGTAGAGGAACAGGAATGCCAGCACGAGCAGTGCCGAGCCGAGTCCGGCACGGCCGATGAACTCCCGGAACGGTTCGATTACTGATTCCTTCAGCGATCGCGGCGGTGACGGCTCCTTGATCGCCTCGGCAATAACCAGCGTCATCACAATTCCCACCAGCATGAACAACGCCACGATGACGAAGACCATGTGCCACGGGAGCCGGTCAGCCAGGATGAGTCCAAGCCCGCCCGGAATGAGTCCTGAGAGACGGTACGCCTGCACGTGGACAGAGTTCCCCAATCCGAGCTCGACGTCGGGCAGCAATTCGCGACGAAAAGCATCGAGGACGACGTCCTGGCTGGCACTGAAAAAGGCGACAGCTACGGCCAGGTAGGCAACCGCCCAGAGCGACAGCGCCGGCTCGTAAAAACCGAGGGCGGCAATCGAAACGAGCAAAGCCAGTTGGGTCACGAGGATCCAGCCGCGCCGGTGACCGAGAAACGGCAGGGTGTAGCGATCCATGATCGGAGCCCACAGGAACTTCCATGTGTAGGGGAACTGCACCAGCGCGAAGAACCCGATTTCCGCGAGGCCCACACCTTCCGTGCGCAGCCAGTACGGGACCATCTGGAACAGCAAGTAGAGCGGCAGCCCTGAAGAGAATCCGGTGAACACACATATCAGCATGCGCCGGTTCAGCACGGCTTCTTTCAAGCTCTCCTTGCGCGTTCTGTCGAGGTTGGCGTCAGCCGTCATGCGCCCAATCGTAATCCATGATCAGTGGCGCGTGGTCGGAGAAGCGCTGCGACTTGTAGATCTCGGTGCGCTGCACCTTGTCCCTGAGGCCGGGCGTCACGACATGGTAGTCGATGCGCCACCCGACATTTTTGTCCCAGGCGGCCCCGCGGTTCGACCACCACGTGTATTGTTCGGGCTCCTGCTCGAGCGTGCGAAACGCGTCGACCCACCCGAGTTTGCCGAAGACCTGGTCCAGCCAGGCGCGCTCCTCGGGCAGGCAGCCCGAGTTCTTCTGGTTCTGCTTCCAGTTCCTGATGTCGCCTTCCTTGTGCACGATGTTCCAGTCGCCGCAGATAACGTACTCGGCGCGGCGTCGCTTCAGTTTTCGCATGTGCTCGGTGAACGAGGTCATGCACCGGTACTTGGCCGCCTGGCGTTCCTCGCTCGAGGAACCCGACGGCAGGTACAGCGACACGACGTTGATCCCGCCGAGCTGAACTTCGAGGTAGCGTCCTTCCTTATCGAACTCCTCGTCGCCGTAGCCGCGCACGACTCTCCGGGGCTCGTGCCGCGTGTAGATGGCCGTACCCGAGTAGCCTTTCTTCTCGGCGTCTTCGTAGAAGCAGTGATAGCCGGCCGGCGAAAACACGTCGTCGGTGAGCTGGTGCTCCTGCGCCTTGGTCTCCTGGATACAGACGACGTCGGCATGCTGCGCGCGCATCCACTCAAAGAACCCCTTGCGGGCGGCGGCGCGGATACCGTTGGCATTGAGGGTGATAACGCGGAACAACCGGGGTCTCCTGTGTCATACTCGGTTGGAAAGCGGCAATCATACAGAACCCCCTCCAATGCGTGGCTACAAGAGAGAATTTATCGAGCTGGCGCTCGAACTCGGCGTGCTGCGGTTCGGTGAGTTTACGTTGAAGTCGGGACGGCTCAGCCCCTACTTCTTCAACGCCGGCCTGTTCAATACCGGCTATGCCGCCGCCAAGCTCGCCCGTTATTACGCTGCCGCGATCGCCGAATCCGACGTTCGCTTCGACATGTTGTTCGGCCCGGCGTACAAGGGGATTCCCCTGGCGACACTTGCGGCGGCTGCCCTGGCCGAACATCACGACATCGACGTGCCGTACTCGTTCAACCGTAAGGAGGCGAAGGCGCACGGCGAGGGCGGCAATATCGTCGGCGCGCCGCTCAGCGGGCGCATACTGATCGTCGACGACGTCATCACGGCCGGGACGGCCGTCCGCGAGGCCTGCCAGATCATCTCGGCGGCCGGCGCCGAGATCGCGGGGCTCGTCATCTCACTCGATCGCCAGGAGCGCGGACAGGGTGCCTATTCGGCGGTCCAGGAGCTGAAACAGACGCTCGGAATCCCGGTCATAAGTATTGTGCAGCTCGATGACCTGGTCGACATCTTAGAGGAATCAAGCGAGTATGAGCGTTATCTGGAACCGGTACTGGCTTATCGCAAGCAATACGGCGTTATTACATAACCCCATGATTTTTGTGCGATTGCGCGAATTTTACAGCGCACCCAAAGGCAGTTAAGCTGGCATCAAAACGAGAACCAGTCACGGTACCAAAAAGACATTTACTGGCATAGTCAAGCGATGCGGAAACTGCTCACCATAATCCTGCTGCTCAGCGTTGGTCTCACGGCACATGCCCAGGGCGCCAAGAAGGTGTACAAGTGGGAGGACGCCGACGGCAACGTCTACTACGGCGACAGCATCCCCGCAGAATTCGCCGAGCGTCCCAAGAAAGTCCTCAACGACCAGGGTGTTTCGGTCGCGGAACTCGAGGGCAAGAAGACGGCCGAGCAGCGCGAGCAGGAACGCATCGACAAAGAGCGTCGCGTCGCCGCAGAACTGCAGCGCCGTGCCGACCAGGCCCTGCTGGCAACCTACCTGTCGGTCGATGAAATCATCATGCACCGCGATCGCCGCGTCGAGCTCTTCCAGGCCCAGTCCCGCGTCACCGAGCTGTACCTCAAGAACCTCGAGCGCCGTCTTGTCGACCTGCGCACCGAGGCTTCACGTTTTCAGCCCTACAGCAACGATGCCGACGCGCCAATGATCGACGCGGATCTCGCAGCCGACCTGCGCGATACCAAGGACACGATTGCGCGCCACCAGCGCAACCTCGAGAAGTATTCCGCCGACGAGAAACGCATCGTCGATCGCTTCGACGGCGACATTGCCCGCTTCAAGCGACTGAAGGGCATCGAAACGACGGCGAACAATGCGAGCGGCTCAACCGGTACCTGAGTGACCGAAACCGCCGTCGCCACGCTGGCTCGACTCGAACTCCTCCACCACGCGAAACTCGACCTGCTCTACCGGGACGAACACCATTTGTGCGATGCGCTCGCCCGGCTGCACCTCGTAGGGCTTGCTGCCGCGATTCCAGCACGAGATGAACACCTGCCCCTGGTAATCGGAGTCGATCAGGCCCGTCAGGTTGCCGAGGACGAGCCCGTGCTTGTGGCCGAGGCCCGAGCGCGGCAGCAGGACCGCCGCGAGGCCCGGATCGGCGACGTGAATCGCGAGCCCGGTCGGCACGAGCACGGTCTCGCCCGGTGCGACCGTGACGGCATCGTCGATGCAGGCCCGCATGTCGAGGCCGGCCGAACCATGCGTCGCGTAATGCGGTAAGGAGATCGTGTCCCCGACGCGCGGGTCCAGGATTTTAAGTTCGATGGATCTCAAGGGCCTCAGGTCCGCCTGTTCTTGTTCGAAATAATGCTCAGCCGCGGCTGCGTGCCGGTGCCGCGGAGAGCATAGTAGCGTTCGGCGACGAGCTCAACGAGTTCATTGGCGAGTTCCGATTTCCGCGCCTCCGGAAACTGTCTCTCACCCGCTGCCCAGAATACGGTAGCCGCATTGTCATCGCGGTCGAAGCCCCGATCGGCACCCACGCGATTGGCGATGATCATATCGAGCTTCTTATTCACGAGCTTGGCGCGCGCGTACTCTTCGAGCCTCTCCGTTTCGGCGGCAAAGCCGACCGTGAACGGTCCGCCATCGAGTGCCGCGACCGAGGCCAGGATATCGGGGCAGCGCACGAGCTCAATTGTCATGGCCTCGCGTTTCTTCTTGATCTTCTGCTCGGCAGGCGCCACCGGACGATAGTCGGCGACGGCCGCCGCCGCGATGAAGATGTCGGCGTCCTCGATCACGGCGTGCGTAGCTCCGTACATCTGTTCGGCCGTCGTGACCTCGCGGACCTCGACGCCGGGCGGCGCCGGCAGATCGACCGGGCCGCTGATCAGGATGACCTCGGCGTCCTGGGCGACGGCCGCGCGCGCCATCGCGTAGCCCATCTTGCCCGAGCTGCGATTGGAGATGTAACGCACCGGATCGATGCTCTCGCGCGTGGGGCCCGCGGTGATCACGACCTTCTTCCCCTTGAGCAGACCTTCGCCGTGGCTGATGCCGAGATCGAACACGGCCGCCGCGATCGCATCGGTTTCGAGCATGCGGCCCGCGCCTTCCTCGCCGCAGGCCTGCGACCCGACGCCGGGGCCGAGAATATGCACGCCGCGCTGCTCGAGGACCGCGCGGTTCGCCTGTGTCGCCGGGTTGTTCCACATGACGTGGTTCATCGCGGGCGCGAGCGCGAGCGGCGCCTCGGTCGCGAGGCAGATCGTCGTCAGCAGATCGGGCGCGCCGCCCGAGACGATGCGCGCCATGACCTCGGCCGTCGCCGGCGCGATGAGCACGACGTCCGCCCAGCGCGCGAGCTCGATGTGGCTCATGGCGCGCTCGGCTTCCTTGTCCCAGAGGTTCGAGCGCACGGCCCTGCCCGAAACGGCCTGCAGCGCCGTGTCGGTGACGAATTCCTCCGCCGAAGCGGTCATGACGATCTGCACGTCGGCGCCCCGCTCCTTGAGACGCCTGACGAGATCGGGTGCCTTGTACGCGGCGATGCCGCCCGTGATGCCGAGAACGATGTTCATGCGATTAGCTTATCGCGCAAGCGCCGAAACCGGCAATTTTGCTTAGATTTCTTCGTTGTTTCGATATGCGTGCGTGGCAGAACCTGTGCCCATGGACGACGACTTCCCCAGGGACTGGAGTGACGCGCGGCTGCTCGGCGCGCTGGTCGGCATGCGCGCCGCCGCATCGCTGCTCGGACGATTCGGCAGCCTGCGCGGGCTGTTGCACGCGGAATCGAGATCGCTCCTCGACTGCCGCAGCATCGGCCCGGGCAGGCTCCGGGCCCTGCGCGTGGTCCCGGAGCTTGCTCGTCGCTACTTCGAGGAGTCGCTGTCCAGTGGCGAGACCATCCGCAGTCCGGCCGACACGGAGACCTTTCTCAAGGCCCGCATGCGCCACCTCGACCACGAACTCTTTTGCTGCCTGTTCCTCGACAACCGCCATCGCGTGCTGCGTTTCGACGAGATGTTCCGCGGCACGATCGACGGCACCAGCGTCTATCCGCGCGAGGTCGTCAAGGAGGCGCTGGCCGTGAACGCGGCCGCCGTGATTCTCGCCCACAACCATCCGAGCGGCGTCGCCGAGCCCAGCCAGGCCGACGAGCGCATCACGCGGCGCCTGAAATCCGCCCTCGAACTCGTCGATATCCGCCTGCTCGATCACCTGATCATCGGGGACGGGGCGGCGACGTCGCTGGCCTCCCGCGGTATGCTGTGACCCTGCCCTTGAAGTGGACGGGCCGGGCTGGTATAAAGTCTCGCTCTTTGCCCGCCCTTCGCGGGTAACATGCAATAAAATCAGAGACTTAATGTCATGTCCAAGGTTTGCCAGGTGACCGGGAAGCGGCCGATGAGCGGCAACAACGTTTCCCACGCCCACAACAAGACGCGCCGTCGCTTTCTGCCCAACCTGCAGAACAAGCGTTTCTGGCTCGAATCCGAGAACCGCTGGGTACGCCTGCGCGTATCGCACAAGGGTATGCGCATCATCGACAAGCACGGCATCGATAAGGTCGTCGCCGACCTGCGCGCTGCCGGCACGCACGTGTAACCCCGGGAGGATTCAGCCATGGCTAAGGGAAATCGCGACAAGATCAAGCTGGTGTCGAGTGCCGGCACGGGCCACTACTACACGGCCACGAAGAACAAGAAGCTCCATCCCGGAAAGATGCAAACGAAGAAGTACGATCCGACGATCCGCAAGCACGTGATCTACAAGGAAGCGAAGATCAAGTAAAGCGCCCCTTGTGGGAGCGGCTTTATACCCCGAGGGCACCTGGGCCGCGATTTCGGGCCTTATAATCCCGCTTGACGGGAGAAGGCCCTCCCACAACTAAAGGATCCAGGAAGCCCGCTTTCACGCGGGCTTTTTTGTACATGGATGTGCGAGAGCGGCGTTTTGGGCACAATCCTCGTATGCCCGAACTACCCGAAGTCGAAACCAGCCGCCGCGGCATCGAGCCGTGGATCGTCGACCGGACCATCGTCGACGTCGTCGTGCGCGACCGCCGCCTGCGCTGGCCCGTGGCACGCGGCACCGAAAGCAGGCTGCGCGGCCAGCGCATCGACTCGGTCGCAAGACGCGCCAAATACCTGCTGATCAACACGGCGTCGGGCACGGCGCTCATGCACCTCGGCATGACGGGCAGCGTGTTCATCGTCGAGCGCGGCACGCCGGCCGGCGTGCACGATCACATCGACGTCGAACTCGACTCGGGAAAAGCGCTGCGCTTTCGTGACCCGCGACGCTTCGGCAGTTTCTTCTTCAGCCAGCGACCCTACGAGCACCCGTTGCTCGCCAGGCTCGGGCCCGAGCCGCTCGGCGAGGCGTTCGACGGCGAGTACCTCTGGACGGCGTCGCGCGGTCGCAGGGTCAGCGTCAAACAGTTCATCATGAACGCGCAGGTCGTCGTCGGCGTCGGCAACATCTATGCGAGCGAGTCACTGTTCCAGGCCGGCATCAACCCGAAGCGTGCGGCCGGGCGTATCGCGCGCCGTCGCTACGATGCGCTCGCCGGCTCGATCAGGGACGTCCTCGCGCGCGCGATCGAGGCCGGCGGCACGACGCTAAGGGACTTCTACGGCGGCGACGGCGAACCCGGTTACTTCAAACAGGAACTCGAGGTATACGACCGCGAGGACGAGCACTGTCGCCGGTGCGACACGCTCATCACGGCGATCGTGCAGGGACAGCGTACGACCTACTACTGCAAACGCTGCCAGACCTAGTCACTGGATGTGGGAGGGCTTCAGCCCCGAACTACGACGAGTTTGTGACCCCGTCCAGCGCGTGTTTCACCTTCGGCGACACGAAACCCGATACGTCGCCGCCCAGGGAAGCGACTTCACGCACCAGCGTCGAGGAGATATACGTGTACTTGTCGGTCGGCGTCAGGAACACGGTCTCGACCTCCTCGGTCAGGGCACGGTTCATGTTGGCGAGCTGGAACTCGTACTCGAAGTCGGACACGGCCCGGAGGCCGCGGACGATGGCCTGGTAGCCGTGCGTGCGCGCATACTCGACGGTTAACCCTGAGTAACCGCGAACCTCAACGTTTTCGTACTCCGCAAGCGCGTCTTCGGCCATCGCCAGACGTTCGTCGAACGAGAACATCGGCTGCTTGCTGCCCGTGTCGCGAGCGATCGCGACGACGACCGTGTCGAAAAGGCGCGCTGCACGCCTGACGAGATCTTCGTGCCCGAGCGTGATCGGGTCGAAGGTGCCGGGGTACATCGCGGATATCGCCATCTAGTCGCTCCTGTTCGCCTGGACGAGCATATAGCGGACCTTGCCCGCCGTCTTGTTCTTCTCTGTCTGCCAGCCGCCCGGCAACTCCGGTTCGGCCTCCTTGCGGTCGAGCTCGAGGTAGACGCGTGCATCGTCAGCGAGCAACCGCGTCCCGGCCAACAGTCTACACGTTTCCTCGAGCAGGCCGGCCGCGTAGGGCGGATCGAGAAAGACGATGTCGAAGGGAGCTCCGGGCGCACTGCGCAGGTAGTCCAGCGCGTCGGCGCGGATGGTCTCTGCTGTGGGAGGGCCTTCAAGCGCTCCCACAAGAATGTCGATGTTCTTCTCGAGCTGCCGGGCGGCGACCGCGGACTTCTCGACGAACACGACGGAGGCGGCGCCGCGCGACAGTGCCTCGAGGCCGAGCGCACCCGTGCCGGCGAAGAGGTCGAGGCAGCGTGCCCCTGTGATGCGTGGTGCGAGCCAGTTGAACAGCGTCTCGCGTACGCGTTCGGCGGTCGGTCGCAGGCCTTCGACATCGGCAATATCCAAAAGGCGACTGCGCCAGTTTCCGGCTACAATACGCAGCCTTCCGGCCCTGGATGCACGCTGTTTGTTTCGTCTCACCATCGCGTCCTGCCTTCGAGAATTAGGAATCGTAATCGCATGTTTGGCAAAAAGGAAAAGCCCGAGAAGAAAAAAGGCTTCGTCAAACGACTGCGTGCGCGCCTCAACCGCGGCGACAGCTGGCTCACCTATGACCTCGCGAACCTCGCACCGGGCGGCAAGATCGACGAGAACACGCTCGAGGAGCTCGAGAGCCTGCTCGTCATGGCCGACGTCGGCGTCGATACGACCGAACGCATTATCACCGACCTGCAGAAACGGCTCGCGCGCAAGGAACTGGGGGACGTCGACGCGTTGCGACGCGGCCTGCGCGATGACGTCGAAAAGATCCTCACACCGGTGGAGCAGCCGCTGGTCATTGACAAGCGGGAAGGGCCTTTCGTTATCCTCATGATTGGCGTCAACGGTGCGGGCAAGACGACGACGATCGGCAAGCTCGCGCGTCGGTTCCGCGACCAGGGTCTCTCGGTCATGCTGGCGGCCGGGGACACGTTTCGCGCAGCCGCCGTTGAACAGCTGCAGGCCTGGGGTGAGCGCAATGACGTGCCGGTCATCGCGCAACAGGCGGGCGCCGATCCCGCCGCCGTGATCTTCGATGCCATGGAAGCGGCCAAGGCGCGCGGCATCGATGTCCTGCTCGCCGATACGGCCGGGCGCCTGCAGAGCCAGGCCGGTCTCATGGATGAACTGGCGAAGGTCAGGCGCGTCATCGGGCGGCACGACGAGACGGCGCCGCACGAGGTTATGCTCGTGCTCGACGCGAGCCAGGGGCAGAACGCGCTCGTCCAGGCCGAGAAGTTTCACGAGGCCCTCGGACTGACCGGCATCGCGGTCACCAAGCTTGACGGCAGCGCCAAGGGCGGCATTTTGCTCGCGATAGCGGATCGCCTCGGTGTGCCGGTGCGCTTCATCGGCATCGGCGAGGCGGCCGAAGATATGCAACCGTTTTCGGCCAGCGAGTTCGCGGAAGCACTGCTCGGATGATCCAGCTCGACAACGTGACGAAACGCTTCCCCGGGGGCCAGGAGGCACTGTCAGGCTTGAGCCTCTCGATCGATTCGGGCGAGATGGTTTTCGTGACCGGGCATTCGGGTGCGGGCAAGAGCACGCTACTGCGCCTGATTGCGTTGATCGAGCGTCCTACCAGCGGGCAGGTCATCGTCAATGGCCAGAACACGCGCCGCGTCAAGCGCCGGCGCATCCCGAAGTACCGGCGGCACATCGGCATGGTGTTCCAGGACCACAAGCTGCTCGACGATCGTCCCGTCTTCGACAACGTCGCGCTGCCGCTGATCATCTCAGGTGTAGGTCGTCGCGATGCCGCCCGCAAGGTCCGCGCCGCGCTCGACCAGGTCGGCCTGCTGCACAAGGAAAAGCAAAATCCCGAGACCCTGTCGGCCGGCGAGCAGCAACGCGTCGGCATTGCGCGCGCGATTGTCACGCGCCCCAGGTTGTTGATTGCCGACGAGCCGACGGGCAACCTCGATCCGGACCTGTCGCTCGAGGTGATGCGCATTTTCCGTCGTTTCAACGAGGTCGGCGTGACCCTGTTGATCGCGAGTCACGACATCGCCCTCATCGACAAGCTGGGCTGCCGGCGCATCGAACTCGACGAGGGGCGCCTGCGGAACGGCTACAAGGACGACGACGAATGGCTGCCTGGCTGACGGGGCACGCGAGTTCGTCGATTGGCGCGCTCGGCCGGATCGCGCGCCATCCGCTGTCGAGCTTCATGATTATCCTCGTGATCGCCGTGACGCTGGCACTGCCGGCCGCGATCAACCTCGTCGTCAAAAATGCACGCACTCTGAGCGCCGGGTGGGACAACGCGCTGGACTTTGCCGTGTTCCTGAAGCTAACCGTCGCCGAAGACGAGGCCGCGGCGCTGGGCCGGCTCCTCGAACAGCGCGCCGACATCGATGCGGTTCAGTTCGTCTCGTCGACGCAAGCGCTCATCGATTTTCGCGAGCAGTCGGGGTTCGGCGCGGCGCTCGACCAGCTGCCCGACAACCCGCTGCCCCACACACTCGTCGTGCGGCCGGGCCCCGGCAATACGAGCGCGTCGCTCGTGCTCTTGCAGGAAGAACTCGCCAACCTCCCCGAGGCAGAGTACGTACAGGTCGACACGGAGTGGGTGCAGCGATTCCACGCGATCCTCGACATCGTTCGCCAGGCGATTGCGATCGGCGCCGCGCTGCTCGGCATCGCGATAGTCGTCATCATCGGCAACACGATACGTCTCGACATCGAGAACCGCCGCGAGGAAATCGAGGTGACGAAACTCATCGGCGCCAGCAATGCATTCGTGCGGCGGCCCTTTCTTTGGTCCGGCTTCTGGTACGGATTGCTCGGTGGCCTGCTGGCGCTCGGGCTGGTCTGGTACGGGCTGTACCTGCTGGGAGGACCCGTCGCGCGACTCGCCGGGCTTTACCAGGGTAACGTCAGTATCACGTCGATGAGCCTCGTCGAGGCGGCAGCGGTCGTCGCCATCGGCGTCGTACTCGGGCTCGCCGGATCCTGGCTCACGACGGCCCGGCATATGCGCCGCATCGAACCGCGCTAAGCCACTCGGCTGCGCAACCCGTTCAGCACCCCGTCGACGATCGCATCGAGGCTGGCGCGATCGGGCCGGCTCTTGCACATGACGCGCAGGCCCCACAGGTTGTTGAGGACGAAAGATGCGAGCTGGTTGGCATCGCGCGCCGTGTGAATGTCGCCCTCGGCCTGGGCGTCCTTGACGAGCCATACGAACGCCTTGCGCAGCTGAGCATTGTAGGCGCGTAGCTTATCCGCTATCTCGTCATCGTGCGTCGACAGCTCGAGTAACGCATTGACGGTCAGGCAGCCGCGCTCGGCTCGCCCGGCGGCGGCGTCGTCGACGATCTGGCGCAGGAGGCCCTCCACCTTGTGGATGGAACGGCCCGGCGCATCGCGCAGTCCGTTGACCCGGGCAATGAAGCGCCGGTTGTAGCGGTCGATGACCTCGACGAACAGGCCTTTCTTGTTGCCGAAGGCCGCGTACAGGCTGCCGGGCTGCAGCCCGGTCGCCGAAACGAGGTCGCCGATCGAGGTCTTGCCATAGCCGCGGTCCCAGAAGACCGCCGTCGCCTCGGCAATCACGGCGTCGCGATCGTATTCAGCATGTCGTGCCATGGTGCTATTGTAGGGATACTTGAATTATTATTCAACAATGTGTAATATTGAATAGTTGTTCAAGAAAGAAGCGGCAGTTGCGCGATGTTCGGCCGCCGGCCGACGCCGCCAGGCCGCGCGAGGGGCCTGTCCTGAGGAACTTGCACAACGCGTTAGCACTCCACATACGCGAGTGCTAAGATTTGGAACCAGTTTTGAGGAGGGAGTAGATGACGACCGCTTTGGCAACCCGCAACCATGAAATTGCACTGGCCGGTCCGGTAGGCAGTCTCGATGCCTATATCCAGGCCGTCGGCGCGATTCCTGTTCTGTCCAGGGAAGACGAACAGGCGCTCGCCTTGCGTTTTCGCAACGAGGAAGACCTCGACGCGGCGCGCGAGCTCGTCATGGCACACCTGCGATTCGTCGTCCACATCGCCAAGGGCTACACGGGCTACGGCCTGCCCCTCAACGACCTGATCCAGGAAGGCAACGTCGGCCTGATGAAGGCCGTCAAGCGCTTCGACCCCGAATACGGCGTGCGGCTCGTGTCCTTCGCCGTGCACTGGATCCGTGCCGAGATTCATGAATTCGTGCTCAAGAACTGGCGCATCGTCAAGGTCGCGACGACCAAGGCGCAGCGCAAGCTGTTCTTCAACCTGCGCAAGGCGAAGAAGACCCTCGCGTGGCTGACCGCCGAGGAGACCAAGGCGGTCGCGAAAGACCTTGGCGTCAGCGAGAAGGAAGTCACCGAGATGGAGAAGCGCCTGCATTCGCGCGATGCCATCTTCGACCCGGCACCCGACGCCGACGACGAGCGAAACTTCACGCCAGCCGCTTACCTGCCCGCGCCCGACTCGGATCCCGCAAAGCAGGTCGAGACTGCGGATTTCAACCACGATGCCACGACGCGTATGACCGCGGCGCTGAACATCCTCGACGAGCGTACGCGCCACATCATCGAGGCACGCTGGCTGACCGAGGACAAGAAGACGCTGCACGAACTCGCCGACGTCTACGGCGTGTCGGCGGAACGTATTCGCCAGCTCGAAGCGAACGCCATCAAGAAGCTGCGCAACGCGATGGCCGTCTAGGCCGCGCCTACTCGTAGGTCCGCCGCCCGAACCGAATCCACCCGCCGTCCTCGATACCCAGGGGATCGTGGTGCGTCCAGTGCACGAGCCCCCCCAGGTCGTTCCATTCGTACATGCCGCGCACGACGACGCGATCCCCGAGACCGACGGGGACGCGGCTCGCGAGATCGAGGTTGTGCGCGATCAGCAGGGTCTGGCGATCGCCGATATCGACGATGAATCGCTGGTGTCGCGAGTCGTCGTTGTCGTCATGCAAAAGGCGGCGGACGAAGCCCGTGACTTCGATCCACCGCCCGTCATCGCGCTTTTCGAACTTTATGCTAGCTCGCCGTTATCGGCACCATCGTGATCTCGACGCGACGGTTGGCCTGGCGGCCATCCGGCGTGCCGTTATCGGCGACCGGCCGAAGCTCGCCCATTCCCAAGGTAATAATGCGCTGGGAAATGACGCCCTGTGCGTTCAGGTACCTGGCGACCGATGCGGCACGGCGCTCCGACAAGGACTGGTTGTAGTCTTCCGAACCGGTACTGTCGGTGTGGCCGGCGACCTCGACGACCGTCTTGTCGTACTCACCCAGCACCTTGCCGACCGAGTTGAGGACGTCGAAGAACGCAGGACTCAGGTCCGCGCTGTCAGTGGCGAACGTGACGTTGCCCGGCATGTTGAGCGTGATGTTGTCGCCCATGCGCGCAACGCTCACGCCCGTACCCTCGAGTTCGGCACGCAATGCGGCTTCCTGGCGATCCTGGTAGGCGCCGACGGCGCCGCCCGCAAGTGCGCCGATGCCGGCACCGATGAGTGCCCGCTGGCGACGCTCGACGGCATCGTCACCCGATATAAGACCCACGACGGCACCGATGCCGGCGCCGATGAGTGCACCCTTGGTGGTCTGGCTGGTCCCCTCTTCACGTGTATACGGATCCAGCGTTTGACAGCCGCTGACGAAAACCGTCGCCGTCGCCAGCGCGACAACGAGCTTCGTTGCTTTATTGTTCATGGATTGCCCTCTTGCTTGCGAAGATAAAGGCGCATTTTACGCCCTGCCAGCCTGAACCGAGCCTTAATATGCGGGTAAACTGTGACGCATGCCCGATAACGACAACTGGCTGCAACGCTATGAGGCAAGCCACCAGGGCCTCATGAACCCGGTCGTGTACTGGGCAGCCGTGCCGATGATCGTGGTGGGCACCGTGGGCCTGCTCTGGTATCTCCCGGTACCCGCCGAATTCTTCGAGATTTCCCCACTGCTCAACTGGGGCAGCGCGTTCCTGATGGCGACCGCCATCTACTATTTCGTCATATCCGTGCCGCTGGCCATCGGCATGCTGCCGTTCCTGCTCGGACTCGCAGCCATCCAGGTCTGGCTGTCGGAGTCGGCCTGGCCGCAGCTCGGCGTTGCGACAGGCCTGCTCGTCGCGGGCGCGGTCGGCCTGTGGCTGGGCCGGCGCGGGCCGGGCAGCCTGCGCGGCGTGCTCGAGGATTTCCAGCTCATGATGATCGGGCCGGTGTGGCTGCTCTCGGTCATGTACCGACGCCTGAGGATTCCGTACTAGCGCCTAGTGCAAGTCGGCCCAATCGGCACTAGAATCAACGCCCCTCACCCTAGCCAGGACCGCCGCCGTGAGCGCCAACGCACTCGATCCGCTCGACCTCTACGACATTCGCTCCGAGCTCTCCGAAGAAGAACTCATGGTCAGGGACACGGTCGGCCGCTTCGTCGACGACCAGGTCATCCCCGTGATGCGCGAAGCGTTCGAGAAGCATGAGTTCCCGGCACACCTCGTCGCCGAGGTCGCCGGGCTCGGTCTGCTCGGCAGCTCGATCGAGGGCTATGACTGTGCGGGCATGAACAGCGTCAGCTACGGACTCATTTGCCAGGAACTCGAACGCGGTGACTCGGGGCTCCGCAGTTTCGTCTCGGTGCAGTCGAGTCTCGTCATGTTCCCGATTCATGCCTACGGTTCGGACGAACAAAAAGACCGCTGGCTGCCGGCCATGGCCCGCGGCGAGGCGATCGGCTGCTTCGGCCTGACCGAACCTCACGGTGGCTCCGACCCGGGCAACATGAAGACGCACGCCAGGCGCGACGGCGGCGACTGGATCCTGAACGGCTCCAAGATGTGGATCACGAACGCCACGATCGCGGACGCCGCCGTCGTATGGGCGCGTACCGACGAAGGCATCAAGGGCTTCATCGTCGAGAAAGGCATGCCCGGCTTCGAGGCACAGGAGATCGAAAACAAGTTTTCGTTGCGCGCATCGATCACAGGCGCGCTGTTCTTCGACAACGTGCGCGTGCCGCAGGAGAACGTCCTGCCGGGCGTGTCCTCGCTCAAGGGCCCTTTGAGCTGCCTGACCCAGGCGCGCTACGGCATTACGTGGGGCGTCATCGGCGCCGCCCAGGCCTGCCTCAGCGAGGCACTCGACTACGCGCAGGATCGCGTCCTGTTCGGCAAACCGATCTCGCACACACAGACGATCCAGGTGCGCCTCGCCGACATGGCGCGTCGCATCACGTCGGCGCAGCTCCTGTCGCTGCGCCTCGGCCGACTCAAGGACGCGGGCAAGCTCAATCCGACGCAGGTGTCGCTGGCCAAGTGGAACAACTGCCGCGCCGCCCTCGACATCGCCCGCGACGCGCGCGACATCCTCGGTGGCGCGGGCATCAGTGCCGAGTACGTCCCGGTCCGCCACATGCTCAATCTCGAGAGCGTCATCACCTACGAAGGCACGGAGACGGTTCACCAGCTCGTCGTCGGCAAGGAGCTGACGGGCGTGAATGCCTTCGGCTAGTCGCAGGATGTGGCGCATCGCTGCGCCGATGATCCTGTCCAATATATCCGTGCCGCTGCTCGGCATGGTCGACACAGGCGTCGTGGGCCACCTCGAAAGCCCGGTCTACCTCGGCGCCGTGGCGATCGGCGGCATGATATTCACGTTCCTGTACATCGGCATGAACTTCCTGCGCATGGGCACGACGGGCATCGCAGCGCAGTGTTACGGCGCCGCCGATTACGACGGACTGCGCGTTGCGCTGGGGCAGGCCCTGGTCGTCGCCATGTTCATTGCGCTCGCTATCCTGGTGCTGCAAGTGCCGCTCGCCCGTATCGGGCTCGATCTCCTCGGCGGCGAAGCCGACGTGCGCGAACATGCGGCCACCTACGTCGCCATACGTGTGTGGAGCGCGCCGGGTACACTCGCCAACTACGCACTGATCGGCTGGTTCCTCGGCCTGCAGAACGCGCGCCTGCCGCTGGCGATCTTCCTCACGATTAACATCACCAACATCGTGCTCGACCTGGTGTTTGTTCTCGTACTCGGTATGCACGTCGACGGCGTCGCGCTGGCGTCGGTCATCGCCGAGTATGCGGGCCTGGCCGTGGGTGTGAGCTTCGCGGTCAGGATGTTGCGGCGACACGAAGGTCACTGGCCACTCGCCCGGCTCACCCGGTTCAGCGCCTACCGTGCCTTCTTCTCCGTCAACAGCAACCTGTTCGTGAGGACAATGGCGCTGATGTTCGCGTTTGCATTCGTGACGGCACAGGGCGCGAGACTCGGCCCCGTGATTCTCGCCGCCAACGCCGTACTCATGAATTTCCAGAACCTAACGTCGCTGGGCCTCGACGGCTTCGCGCACGCCGCCGAGGCCATGGTCGGCAAGGCCGTCGGCGCGAAAGACAAGGCTGAGCTCTCCGCCACCGTGCGGCTGACGCTGCGCTGGTCACTCATCTTCGCCGCCGGGTACACGCTCGTCTATCTCGGCGCCGGCGTCTCGATCATCCACCTGCTGACCGACCTGCCCGACGTACGCGCAACCGCCACAGCTTATCTCCCGTGGTTGATCGCCGCGCCATTGATCTCGGCCTGGTGTTTCCTCTACGACGGCGTCTACGTCGGCATGACGATGGCACGACAGATGCGCAACATCATGCTGTTCTCGACGTTCGTGGTCTTCGTTCCGACCTGGTTCCTGTCACAGCCTCTCGGCAACCACGGTCTGTGGTTGGCGCTCATGCTGTTCTTCGCGTCACGCGGTATCGGCATGCACCTTGGATATCGCAAGGCGATGCGCAGCGGACCGGGCCCACAGGTAACCCACCACGCCTGATACCAGGTTGGCGAGGCAGTAGGCCGCGAAAATCCCGACGATTCCGAACAGGGCCTTGCCGAGAAACGCCAGCGGTATGTAGATGGCGAGTACGCGCAGCGTGCTGATCGCGACGCCCGGCATCGGGTTGCCGAGGCCGTTGAAGGCGGCATTGACCACCATGACGATGCCATAGGCCCCGTAACCGAGCGGCGCGACCCAGAGGAAGGTGCGTGCAACGTCGGTGACCTCAGGGTTCTCGCTGAACAGCGATGGCAGGAAACCCGACCCCAGCGCGAGAACGGCCGCGATGACGAGACCACTTGCAATGCAGAACTTGGCACAGAGGTTCAGCGATTCACGGATGCGGTCGTCCTTGCCGGTCGCCAGGTTTTGGCCGACGAACGGGCCGATGATGGCCGACAACGCGTAGTACGGCACGAGCACCATTGCTTCGATACGGCTCGCAACACCGAAACCCGCGACCGCGTTCGGGCCGTAGCTCGCGACCATGGCAGTGACCAGGGCGAGGCCCATGGGCACGATGACGTTGGTGCCGGCCGCGGGCAACCCGACGTGCAGCACGTCGCCCCACGAACTCCGCATCTCGGCGGGATCGGGTTTTGCATAGGTGACGAGGTCGAGCCGGTGGCTCAGGTAATAGAGGCTGACGAAGAAGAACAGGGCGCGCGAGACGAGACCTGCGATCGCCGCACCGTTCAGTCCCAGCGCCGGGATCGGCCCGAAACCAAAAATGAAGATCGGGTCGAGGATGACGTTGAGGATCGCCGCGGCAATCATGAGCTTGCTCGGCAGGACCGTGTCGCCGGTCGCGCGCATGCTCGACGTTGCGACCATCCCGAGGATCATGAACGGCACGGCGCCATACATGATCGTCATGAAGACGCGAATCTCGGGGATCATCTCGGGCGGGGCGCCGAGTGCGAGGAACAGCGCATCGATCGTGAGCACGCCCACGACCACGCAGACCACGGCGATCAAGAGCGACAGAATATGGCTGTCGGTCACGAGGCGTTTGGCACGTTCGTGATCGTGCGCGCCGATGGCGCGGGCGACGACCGAGGAGGTGCCGGCGCCGAGCCCGATCGCGACACTCATGACGATCATGATGATCGGGAAGCCGAAACTGTAAGCGGCGAGCGCGTCGTCGCCGACCAGCCCGAGGAACCAGGTGTCGATAAACGCCTGCGCCATGATCATCGTGATACCGACCAGCATCGGCCAGGCCATGTTGAAGATGTGACGGCCTACCGGTCCTTCGGTCAGCATTGCGGGGCGCGAATTCATGCGCGACGAATACAGGTATTGGCACGCAAACACAAGCGCCGCTTGCGGTACCCTATACGCCCCGTCGACAACTCCGAGGAGAACCGGCATGACCGATGCCGTCATCGTTTCCACCGCGCGCACTGCAATGAGCAAGTCGGTGCGCGGCCTCCTTAACAACACCCACGGGATTACGCTGGCCGGTCACGCCCTGCAACACGCCATCGAGCGGGCCGGGCTCGACCCGGCCGACGTCGAGGACGTCATCCTCGGCTGCGCCTATCCCGAGGGCGCGACGGGGTTCAACATCGGCCGCAACGCGGCGATGGCTGCAGGTTGCCCGTCGAGCACGGCGGGCGCGACCGTGAATCGCTATTGCTCGTCGGGGCTGCAGGCAATCGCCATGGCCGCGGGCCGCGTTCTCAACGAAGGTGTGCCGATCGCGGCTGCAGGCGGCGTCGAATCGATTTCACTCGTCCAGTTCGGTGGCACGACCAACCAGGGGAACGCTACCGAGAAGGAACTCTTCAAGCGCATGCCCGCTCTCTGGATGACGATGATCGAGACGGCCGAGATCGTCGCCGAACGCTACAACGTCAGCCGCGAGAGCCAGGACGAGTTTGCCCTCCTGAGCCAGCAGCGCACCGCGGCCGCGCAGGAGGCCGGCCGCTATGACGACGAGATCGTGCCGCTCGAGACGACCTGGAAAAAGGTGGACAAGGAAACGAAGGAAGAGTCCTTCGAATCCGTCGTCGCCGAGCGTGACGACTGCAACCGCCCCGACACGACCCTCGAGGGTCTGGCCTCGCTGCAGCCCGTGTTCAAGGACGGCCAGCAGGTCAAGGAAGGCAAGTACGTAACCGCGGGCAATGCCAGCCAGTTCTCCGACGGCGCCAGCGCCTCTATCGTCATGAACGGCAAGGAGGCGGAGAAACGCGGCCTCGAGCCGCTCGGCGCCTTCCGCGGTTTCGCCGTGCACGGCTGTGACCCGGACGAGATGGGGATCGGGCCCGTGTTCGCCGTGCCGCGCCTGCTCGAACGTCACGGGCTCGACATCGACGACATCGACCTGTGGGAGCTTAACGAGGCCTTCGCCGCGCAGGCCGTCTACTGTCGCGACCAGCTCGGCATCGACCCCGGGAAGCTCAACGTCAACGGCGGCGCGATCTCGATCGGCCATCCCTACGGCATGACGGGGGCGCGCTGCACCGGCCACCTGCTGCTCGAGGGCAGGCGCCGCGGCGCGAAGTACGGCGTCGTCACGATGTGCGTCGGCGCCGGCCAGGGCGCCGCGGGCCTGTTCGAGATCTTCTGACGGTCAGAGCCGGCGCGCCGTGATGACGTAGCGCAGCGGCCCGCCGGCATCGAGCGCATCGAACGGGTAGCAGGTCACCAGCGTAAGGAAGGCGCCGTCCGTGTCGAGCACGAGGCTGCCCCTGCGCGAGTCGACGACGTTCGTGCCGATCACCTCGTAAGCGTGCTTCCTGCCATCGGGTGTCTCGAGATTCACGCGCTCACCGATCGCGACATCGCGCAGGAATGCGAAATGCGTGTCGCGATGCCCCGCAATGATCGAGTTGCCGGCCGCGCCTGGCGGCGCGCTCGCCGCGAGGTGCCCCGGAGCAAACGCCAGCGTCCGACCCGAACCGCCCGACAGGACGATCAGCTCGACGTC
The DNA here is from genome assembly GCA_013042375.1 of Woeseiaceae bacterium. Classification (GTDB taxonomy): domain Bacteria; phylum Pseudomonadota; class Gammaproteobacteria; order Steroidobacterales; family Woeseiaceae; genus UBA1847. The sequence continues at coordinate 68,977 of JABDQH010000094.1, forward strand.
GTGCGCCGGCGCACTCAGCCGCGCGACGGGCCAGCTGTCGGCCCACGGCCACGGGGCCGCGCGGTCGTCGCCAGCCGTCATGCGCAGCCATGCGTGCTGCATGAGTTCCTGCGCCAGCCAGGCCTTCGCCGGGATGTACGCGCCCTGGCCGAGCTGCCAGAACCCGAGTGCGAGCAACGCGGCCACCGCCCCGTACCGCGCCCTAGTAACGCTGCGCACGGGGACGGCTCGTGCGAATCATGACGAGTAGCAGCAGTGCCGCGAGTAGCCAGCCCGCGCCCATAATGCGCAGGGCCGGGGCGCTCGTCGCCGTGGCCGGGAAGCCCATGAGCGCGCCCTGGCCATAAGGCATGAGGTTCGGCACGCGTTCGCTCGCCAGCGGCTCGCCGGCCGGGCGCACGGGCGTCTTGTCGACCGCGACAAGGCTTGTGTACTTGCTGACGAGCCGGTGCGTCAGCGCCGTGGCGACGATGTCGGCGCGCAGCAGGCTCGTGTCGCCGCCGCGCCGCTCGGCGTCGAGGAGCTCACCGATGCGCGCACGCGCCCACAGGGCGGCTACGCCCTTGGCTGATGCCGAGGCGTCGAGCGGTACGCCCGCTCGCCACGCACCGGCCACCGAATTGCCGCTGACGTAGAGCGCGTCACCCGGACGAAAGCCGCCCAACGCCCGCGTTCTGACCGTTATCGGTTGACCGAGATACAGGTCGGGGACGACCGACGGATACGCATCAACCTGGACGCCACTCGGCCAGGCGAGCTCGATGTCGGTCACCTGCGGGTTCTCGAGTTTTCTGAACAGCGCGCTCATTTTCTCGTTCACCTCGTGCAGCACGCTGATGAACGTGTACGAGCCGCGCCCGGCCTCGGCGGCCTTGCGCATGAACAGGCTGTTGGGCGCGGACCCGATGCCGACCGTGAACAGTCGCGCATTGCCGAGCTTGCGCTCGATCATCGAGAACATCTCGTCTTCGTAGCCGACGCTGCCGTCGGTGATGAACACGATCTGCCTGAGGTGCGAGTCTCGCGCCGGTGACTCGAACGCAAGCTTCAGCGCGGGCCGCATCTCGGTGCCGCCGTCGGCCTGCAGCGCCTGCACGAAGCTGACCGCCTGGCCGACGTTCACGCTATTGGCCGGCATGCTGTACGGGTACAGGGCACTCGTATAGGAATCGAATTCGATGACGTTGAACAGGTCCCCCGGCCGCAGCGACTCGATCGCGAGCCGCACCGCCTTCTTGGCCTGGGTCATCGACACGCCATGCATCGAGCCCGACGTGTCGACGACGAACAGCATCTCGCGCGGCACGCGGGCGAGTGCCGTGTCGCGCTGATCCGGCGGCATGACCATGAGCAGGTGATACGGCTCACCGTCGATCGTCTCGGTGAACGCCATGGCGCGCGGCTCGGCCGACGGCACCGGTCTCCAGATGAGTTCGAAGTCGTGATCCATCGGCGTGTTCGGAATCGCCAGTTCGACGTGGTAGCGGCCGCCGTTTTCGCGGACGCTGACCGGGTGATAGCGGCTCGCGACGAGTGCCAGCGGCATGCCCGCGTTGATGTGCGCTTCGAGCGTGATGCGGTGCCGCCTGGACGCCATGACCTGCACTGGCGTGATCGCCGCGCTGTCGTCGACGTCCTCGTTGCTATAGCGCGGCGCGAGCGTCATCGGCAAGCGGATGCTGAATTGGCCATCCTCGAAACGAAGGTCCTCCAGGTACTCGATCTCGACGACCACCAGTTCGCCCGGTGCGACGTTCGCCACCTGTGTCGTAAACAGGTTGGCGCGTTCCTGGCGCACGAGGCTGGCTTTCCTGCCTTCGCGCTTGGCCTGCTCGTACTCGCGTTCTGCCTGTTCCTTTTCACGGATCTCTCCTTCGATGTAGCGATCGCCGATGTGCAGCCGCATGCGATCCACGGCCGCCCGGTCGGGCAAGGGAAAAACGTAGATGCCCTCGGTCCACTCGTTGCCGTCGTTCTGGAATTCCTGGCGTACCGCAACGCGCGCCACGAGCCCGTTGATCTGCATCTCGACCGCCGTGTCGAGCGCTGTCGCCGTCGTATACCCCTGCCCCGTCGTCCACCTGAGTTCCTGCGCGTCGGCCGGCCAGGCCTTGAGTACGCACACGAGCGCCAGCACCCACAGCCACGAGCGCACGTCCGTCTTATTTGTCTGCATTGCCGTCTCCCTTTGCCTGATCTCTATTCAAGCGAGGCAATGCGCCGTGACGGGGCCCGCGCCATGGCAATGCACGGGCGTAATGTGGCAAATTGTGACGCTCAGGAGCTAAGGAACCGATGTGGCCAAGCGAATAGCAATCGTCGAAGACGAAGCGGCAATACGAGAGAACTACGCGGCGGCGTTCCGGCGCGAGGGGTATCTCGTGGACGACTATGCGGCGCGCCAGCCGGCGCTCGACGCGTTCGACATCCGCCTGCCCGACCTCGTCGTCATCGACATCAATCTCGAGAACGACGTCGAGGGCGGTTTCGAGCTGTGCCGCGAGCTGCGCGCGCGCTCGGCCGATTTACCGATCATCTTCCTGACGGCCCGCGACAGCGAGTTCGATGCCGTATCCGGCCTGCGGCTCGGCGCCGACGATTACCTGACCAAGGACATCAGCCTGCCCCACCTGATGGCGCGTATCGCGGCATTGTTCCGGCGTCTCGACGCCTTGCAGAAACCGCACGACGGCGCAGGCCGCATTACGCGCGGCGATCTCGAGATCGACACCGAACGCATGACGATTCACTGGAAGCAGCAGTCGGTCGGCCTGACCCTGACCGAGTTCTGGCTCGTGCACGCGCTCGCGCGCTATCCGGGTCACGTCAAGAATCGCCAGCAGCTCATGGACGCGGCGCAGGCCGTCCTCGACGACAACACGATCACGTCACACGTCAAACGCATCCGCCGCAAATTCCATGCCATCGATCCCGACTTCGACGCGATCGAAACGGTGTACGGCATGGGCTACCGCTGGCTGAGCGGCTAGTCACGGAACCGTGAACCTCAAGCGCCAGCTGCTCCTCGTCAGCGTGCTGACGCTGATGCTGCCCTGGGCCGGCTGCGAGTTCATCCGCGAAACCGAAGTGGCGCTGCGGGCGGGCCAGCAGCAGATGCTCGCGGGTCTCGCGCGCGCCATCGCAAGTTCGATGACGCAGCACAGCGACGAGTTCCCGGTGCGCGACGGCATGTTCGGCGTCGACGACCAGCTCTACGTGCACGAGCTTGACGCCCGCCCGGAGATCGACGGCTATTTCAACGACTGGCCGTTGGGCGAGCCCGCCCTGCGGACCCTGCGCGGACCGGACGGCCCGGTCCGTTTCGCCGTCGGCAAGTACGGCGGGGCGACCTACCTGTACGTGGAAGTCTCCGACCGGAACGTCGTCTACGGCAGGGATCGCGTCGTGCTGGCGAGCAGCAACCCACCTTACCTGCGCGAGGCGTTTTTGTTCGCAGCCGAGGCGCCCGGGCGCCTGCTGAGCTACCGACAGACGGCCAGCGATCCCGAGCCTGTCGCCGAAGCGACGGTCGCGGCCTACTGGCAGGACTATCCGCGCGGCTACCGGCTGGAAGCCCGCATACCCGCGGGTCAACTCGGTACGCACCTCGGTATCACCGTCGTCGCGGCCGATGATGCAATCGATGGCGGGACGCAGGTCAGCTCGTTCATCGGCCGCTTTCCGGGACCAGCCCGAGGCGAGATCGCCGAACTGATGCGGATCGCGGCGGAGCGGGTCCAGTCCGACATGCGGTTGATCCTGACCGACGCCGACGGCTGGCGCATCGCGCATGCCGGTGAACTCGGGCCCGGAAACGGCGGTGGCGACGGGCCGCGCTTCGTCCAGCGCCTCTATGAGTTGTTGCTCGAGAAGGGCGACGAAGCGGCGCTGGCCGAGCCGCATTCATCCGGCCGCGAACAACAGCCCTACGTAACGGCCGCGTTGCAGGGGCGCGAGAGCGGCGCCTGGTTTCGCAGCACCGAGACCGGCCGCGCGGTCGTCGCCGTCGCCGCACCCATCATGGATGGCGATCGGACCGTCGGCGCCGTCGTGCTGCAGCAGGGTACCGAGGCGATCCTGAGCCTGACCAACGAGGGACTGTCGCGCCTGATCTACCTGACCCTGGTCACGACGCTGGTCGTCGCCGGCGTGCTGCTCGGCTACGCGACCTGGCTGTCGCGGCGCATCCGCGCGCTGTCGGTCGCGGCCGAGGACGCGCTCGAACACGAGGAACTGAACAAGGCGCTGCCGAGCGCGCTCGCCGACGACGAGATCGGCGACCTGTCGCGCAGTTTTTCGTGGGTGCTCAGGCAACTTGGCGATTACAACGAGTACCTGCGCACGCTCGCCTCGAAACTCTCCCACGAACTGCGCACGCCGCTCGCGATCGTCACGTCGTCGCTCGAGAACCTCGAGCACGAGTCGCTCGATGAGACCGCACTCGGCTACACGGGGCGCGCCCGAGAAGGCGCGGACCGCCTGCGCAGGATCCTCAACGCGATGAGCGAGGCGAGCCGCGTCGAGGAACTCATGAAGGACGCCGAACCGGAGCGCTTCGACCTGCGTGCCGTGCTCGACTCGACGGTCGCGGCTTACCGCGACGCCTACGACAATCGCACCTTTGTATTCTCCGGCGACGTCGACGATGCGTTCGTCAAAGGCTCCCCTGAGTTGCTGATCCAGATGCTCGACAAGCTCGTCGACAATGCCGTCGATTTCTCAGGCAGCGGGGACACCATCGACATCGAGCTCGCGCGCGACAATGACGCCCTCGCGCTGACCGTCACCAACCCCGGTCCGCCGCTACCCGAACGCATGCGCTCGCAGCTGTTCGATTCGATGGTCTCGATGCGAAGCGGCAAGGACTCGAAGCACCTGGGGTTAGGCCTCTACGTGGCAAAACTCATCGCCGAAGGGCATGGCGGCACGATCAGCGCCGACAATGTCGAGGGTGGTGTATGCTTCAGAGTCACGATCCCCTGACTATTTCTTGCCGGAAAACACGATGCGTGCCCTGACTGCCTTTCTCATCCTGTTCCTTTGTTGCGGCCTGGCCATGGCCGACCTGTCTTCTCACGAAGCGGCGGCGAGGAAGTTGCTCGAGGTCACGCGATCCGACCAGGTGCTCGACACCACCTACGATGCCATGATTCCCTATCTCGAACAGATGGCCGCGCAGCACCGTATCGAGGGCGATACAGAGGCGATCTTCGACCGCCATCGACAGCGCGTCTGGCAAACGCTGCGCGAGGAGCTCAACTGGGCAAAGATGGAACCCCTCATGATCGCTACGTACACGACCGTCTTTACGGAACAGGAGTTGCTGGAACTGGCCGCATTTTACGAGACGCCGATCGGGCAGAAATACCTCGACAAGACGCCCGAGATGATCAGCGAAACGATGGCAATGACGCAGCAACTCATGGCCGAATTCTCGCCGCGCCTGGAAGAACTCAACACCGAGCTGCAGGCGGAACTCAAAGAACACAGAGAGAACAGGCAATAAGGTTCCGCCCGGCCTACCGTACCCGGCAGCTGCTCTGCATCAGCACGACCCGCAGGATGGACGAACGGCTCTCCGGCTAGGCGGCCGCGCGCGCGGCGTAGTACGAGGCTACGACCGGGTCGGCGAACACGAGATCCTTGTGCGCCGACAGCCGGGGCGACAGGCGTTTGACGAGGTCCGTCGGGATGTGATCGAGGCCGCCGGATTCGATCCATGCCGTGATGCCCGCGACCTTGAGATCGGCGACCGTCAGGCGATCGTCGGCGAAGTAGTCGCCGCCGCGCTCGAGCATTTCATCGAGCCCCTTGAGGAAGGTCGTCAGCCATCCATCGACGAGTGTCTCGCGCGCCGCTTTGAGCTCCTCGCCTTCGAGCCCCATCGATAGAACCACCTGGTGCAGCAGGTCCTCGATCGCGCCCATGGCTTCGTCGCAATACAGCGCCTGCACGTCGTCCTCGGGATACAGGCCGGCCATCTTGCCGATATAGCGGGCCATGGCGTTGCTCTGCGTGAACGGCGCGCCATCGATCTCGAGAATCGGCGCACAGCGGAAGCGAAAACCTTCGCGCATCTCGGCGAATTCGGGGAACGAGATGCGCACGTCCTCGAACTCGATGCCCGCCGCATGGAACGCGATCCGGATAGGTTCGGCGCGGCCACCGTCCATGTCGAAGTAAGTGAGTCTGTAGCTCGTCATCGCTCGTTTTCCTTTTTATCGTTAATTACCGACGTACTGTTAATATTTGAACAGTATAGTACGTGCAGTGTTCGCCGCTGCAATGATCGCACAGGATATCCGCAGGCAGGCTCCGGAACGCGCGGTAACAGCCGGTGGACGCTGAACTTTTTTTTTCGTATGTTTTCTCGCAACGCGTCTCCCCAAGAGCTCCAATCATGCGGCGAATCCTGTTCTGCCTTCTTGTCCTCGTTTTTCTTTCTGCGTGCGCGACTGTCCCGAATACGAGCATCGAGAATATGGAAGGCGAGATTCCGGCGGGCAGCGGTCTCGTCATCGCCGAGACCGTCACCAATGGCGAGCGCATCACCGGTGTGGTCCGCCACTGGACCGAGGTCATCCTGGTACGCGTCAACTACGAAGGCGAGGACGACACGTTCAGCATTGATTCCCTGAGCCACAGCTTCTCGACCCAGGCGTACATGGGAGTCGTCCCCGCCGGCACCTATCGCGTCGGCGCGTTGTACGCCTTCCTGCGGCGCGGGGACTACACATTCACAGCGTACGCGATTGCTCCGCCGGCGCTGGGTACGTTCGAAGTCAGGCCGGGCCAGGTGACCAACCTCGGGACCCTTCTTTACCAGCCGTTCCAGGACAGGAACTGGGCCGAGGACGAGTATCCCGACTACGCGATGTCGCGGATCGGGAATGATGACCTGTGGCGAACCGCGAGTAAGACCAATCCGCAAATCGCGGCGCAGATCGATGCCGGCGCGCCGGTCCTCGGCTGGAACCCGGACAATCTCGACGAGATTCGTAATGCGGCGGCAACGATTATCAAGGGCGCCGGATTGCCGACCCGCATGTATGCCTTGGCCGACGGTGGCATCCTGATGAGCGGCCACCTCGGCGGGCTCTACCTGCTGCGGAACGGCGAAGTTCAAAATCGTTCGGCGGAGGGTCACTACAAGATCACCGATCTCGCCGAGTTGCCGGACGGACGACTCCTCGTCGGAGGGGAATTCGGCAGGCTCTTCCTGACGGATCCGCTCGCCGAGAATGTCCGTCACCTGCCTCACCAGCAGGACCGCACACACGTGCTCGATATCGAGCTGAGCGATCGCGGCCAGGCCTACATTGCGGTCCTTGCGCCGGATGGTTACGCGGTGTACCAGTATCAACCCGCAGCTGATTCGCTGGTCTCGATCAAGGCGTTTCCGCCGAAAAAGATCGGCTTCTTCGAACAGGGCTACGATATGTATGCCGAAGAGCTTCGGCATCCGATACTCCTCGGAACACCTGAAGGCATCACAGTGTTCTTCGAGAAGTTCGCATACCGCTACGACGAGTCCGCCGACCAGTGGTCCGAGTCGGAGTCGGTCGAATTCAGCACGATGCACCAACAAGCGGACGGCGTTGTATCCGGCATACCGCACTCATCGTGGAGCGGTACAAACCCACCTCGCTACAGCATGGACAATGGCAATAGCTGGCAGGAAACCGAAGAAAAAGGCGGCATTTTCAGCTGGTGGAAAGTCCCGACGTACCGCTTCGCCAACGGCGAGTTCCTGCGCACCGGCGAGGACACGGATTTCTCCTTGTGGAAGGGCTACACGGCGCTTGATGACGTGCCCGTATTGTTGTCACAGGACAACGGGGTGAGCTGGGCACCGGTCGGCTCGGTCCCTCGAGGCTGCATTACGATCGCACCCGAAGTATCGACCGACGAGCTCCTGTACATCCTCTGCACCGACGGCAGTACGTTGTCATCGAGCGATCGTGGCGTCAGCTGGCGGCCATCGTCGTCGAAGAGAATCCCGGAGTTCGACGAGTTCCCAGGCGCGCTCAAGATTCGGTACAACAGGGAGAAACTGGACAGCACGAGTCCTGCGCCGCCGGTCATTCCGGATTAGCCGGACGAACGATAGCGACGATCCGGTTTCGACTCCCGGGCGCTGCGCCGTAGTACAGCTAATTCGAGAATGCTATTTCGCCGCTATGGGACAACCGGATCTTGCGCTTGAACGCACCTGGATCGAGCTTGGCATCGAAGCGGTAGTCGAAGCCGTCGCCGTCCTTTTTCATGAGCGAACGGAACAGCTGTATTCCCGCCATCAGGTTAAAGCCGGCATTTAGCGTAAACGTGCCTTCGCCGTAACCATCGATCACCGGCAGCTGGTTGCCGACGCCCTTGATCAGTTGCTGGCCGTTCAGGCTGATCGTATAAGAGACGCCGGCGAGCTCGAGCGGTTCCAGGTTCGGGTTGATGACGTGCAAGATAATTTCGAATCTCGGCAGCCCGCTGCTATCGTCAGACGCGAGCGGGCGAAACGACTGCACGGATACCGTCGGCGACTCGTATCCGGCGCCCATTCCAGCACACCCGGACAAGAACCAACTGACGGCGAGGAATGAGGCAGCCAATATGCCCGAACGTGGAATGACTGGTTTTGCTCGCACGGTTGATACCTGAAGTTAAGCTTACTTGCCGACCAGTGTCTGGCGCTGGGGTTGCGAATGCAAGCCTCGCGCTCCTTAGCCGGTTCGGCTCGGAACCTGCGACGACCTTCTGCCGGCTGCAGCGCATCGAACACTGACTTCGGCCGAAGTGCCAGGTGCATCCTGCCAACGAATCATGCCACCTGCGCGGTCAGGTGCCATTTCGCATGCCCTCCACGAGCAGCGAGTTTTCCTGATGCCTTTGCTCATCCTGATCGCGCTGATGTGCAACTTCCCGGACCTTTTGAGTATATCGGTCCGGGAAGCCATGAAACTCACACCCCAGGAGCACCATCGCTTTGTACCAGGTGTATGAAATCAGTGTAGGTTCAATATGCGAATCAATCGCTTTGTAGGCCCAGCAGCCACCTACACCGGGTACAGCAATTTGCATTTCATCGTATCCGATGCCGAGACCCTCAACCTTGTCCAGAAGAGGCTTTTCTTTCAGCAGGATTTCGAAGACCGCCACATGGATCTCACCGGCAGCCGCGACAATGTCACATTTTGCAGAACCATCAACGCTTCTCTTATGAAAGTGCAGATCGAACCCCGGGACTCTCGCGGTATCGATAAGTTTCGCCGACGGAACTCTCCTGACGAGGCGCGTCGGGTGCAGGTTGCTTCCGTATGCTGCGTATAGGTAGGTCGTCATGACACCTGACATTAAGCTGAATTGCGACAAGTATCTGGCGCGGCGGTTACGCAGGCAAGGGCCGTGACAGATATCCCGGAGACCCAGTGCGGGGCTTGCTCGGTTGCGCTTTACTCCTGGCCCTCCGGGTCTCTAATAACGATGCGTCCAAGCTGGGACAGCGGAATCTTACTGAGGTAGCTAATCGAAGGTTTCTTCAATACCGCCAGGAACCCATCAGGTGATTCCTCGAGCCAAATGACCTCCCATCGCTCATTGCCGTACTCATTGAGCTGAGATTCAAGATCTTCGGGCGACGAATAAGAAAGATTGATCACCCGATACTCCCAGTCACCAATGTTCTCGAGGTCCTCTGCTGCCCAGTCGACAGGAATATCGACCTTGTCTTTGACCAGCTCATCGTACTTGCTTTGCAGCTCGTCGAGGGCGCGTTGGGCAGCAGACGGTTCCTGTGACTCGTTTTCGCAACCGGACAGCAGGTGGCTAAGAAGAACTGCTCCCACTAACAAGACGACCCGGTTTCCATAGACCATCGTTCTGCGCTACCTGACGTTAAGCTAACTTGCGAACAGTATCTGGTGGCTTTCTTGCGGATGCAAGAAGGATGAAAGATGCGTGGGAGACCAGGTGCAGCGTCTTGTTAGTTGCCGTTTACGACAATCTGGAAGACACCAACCGATTGAGGCTGACCCCAGCTTCGGCTGCCCGGAGCACGAGCATCCGATGTACTTCGGGAGGAACTCGTACCATGAATTTGCCACTGTATGGCCGAGTTGAAATTGGCTGGGGCACCGTCTCCTTGCTTCGCTCCAGATCTTCGACCGTATCGGCTACCAGCTTTCGGACGCCGACCAAAGCCTTCTCTTGCGATTTGTCCAACCAGCTCAGGCTTGGGAATTCCGCACACAATCCGACGTACTCCTGATCCTCTTCGGACCAGGTAACACGATAGGTATACCGATCTACTTTCTTAGCCATCACTACTCTCTAGTCGGTAGTTTGCCAAAATAATGATCGCAGACTTTGGTGAGCTCGTTGAAGCGAATCCCTTTCGGATTGCACCGCATCTTCGCCAGAATGTCCTCGATCGAAGCCATTCGAGAATGGTATCAATAATGATACTATTACGGAATGCGAGAATCTAGAGGTTTCGCCGAGGAATGGCGGTAACTAGCGTTAAGCTAACTTGTCACCAGTGTCCGGCGCGGGGGTTGCGAATGCAAGCCCTGTGACAGACAGCCAAGGAACAAGTGCAGCGCCTTGTTAGGCTGCATTGCGCGACATTCCGAATGACCGCTTCTTCCCAGACCAGTCATTCGCGTCACTGAAAATCGAGCAAATCGAAGGGCCGCAAACGGCCAAAAGCGGACGTCGCTACTCGGCGGAGATCACGGTATGCAAGCCATCTAATGCCGTGCTGGTATCAATCACAATGCGATGCTCGCCGTCAGTATCCGAGTAAGTCAGCTCGATCGTTTTCGGCGATGGCGCAATCGGAAAGAACATATCCAAAGCAATCTCTTCGCCTGCTACGAGATTCACCGGCAGTGCTGTCTGGCGCGACTTAATAACACCGTTGACCTTGCTTTGGTTTACACCACGCATTACACCGCCAATGGCGAGAACTGGAGCCAGCACCATCCCGCCCACAACGATAGCCCCGCTGGTTGCTCCAACAAAAGACCCGGCCCCCATCGCGGCTCCGACTCCCGCGCCTGTCGCTGTTACAGCTGCGACTTTCATGGTCCCTCTACCCGAACCCGCTTCCACTTCGATGCCTGATTTCTTGTAGCGACGGGCGGTTTCCTTGCTGCTCTTGACGAGCTGTTTTCGGTCAGCTACTGATTCAGTCGGCATGCCGAGCGAATCCACAACAATTAGCCGAATTATCCGTACCGGTTGATCCGATTCGCTCTTAACTCTCAGCAAATATTCGTCCCAGCCGGCCTTTCTGGACCAGGTTCCTGGACCGTCTCGAACAATCACCCAGTCGAGCGCGACGGAGAGTCTCTGATCAGACGCAGCTGCCAGTGGTTGCGTGGCTACAATCGGTTCAGATTCCTTTAGAACCTTACTACCACCACAAGCAGACAGGGCGATGAGAAAAAAGAGGGCGCCATATTGATACAATAATCTCTTCATAGCGTCACTCGCTTGGCAGGGTGTGCCGATAATAGGCGCGATCACCATTACTGAGCGGCGTTGAGATTTATGTCAATTCGGGAAGGTACGTAATTTTCGCTTTGGGTCATTTGCAGTCGTCGAACATCGTAACATCTGGCCGGCCAGTTTCCGGTGCATAGCGGACGTTCGAAGTTAGCGGAGACCTCTCTGCTGCCTAACGTTAAGCTAACTTGCGACCAGAATCTGGCGCGGCCGTTGCGCATGCAAGGGCCGTGACAGATAGTCAGGCGGCACAGTGCAGCGCCTTGTTAGGCGGCGCTTCCACGAATAGCCGCTGCGATGATGAGCCCACCTAGTACCAAGGAGCACAACCCAATCAGCGTGATGTACCGAGTTGCCCGAGGTACGACGTATTGCGCGAACCGTTGATGCCACCGCCAGGGTAGGAGGAAAAGACATGCACTGGTGATAATGAGGGCCCAGCCAAAGGCGGTAAAAACCGCTGTGGCGAACATTCGAGGCGCATAGATGACAAGAGACCACCCGACCAGTAGACGAATGAGAAGTTCGATGTAATGGGCGCGTTGAGAGCTGGCAAAGCCCAGTAGAAATCGACTGCTCTCAGCCGGCATCGTCAACGAAGTCACGGCAAAGACGCAGAAGTACAAACCAGCGAGGACGACAACCGAGAGCGCCAATACTTCAGTCATTGGCAGTGGATGGCGCGCCGCCCAACGTTAAGCCAACTTGCGACCAGTACCTGGCAGCCTTCTTGCGAAAGCAAGAACGATGACAGATAGGCAGGAGGCTACATGCAGCGCCTTGTCAGGTGGCTTCAAAGAAACTCCTAACGTTGGGCTTGGCGTAGAGATACCACACGACGAGTCCGCTCACGGCAACTACGAGCGGCAATTCTATGTAGCGCTGGCGTAAAACAACTGCCATCAGAAGTAGCACAAGTAGCAACGCCAAGAAAAAATGTCGGGCGATCGATTTGCCGCGCCACAACCCTACACCGACGTACGCCGTGAAAACAGTCCAGGCAATCAGCACCGCTAGAAGTTTGTAGCGAACGTCTCCGATCAGCATCGAATCACCAATTAACTGCAAGGTGCTTTCAGGAGTCGCGAGAATCGTGACAAAAATTGGGATAAGAAGTAAGCAAGCCTTGAATACGACCAACAGGACGAAAACCGATACAAGAAATGGTCTTTTCGGATTACCGAGCAATTTGGAAAGCCACCTAACGTTTAGCTAACTTGATCTCAGCTTACGGCGCGAAGCTTGCTCGCTGCAAGCTTCGTGACGGAAGCCAGGACACAAGTGCAGCGCCTTGTTAGGCACAATATGGGCAATTTATTAACATTGGTAAAAGAGGGCACGGAGGGACTATTTCAAAATCAACAAATAAGGTTGTTCAGTAATAAAACGCCCCGTCTCTTTTTTGCATCCGTCGACGCTTAGGGTATTGCAGCAACCAGTTATATACATCATCACCCGCATACACCCTGTTCCAGACATCATGCGACATGTCCTGTTCGGTGGTGAATCGTATCGTCGCGCCGAGTTCATCCATCCTGTTCATGCCCGCGAAGAAGTACTTCGTCTCGACAGTAGGATCTCTTCCGCCTGAGAAGATCCATACGGGGATATCCGCTTTGGCAACTGCCTCTGCCTGTTCGACAGATGGATAACCGACAACAGGTAAGAGTGCAGCGAATCGTTCAGGATACACGCTGGAGTAGTGCCAGATGCCGAAAGCGCCTTCGCTCGCGCCTGTCAGATAGACCCGGTCAGCATCGGCGTTATACGTCTTGAGTATCGAATCCAGTATGTTGATGACATCGGGGTCAGTTCGCTTCCAGCCGAACTTGTTATCGTAATCCGTGTAGTCAGGTAATAATTCATCTGCCACAGCTCCTTGCATTGGTCCGAAGATTTGTAATGCCGGCATATCTGTATTGTGTGGTGGCGTGCCTTCTTCCAGTCTTCCTGGAATTCCCTCTTTAGTGCGGTTGAGGATATATGAAGGTCCATCTGGACCATCTCTTCCGAACATATGAAGCTGTGGGACGATCAGGATAAATGGCATATCCTTCTTCTGAACCCAGGCTTCGTATAGCGGACCATAAGCCATGACATAATCAAGTTCTTCTTTGCCATCACCGCGCTCACCATCGCCGTGAAGATATATCATAACCGGCCAATTATGAGACGAGTCATCATCGTATCCTCTGGGAAGATAGATATAGGCATCTCGCTCTAGGTTATCGACGAAACTGGTATATGTGTGGCGCAGGAGTTGCTCTTCAGACAAGCTGTCGGGACTGTTTGTGTGCGAATCTTGGGGTGTGCCGCAACCGACGAGCAGGGCGATGAGGAAGATGGTTAGAGATCTCATTGTCTGGTCTACTTTTGCTTTTGTAATTTTGTGTTCATTCTTTCTCTCCCGCGTGCCTGACGTTCAGCTAACTTGCGACCAGTATTTAGTGCAGCGCCTTGTTAGGCCACATTTTTTCTCCGTCGCCAGCGCGCTGAGTCCAGGTATTTGGACAGTTCAGCAAGTATGAAGCGGCAGGCCGCTTCGTTGCGCACGAAGGTTATTCCGAAGCCCAGGGCCACTATTCCCGCGAGTAAGGTGACAAACCAGCCAGTCCGGACATAGACCAGCGGCAACGAAGCGAAAACTAGGACTGATAGAACCAGAAAAATCGTGTTCGGAAAGTAGGCGTATCCAAACTCGACTCTCACAACGGTCCTTCCGTACTCGACCGTCACCAACCCGTTTCCGACCGGTGCGCCGCCCATTCCAGCATTTTGAGAGATTTGAAACTGGTCCCCAGTGACACGAGTGTAGGTACGATGCAGAGACGCGCCGGCGATCGGACCGGCCGCAAAATCCGATCCCCGCTCCTTCGGCATTTTCTTAATTGCAGCGAGGACGGACGATTTCGATTGCGCGAGAACGGCTTCGAAAACCAAATGGGGCCTGAAGTTAAGCTAACTTGCGACCAGTATCTGGCGCGGCCGTTGCGGATGCGAGGGCCGTGACAGATAGCCAGGAGACACAGTGCAGCGCCTTGTTATCCATCTCGTTCGCCTTTGTGCATCATGATCTCGAAGATCTCCTGCACCC
>JABDQH010000073.1 GCA_013042375.1 Woeseiaceae bacterium
CCTGGACATTCCTGAACGAACCGTCACGACCGAACTGGTAGGTATCGTTGAACCAACAGTGGCGTTCCCCTTCAATACCCGTGTCGGAAATGTTGAACCAGTCAGAATCCCCTGGGTTCAGACCAAGCCCGGCATATTCGAGCTTCCAATGGCCTTCCAGCGGACCAAGGCCTTCTTCCGGGCAGAACTCGCCACAGTACTCGGCGGCACTGCCGTCGGTGGTGCCGAGCACAACCGTACCGGCTTCACCACTGACGTCCTGGAATACGATCGAGAACTCGATCGGACCAACCGTGTCGGCTTCGGTCATTTCACGCACGGCACCCCAATTTCTAATGCTGCCCGTTACCTCGGCCTCGGCGCCGCCGATGAAAACGGTGGGCTTCATGAGCGCTTCACTGGCCTCAAAATCGATCCTGACCGCGTCACCCAGCTCGACAAAACCATCGGGCTGTACGGTGACGACCGTCAGGGTTGGCGGTGTGCCGTCCGGGCCGAAATCATCCTGAAGATTGTTTTCCGTGACAGTATTGCCAAGACCGTCACATGCGGACAGCACGAGCAGGCCTGTTATAGCCAGTATTGCACCCAGGCGACTGGCAAACTTGCCAGGCAATCCGTGGTCTGAGTTGAAGATTTGCCGTTGCATTACGCCCCCTAAAATTTGGTCATTCAGTGCCCGACCAAGGCGAGATTGTGTCTTTGACTGGAACATCAGTTTCAGCGCCTTCTTCAGAAGAAGTTGTAGCGCAACCCGAAGTCATATCTAGGACCACCCTGAACAGCCTGCAGCACCTGCTGTTTCGACAGGCCGTAGACGTGTCTTGTCTCTTCGGTGAGGTTCAGGCCCGAGAAATATAGGGTGAGGTTGTCGTTGTAGTAATACGTAACGTTCAGGTCCCATTGCCCGTAGGCTTCCACGTTGGTGGGATTGGTCCGCGTACCCTGAGCCTGCCCGGTGCCGGCAAGAAAATCGTCGCGCCAGTTGTAGGCAAGACGAACCTGCAGGTCTTCACCGTCGTAGAAGCCGATCAGGTTGGCCGAATCACTGAGCCCGTTCAGGACGAACTGGCCTTCCAGGGAGTTGAAGTTGTCATAGGCTATGTCGCCGTTGACCAACGTCGCGTTGATAATGAAACCGAATCCGGACTCACCAAAATTGTGCTGCAGGTTGACCTCGAACCCGTCCAGATTGGCCGTTTTCTCGTTAATCGGTCGGCTGATATCGAAGACGACGGACGGATCGTTGGGTCCGCTGACAATCGTGTCGCCATCGACCAAAGGATCGTCCTGGTAATTGTCGAGGATGTACTGACCTATATCGGGAAAGTTGTTCGGATCCAGGCCACTTTCCTGAAGGGCGCGATTGAAGAGTTCACCGCCGATGATATTGGGAATCTCGAACAGGGTATCCGAGGTTCGGCCGGTGCCGATGAAGTTCTCTACGTCTTTGTCGAAATAGCCCACCGACAGGTAGCTGCCGTTGCCGTAGTACCACTCAAACGACAGATCGATGTTGAAAGACTGGATAGGAACGAGGCCCGGGTTACCCGAGGATGCCGTCGGCCTTACGTTACCAAAGTACTGGGTGCCGTCCGGTGACAGGCCGCCCTTGATGTCGTTGTAGCTGGGCCGGGTCATCGTCTCGCTGACCGACAATCGCATGACGATGTCCTCCCAGGGCTCGATGTCAAAATCGAAGTTGGGCAGCGTGACGTCATAGTTACCAAAGACGTTCTCGAAGCTCTGGATGACATTACCGTCCGCATCGCGCGCCTGCTCGATGTTCAGCTCGTTACCTGCGCCTATCCACGAAGACCCTGCCCACTGCACATCCTTTGCGGCAGACGTCACATCCGTCTCTTCGTAGCGAACGCCCACCTTCAGATTCGCAGGCACGTTGAAGAGGTCCCCGGACCAGTTGTACTGGAGGTAGACGGCCAGCGATTCCTCCGTGGTCCTGAGATCGCTGCTCCAGTCGGTCGAGGCGCAATAGCCGGTACCGCAATCACCCGTCTCAGCATAATCCTTGCCGCTCGAGGCGTAGGCCGCCTCGGCCCTTGCCTGGAGATCGGCGAGACTGGCCGTGAAGTACTCGGTCCACAGATCGGGATGTCCGCTGCCGGACAGCTCGTCGAACTGCCCCGCGATGCTTGCGCGATTGAGAATGTCCGAGATGTAACCGGGGGCCGCAGCGTCAGTTCCGTTAATACCGCCCCAGTTATCCAGCTGGACGCTGCTGCTCTGGGAACGGTTTGTAACCTCGGTCGTCTGCACGCCGAAATCGATACTCGAAGAATCGAAGAAGTCGAAGCTGCCGGCGATCTTTGCCTGCTCGAGTTCCATCAAGGAGGCGCCGTTGCCGAACACGCTGCCCGTGATCAACATGTCATTCCTGTAAAGCGGACGATTTGCCTCGCCCCCGGAGTTCAGGTCCTGCACCAGGATCGGCAATTCCGCACCCGTGAGAATACTCTGGCCGACCTTGTTGAAGCTGGCCATGCTGATGAGCGCACTCGTGCCGTTGGGGCTGTTTGCCCCGGTTTCGGCAGAGGCGTCGTTGTAGTCGAATTCCAGTCTGAGCCGATCGTTCAGCCACCACTCGACGTTTAGGCCGGTCGATTCATTCAGGTTCTTCGAGCCATCCTCGCCGATACCCATGGCGAAGTCGCCATTACTGACCTCCTCCGAGTAGTAGATCGGGCTGGCAATAGGGCCATCCGTCCATTCACTGGACTGAGAGAGGGCCGCCGTATTGGTGAACCAGGCCGACATGTTGCTGTAGGAGCGTTCCAGTTCGAACTCGGAGCGAATGTAATCGACCGTTGCGGTAATGCTGTCGGTCGGCGCCCACTGCAGCACGAGCTGGCCATTGGTCCTTTCAGTATCGAATTCTTCGATCCTGTATCCCAGGTTCTGCGGGAAGGAGTAGTTCTCGTTAGCTGTCGTTGGCCGGTTTATCTGGTTCCCGTCATTCGGGATCAGGGGGTCAACGGTGCCGTCCGGAATCACGTCGTCACCCGGCCGGGTGTACCAACCATCAACGAATGCAGTGTTAACGCCGTTGTTTCTGATCTGATGGCTCGCTGTGATGGCGATGCCAAACTTGTCATCCAGGAAACGACCGACGTATATGCCGGAGAGCTCCGGGGTTACCTCATCGCCGGTGCGAGTCGATCTGTCGAACACAGTCCTCGCCGCGAGACTTGCGGTCGGCTCGCCTTCCAGCGGCTGGGGCGTCTGAATATCGATCGTCGAGCCGATACCGCCCGAGGGCACGTCGGCCCGGCCGGTCTTGTAAACCTTGACACCCGCTACGCCTTCCGACGCCAGGTCTCCGAAGTCAAAAGAGCGCGTGACGCCGTTGTGCGTCGGCATCTGGCGGCCGTTGACGGTCACGAGGTTGTATTCCGGACCGAAGCCGCGCACCGTCACCGTGCTGCCCTCACCGCGCTGCCGGTCGATGGAGACACCGGTTATACGCTGCAGGGACTCTGCCAGGTTCTGATCCGGGAACTTGCCGATATCCTCCGCGGAAATTGCGTCCACGACGCCGCTCGAACCGCGCTTGACGTCCATGGAACGCATCAAGCTGCCGCGGATACCCGTGGTGATGATCTCCTCGATGACTTCGCCGCCCTGGTCGTCTTGTGCGACGGACACCGAAGGCGCACCGAAGGTCGACCCCACCGCGACAGCGACAGCCACAGCCAGCGGTTTCCTGGTAAATGAAGAATCTTGCATGCCTGAAGTCCCCCCGGGCTCGTAAACACGAAATGGTCGCTAAATTGTTGATTGTCAGGTCAGGTGCGCCGACGCTTGCCTGAGTTCCTAGAGCGTCGCCTGACCTATTTGACAGCGTTGCCACTACCAGATATAAATTAAAATGACAGCGTTGTCAATAACTTCTAAAATCACAGCCGGCGGTCGTTCGCCGCGGCACATTACGTGCCACCGGACTGGATAAAATACTAAGAAACATGGGGAAATCCGCGCCGATCGTCGCCAATGAACGCCTTTCATATCTATAAGTCTCGCCCGCGGGTCGCCGCGCTCGGCATGCTCTGTGCGCTTGCCACGCTCGGGCAGACTGCTTGTGCTTCACCGACGCATCTCCCCGATCGCAGCAACTACGCGGCGCCGCGGGCAGCGGTCGCGCCCGTGGTCGATGGCGTAGCGGCCGATGCCGCCTGGGAACAGGCCCCCTGGCAGGACATCGGGCATCGCTGGCTTGGACCCGAGTATTCCGCCACGGACTTCAAGGGCCGCTTCAAGATGGTCTGGACCGAAGAGCGCATCTACCTGCTCGCCGAGATCGTCGACGACATCCTGATCGACTCGCACCGCGACCCGCTGCTGCAGTACTGGGACGACGACTGCCTCGAGATCTTTATCGACGAGGACTTCTCGGGCGGCGAGCACCACTTCAATCACAACGCGTTCGCCTACCACTTTTCGCTCGACAACCAGGCGATCGATATCGGCACGGACCGCAAGGCCCGCAGCTATTCTCACCACACAGAGAGCCAGTGGTGGCAGCACGGTGACACGGTCATCTGGGAGGTCAGCATCGATATTTACGACGACAGCTACGTGGACGGCGGTGACAACGACCCGGTCGCGCTGGTTGCCGGCAAGGTCATCGGCCTGATGGTCGCCTATTGCGACAACGACGGCAGCGAGCTCAGGGAGAATTTCATTGGCTCGGAGTCGGTCCCGACCGGCGCCAAGGACAGGGGCTACATCGACGCCGGCCTGTTCGGCAAGGTGGTGCTTGATGAGTAGCGTCATGTCTTCGGACCAGTTCGCGACGGCTCCAGGCGGAAACGACGTACACGGCGAATTCGTCGATTTCGACGGCGATCGCTACTACGCGATCCGCAACGTCGAAAAGATGGCGCCTTTTTTCGTCAGCGTCATTTCATCGGACGACCACTGGCTGTTCGTCTCCTCTACCGGCGGCCTGACGGCGGGACGCGTGTCCCCCGAGACGGCGCTGTTTCCCTACGAAACCGTCGACAAGCTGCATCTCTCGATCAACGATACGGGCCCTAAAACGATCGTCCGCGTTCGCGATGCCGGACGAACGCTTTGCTGGGAGCCTTTCAACACCGAGCATCGCAGGCGCTTCGCGATCCGGCGCAATCTCTACAAGAGCACGCTCGGCAACAAGCTGTGCTTCGAGGAAATCAACGAGGAACTCGGGCTGGCGTTTCGCTATACGTGGTCGACGAGCGAGGAGTTCGGCTTCGTGCGCGACTGCGAGCTGCACAACCTCGGCGCCGGCGACACCGAGGTAGAAGTCCTCGACGGCGTGCAGAACGTGCTGCCCGCCGGAACGCCGCGGTTCACCCAGACCAACTCGAGCAACCTCGTGAACGCCTACAAGTGGGCGGAAATCGATGAGTCCACGGGGCTCGCGTTCCTGGCCCTCTACTCCGGCATCACAGACCGGGCCGAACCCTGCGAGTCCCTGAAGGCGACGACCGTGTTCTGCCTCGGCGCCGAGAATCCCCGCTACCTCGTATCGTCGTCGCAGCTGGACGCGTTTCGCGCCGGCGCCGACATAGCGCCGGAACGGCACAGGCGCGGCATACGCTGCGCGTACTTCTGCGTGCAAAGCCTGGCGGTGGCGCCCGGCGAGGCGCACACCTGGCGCACCGTGATCGATGCGGAGCGCGACCAGGCCGAGGTCGTGGCGCTGCGCCATCGGCTGCGCGAACCCGAGCAGCTCACGAGGGACATCGACACCTCCGTCACCGCCGGGAGTGACGAACTCGCCCGCATCATGGCGGCGGCCGACGGCTTCCAGTCGACCGCCGAAGAGAACGTCTCCGCTCATCACTACGCCAACGTGCTGTTCAACGTCCTGCGCGGCGGCATCTTCGATGACGCCTACACCATCGCGTCGCGCGATTTCCGCAAGACGATTGCGCAGTTCAACGCGCGCGTCGCCGAGCGTAATCGCGAGCTGCTGGCGAACCTGCCGCAGCGCCTGCGCTACAGGGAACTCCTCGAAGAAACGGACAAGTCGGGCGACGCCCAGCTGCAGCGTCTCGCCCTCGAGTACCTGCCGATCACGTTCGGCCGCCGGCACGGCGACCCGAGCCGTCCGTGGAACCAGTTTGCGATCGAGCTGAAAGACGAACAGGGAGAGGACCTGCTGTCCTACCAGGGCAACTGGCGCGACATCTTCCAGAACTGGGAGGCGCTGGCGCTGAGCTACCCGGCGTTCGTCGAGAGCATGATTGCCAAGTTTGTCAACGCATCGACGGCCGACGGTTACAACCCCTACAGGATCACCAAGGAAGGCATCGACTGGGAAGTCGAGGAGCCCGACAATCCCTGGAGCTACATCGGTTACTGGGGCGATCACCAGATTATCTACCTCCTGAAGCTGCTCGAACTGTCGCAGGGCTTCCATCCCGACACGCTGCACCAGATGCTGCGCCGGCCGCTGTTCTGCTACGCCAACGTGCCCTACCACATCAAGTCGTTCGAGCTGCTCGTCGAAGACCCGAAGAAGACCGTCGTTTACGACGAGGACCTCGCCAATACGATCGATGAGCGCGTGGCCTCGTTGGGCGCAGATGGCAAGCTGCTGCTCGACGACAGCGGGGACGTCCGCCAGGTCAATCTTCTCGAGAAACTGCTGGTGCCGCTGCTCGCGAAGCTGGGCAACCTGGTCGTCGATGGCGGTATCTGGCTCAACACGCAGCGCCCCGAATGGAACGACGCGAACAACGCGCTGGTCGGCCAGGGGCTGTCGATGGTCACGCTGTATTACCTGCGGCGCTACCTGCGCTTCCTGCAGGAACTGCTCGACGAGGAGCAGGACGGCTTCGCGGTGTCCGCGCCCGTCGTCGAATGGCACCGCGCTACCGCCAAGGCACTGCAAAGCCTGCGGCAACAAGTCGACAAGAACGCGATCGACGACGAGGCGCGCCGCAGCTCGCTCGCGGCTCTCGGCGAGCCTGCTTCTGCCTATCGCGAATCGCTGTACTCGCGCGACGATCTCGACGCGCCTGTCGACCTTGCGGTGGACGAGATTCGCGCCATGCTCGCCGACGCGCTGGCCGTCACGGACCGCAGCATTGCGTCCAACAAGCGCGAGGACGGCCTGTATCACGCCTACAATATCGCCGACTTCGACGGGGACAGGCTGGGTGTCGAGCATCTCTACCCGATGCTGGAAGGCCAGGTCGCGGCGCTGAGCGCCGGCGCCGTGCCGGCGGCCGAGGCTGTCGACGTGCTCGAGGCCCTGTACGAGAGCGCCGTCTACCGCGCCGACCAGGATAGCTTCATGCTTTACCCCGACCGCGAGCTGCCCGGCTTCCTGGAGCGCAACCGCGTGCCCGAGGAGCGCGTCATGTCGATCCCGCTGCTGCGCGACATGCTTGACGCGGGCGACACGCGGCTAATGCTGCGCGATGCCGACGGCGACATTCGCTTCAATGCCGACTTCCAGAATGCCGGCGATGTCCGTGAGACACTGCACGCAGTCAGAGCCGATTACGGCGACAAGGTTGCCGCGGCCCGGCGCGACGTCCTGGCGCTTTATGAAACGGTCTTCGACCACAAGGCCTTCACCGGCCGCTCCGGGACCATGTTCGGCTACGAGGGGCTTGGTTCCATCTACTGGCACATGGTGTCGAAGCTGCTCGTGGCCGTCGCGGAGAACTTCGTCGCAGCGCTCGATGACGATGCGGACGAAGCAACCATCCAGAAGCTCGGTGAGCTTTATTACCGGGTGCGCATAGGCATCGGCTTCAACAAGACGCCGCTGGAGTACGGGGCGTTCCCGGTGGACCCCTACTCGCACACGCCGCAACATGCCGGTGCGCGTCAGCCCGGCATGACCGGCCAGGTCAAGGAAGAAATCCTGACGCGCTTCATCGAACTCGGCATCCGGGTACGCAGCGGCGAGGTGTCGATCGAACCGGCGCTGCTGCGTCGCCGCGAGTTCGCCGATGCCGCCCGCAGCTTCCGCTATCTGGATGTCGACAAGAACTGGCAGACGCTCGAACTGCCGGCCGCCAGCCTCGCGTTCACCTGGTGCCAGGTCCCGTTCGTCTATGTGCTGCAGGACGGCGGCGCGATCCCCGGGCTCGACATCGAGTTCGCCGACGGCACGTCTTCGCACTTCGAGACAGCCGGGCTGCCCGCGGAACTCGGTACCGCATTATTCGAACGAACGGGCCGCATCCGCACGGTCACTGTCACCGTCATAGCGGATACGTTGTTCGCCGACTAGCAAGCTTAAGGAACTGAAAATGTCACAACTCTACAAACGGCGCATGTCGCTGGCCGGCATCGACGTATCGTCAATGAGCACCGACGAGCTTCGCGCCCTTGTCCTGAAGATCCTCGAGGCAAAGATCCACGGGCTGTCGTTCAGCCCCTACACCGAAGGCCAGGGGCCGGGGGCGATCGTCACGGAGGCGCAAATACGCGAACGGCTGGCCGTTATCGAACCCTATGTTCGCTGGATCCGCACGTTTTCCTGTACCGACGGTCACGAACTGATTCCCGCGATTGCCCGCGAAAAGGGCATCAAGACCATGGTCGGCGTGTGGCTGGACGACGACCACGAGCACAACGAACTCGAACTCGAGAACGCGATCCGCGTCGCCAAGGAAGGCCACGTCGATATTCTCGGCGTCGGCAACGAGGTGCTGCTGCGCGGCGAACTGTCCGAGGACGAGCTGCTCGACTACATCAATCGCGCCAAACAGGCGCTGCCCGGTGTCGAGATCGGTTACGTCGATGCCTATTTCGAGTTTTCGGTGCACCCGCGCATCACCGAGGCCTGCGACGTCCTGCTCGCCAACTGCTACCCGTTCTGGGAGGGCTGCTCTGCCGAACACGCGCTCCTGTACATGAAAGAAATGTATCGCGCCGCGCAGGGTGCCGGGGGCGGCAAGCGCGTCATCATCAGCGAAACCGGGTGGCCGAACATCGGCACCGCGGAAGGCGCGGCAGTGCCTTCCTATGAAAACGCGATCAAGTATTTTGTCGACACCTGCCAATGGGCCGAGGCCGAGGGTATCGAGATCTTCTACTTTTCCTCGTTCGACGAGGCCTGGAAAGTCGCTGCGGAAGGAGACGTCGGCGCCTACTGGGGGCTGTGGGACAAGGACGGCAAGCCCAAGTACTGGTGAGGACGAGCCCGTTTCACGCCCAGGACCGGACCTGACATGCCCAGACCGACAATAGACGACGTTGCTACGCTGGCCGGCGTGTCGATAAAGACCGTCTCGCGCGTCGTCAACCGCGAACCGAACGTACGCGAGTCGACGCGGGAAAAGGTCGAAAAGGCGATCGCCGAACTCGACTATCGACCGAATACGTCGGCGCAGAATCTCGCGAGTCATCGCGCCCACCTGATCGTGCTGGTCTATGACGATCCGGCTGCCTACGAGACCCCGAGCTCCGGCTACATCATCAGGATGCAGCAGGGCGCCCTCAAGGCATGCCGCGATGCCGGCTTCGAATTACTCATATATCCGTGCAATTTCCGCCGTCAAGATGTGGGCAGGGAGTTGCAGAACCTGATTTACCGGGTACGCCCGGCCGGCATCATCGTCGCGGCGCCGCTGTCGAACATGCCCGCAATCGTTGGCGCCGTGAAAGAGACGGGCACGCCGTATGTCCGACTCGCGCACGGTACCAAAAATGGCAAGGAGTACTCCGTGGTCACCAACGATCGCGAGTACAGCGCCGACATGACAAAGTACCTGGCCTCGCTCGGACATGAGCGTATCGCCTTCATCAAGGGCGATGTGCGACACAGGGCCGTTGGCAATCGATTCGACGGGTACCGGGACGGCCTCGAGGAAGCCGGGCTGCCCTATCGCGAGGAACTGGTCGCGCAGGGCGATAACTCGGTCGGTTCGGGCGAAGAATGCGCGGCCGAGTTGTTAGCGCGATCCCCTCGCCCGACCGCAATCTTCTGCGCCAATGACGACATGGCGGCAGGTGTCCTGCGCGTCGCGACACGACTCGGTATTCGCGTGCCGGACCAGCTCTCGATTGCGGGTTGCGACGACATCGCGCTGACGCGGCAGCTGTATCCATCGCTGACGACGATCCGGCAACCGCTTGGCGCCATGGCCGAAGCGGCCTCCCTCGCGCTCATTGACGACTCGCGAGGCAAGCCGCGCGAGCCTCAGCTGGAGGTCATTGCCGGCAAGATCGAAATTCGCGAATCGACGGCGCCACCGGCAGAGGCGGACGGGGCCTAGCGGACGTAGCGAATGCTATCGAGGTAGATCGTGACGGGCGAGCGCCTGCCCTCCAGCGCAACCACGAAGCCGGTCTTGAGGCTCGTCAGGTCCTTGCGCTTGAGGTCGATCTCGAAGCGTTGCCACTCGTCCGTCAGCGCAAAGGTGCTGGTCTGGACGATCGCCGAATCCGGGTAATCAGTATCGCTGCCGTTGAGACCCACGCCGAAATTGACCTTCTCCCCGCCGTACTCGCCGCGTGCATAGAACTCGAGCTTGCCGGCTCCGGTCAGGTCGAAGCCGCCGTCCTGGCTACCCCAGTTGTTGGGCGGATGCTGCCAGGCAATGCCCGCCCAGCCGAGCGTGCCCGTGTAGCGCATCCGGATCGCGTGCTCCCCCTCGTGGACGTCGTCCGCGAATTCCCCGTCGAGACTCAAGGCCTCGATGTTACCCATCCATCCCGAGGGCACCCAGGGCATGTACTCGAAGCGGTCCTCGTAAACGGCCACCGGCATGCGCGGCCGCACCTCGCCTTTGACGAGCAGCGGGACGTTGGCCGTGGCGGCATTGCCGGCCGGATCGTAGGCGTAAGCGAACAACCGATAGGGACCGGGTTCATCGGGCATCTGAATCGTGGCCTTGCCGCCATCTGCCTCGAGCACTGCGCCCTCGATGTCGGGCAGCTGCGGGCGGAAGTCGCCGCCGGTCAGGTACTCGCCGGACTCGGGTCGCAGGAACCACCGCAAAGTGACCGGCTGGCCCTGCGGATCGCCGACACGCGTACGTGCCTCAAATGTCGCACCAGGATCCAGCTTCGCATCCGTATCGATGACGATCGGCTCGATGGTCGGCGACGGGTCGGCCGGGGGCTCGCCCGACCACAGTTCGGCCATGACATCAACAGCGCCGAGCTTGGCCCCGTCGTCGAGCGTCATGCCGAACCACGTCGCCGTGCCTTCCATCTTTGCGCCCCACAGGAACGCGTAGGCGCCGAGGGACTGGCCGCCCGACTCGAGCACGGCATTCTCGTAGCTTCGCCGGTAGAAATCGGCTTTTTCCGTGCTGGTCTGCTCGTAGGGAGCATCCCAGTCCGTCGTCGGCATCTCCCACGGTCCCACCGGTCCGAACTCCGTGATCACGTAAGGCTTGGTCCCGCCGCCCTCGCGCAGGCGCTCGGCGACCGACGGCGCACCACCGTAGGAATTGATGCCGTGAATGTCGATCGACGGGCTGCGCGCGTGCACCGACTCGATGCGCCCGCCGCCGAGCTCGGCCGTCACGGTCATCGTGGGGTGCTGCGGGTCGAGTTCCTTGACCATGGCGGCGACCTCGTTGACCGCGGCCCAGATGAGCGGGTCGTCGCCCGACTCGAAGCCCTCCATCTCGTTGCCGATGCCCCACAACAGCAGCGCGGGATGGTCACGCCAGGCGAGCACGGCTTCACGCGCGCTCTGCAGCTGGGCCTCGACCTGCTGCGGATCACGATAGTCGAAGCCGTGGCGCTCGTGGCCGAGCCAGATGCCGAGCGTGACGGTCATGCCGAGGCGGTGCGCCTCGTCGAGAATCTCGCCGGCGCCGTCGGCGCTCCAGGTGCGCACCGAGTTGGCGCCCGCGGCCGCGAGGCGTTGCAGCGGGCCGCTGCCGCCGGCACCACGAATCAGGTAGGGCTCGCCACCGCGCAGCAGCTGCCAGCCTTCTTCAGTTTCCCGCAGCTCAACGGGAACGGCCTCCGCCCCTACCACGCCTGGCAAGAGCAAGAGGCCGAGATACAGGTGCCTCAGGATCCGATTGAGCACTATCCCCCGACGGGAATGACGAGGCCGTCATCGAACAACGGCGGGGTGGCCGGCTCGTAGATGAATCCCCATCCAAGGAGCAGTTCAATCACGTTGCTCGGGTCACCGTCGACGAGGCGCCTGAAGCCCGTGGCTTCGGTTCGATACAGGTCGTCCGCCGCTCTCTCGTTCAGCGTCACGGGACCGAACTCGAAGACCGTAAACGACCCGTAGAAGATCTGGAGCACGGCTTGATACGCCTTCAGCGCCTGGTTGCGGATCAGCTCGTCGCTGTTGGCGTCGAACAATTCGTGCAGGGCCCGTGCCGTGTACCACTGGTTCTCGCCCGACGGTTGCCGCGCCAGCGCGGTTGCCCACAGGTAGAATCGTGCCTTGGCGCCCGTCGGTCCGGCGGGGATTGCGTTATTCAGCTCGAACTTGGACGGGCCATCCGGATCGTTGACGTTGAATTCGAACGTCGGGATGAACGCGTACGGATTCGCCGGGTCCTCGAGGACGCAGGTCTCGAAGCCGACGCCGACCTCGGCACAGGCGAGATTCAGGAGCGTGTCCGTGGGCAGGACGACCTCGTTGAAGAGGGTGCCGTCGCTGTCGCTCGGCGATTCGCAGCCGCCGGCCAGTAATGCCGCAAGCCCGAGCATCATCGGTGCCAGCAATCTCGTGCGCCACGGGGTGCCTTTGTATCGATTGAGGTTTTTCATGGTTTTCATTTCCTAAGCTTTGCAGGCGCAGCCATCAGAACTGGTACGTGAAGTACAGCACTGTCATGAAGATGTGGCCTCCTTCGAGTACCGGGTCCAGGTCCGAGTTCTCGTCGCCCGAACGGTATAGCGCGCGGATGCCGACCCTGGTCGCCTCCGCCTCGCCGACCGCCGACACGAAGCCACCGGCGTTACCGCCGAGGAGGATCGAGTAGTCGAGCTTGACCTGCTCGGGGTAGGTCGTGTTGAACTGCCGGTTGAAGTCGTACGGGCCCCAGGCGTCTTTCTTGTAGTAGCCCCGGAATGTGTGGCGGCCGCCGATGACGGCCTTCCAGTCGAATGTCCAGTAGTCGCGCGTGCCGCCTTCCGGCTCACCGGTCGACTGGTTGAAGCCCCTGACGATTTTCGTAATGAGCTTGTGCCCGGGCTTCGGATTGAAGACCATGCGACTCTGCACTGTCCACACGTCTTCCGCCGGCAGGCCCCGGCCGAAGGACGAGTTGGTTTCGAGCTCGGAGAGGAAGAACAGGTTTGCGTCCGTCGCCGTCGGGAACTCGGTGTAACCGCCGCCGAAGTCGATCGCGAACTCGGCATCCTCTCGCCATTCGTTGTCCCAGGCGTAGAACTGGGTGGCACCCGTCGGATCATAGGTGACAAACAACTCGGCGGAGCGGGCCTCACGATTGTCGAGCACGGCGAACGGATCGTTGTCCCGATCACGCGGGGATATGCCGGGAGACACCGCGCCGCCTCCGCCGGGAACCGGCAGGATGAACGGGTTCGCGTCCACGAGGTTGTCGCGATACATGAGGCGCGGGAAGACCATGAAATTGCCGAATTGCATGATCATGCCGGCTTCGTACTCGCGCTTGTTGCCGAGACCCGAGTAAGGCAGGACGCTCGGATCGAAGACGCCGAAGACCTTGTGGTGCGCGCCGCCGTCGGCCACCAGGCCGGCATGGTGCGCCGAAACGTAGGTCTCGTTGCCCCACAGGGGCAGCGTCAGCTTCGCCTTGAAGCCGAGCGTGTCCTGGAAGTCGATCTTGTCGAGGAGCACGTCGCCATTGTCGCCTATGCGCGTGTACACGTCGTCGGCCTTCTCGGTGGCCGACATGATGCCGCCGAGTTCCAGCTTCCAGCCGTTCGAGAACGTGCGTTCAGCGAACAGCGTGGTCTGGCGCGACTGGCGCTCGGTTGCCTGCGTGGCGCTCGCGCCCTCACCGGAGCGGGCCACGTCCTCGGAATGGATGAAGGTCCAGTCGAACTTGCCTAATTTGAAGTCGTACTTGACAACGAATTTGGGGTTGGCGCCCCAGTACACCTCGGGGCCGAAGAGCAGGCGCAGGTTCTTGAACTTGTTCTTGCCCTGGATCTCGATGCCTTCGGGAGCCTTGGCGTTCCAGATGTCCGAGCCGTAGGTGTCGGTCGCTTCGCGCACCAGGCCGAAGAAGTCACCCTCGTAGCCCCAGTGAAAGCGCGGCGTGTGATAGAAGGCCGTGAGATCGAAATCTGCACCCTTGTACGTCGCCTCGAAGTCGTAGATCTCGACACGCTCGCCGCTGCTCAGGTCCGTCCGGCGAATGAGTTCGATGGGCTCGTCAGTGCCGATATCAAGCTCGACCACGTCAAAGCCGACGAAGGGAAGCCCGCGATCGCCGTAGACGAACTCGAGCGGCTGTTTGTTGGCGACGTTGCCGAGGACGTTCAGCGTGAACTGTCCTTCGAGGTCCTGCGTCGGCTGGAATTCGAAGTCCAGGAACACCATCTGGCCGTCCTCGAACGTGATGCCGTCCTCACCTTCCTCATCGGTGCTCACCTCGGAGCCGCGCATGACGAATTCGGCCTGCACCCTGCCGCTCTTGAAACCCAGCTTGGCCTTGCCCTCTTCAACCTCGCTCTTGAGCTGGCGCACCTCGCCCTTGAGCTCGAGGTAGTCCATGTTCATGTCGTTGATGGCCTGGTTGAACGCCGCTTTCTTGTTCAGGTACGGGTCCATGCCCCAGATGTCTTTCAACACGTCGTACGCCATGCGGGGGCGCGCCGTGTAGACGCCGTCGGAATTGGGCGTACCGAGGGCGGCGATACCGAACCACTCCTCGTTCATGTTGTTCTTGCCTTCTGCCCAGTCGAAAAGATAGGCCTGGTTGGACCACGAGGCATTATTGTCCTGCGTGTCGAGGTTTTCCTCCTGCAGGTACTTCCACCACTCGTCGCGCCATTCGAAGACGTAGCCGCCGATCGAGTTGCCTTCCTCGCCGTTGCCCCACGCCTTGTTGTACATCTCCTGCCACTGGTCCTTGAGCAGCCGTGCCTGCGAAACCTGGTCCTCGCGGAATTCGCGGGCATTAAAGGCGTCGGAGCCGAACTCGAAGAACATGACCGGCAGGTCCAGTTTCTCGTCGACCTCCTTCCACAGCGTCGTGAAGCTCGGGCCGCGGTAGACGTTGCTGCCGAGGATGTCGAGGTCCGGCATCAGCTCGGCGATCAGGTCGATGTACTGGACGTCGCCGTTGACGATCGTGAACGGCACGTGCGGCGCAATTGCCTTGCCGTCCTTGATGACCTCGTTGAAGAGGCTGTAGAGATACCGCGCCTTGGCCGTATTCTGCTCACCCTCGGGGAGGTTCTCGATCTCGAAGCTCGACCACGACAGGCCGTAGTTGCTCTCATTGCCGAATGCGAACATCAGGACGCCCGGCGTGTCCTTGTAGCGGTTGACGATCTCGAGCATGTCGGCCTTGAGCGTCGCTCGCGTCAGCGGATCCGAGTAGTCGGTAAACGGAACCCACTTACCCCCGATGTTGTAGCCGTAGCGGCCCATCAGCGGGTTCACGACGAACATGATGCCGTGCTCTTTGTAGATGTAGGTGACCCACTTCGGCGGGATCATCGCGAAACTGCGAATGGAGTTGACGTTGGCCGCCTTCAGAAGGCCCATGTCGTAGTCGAGGACATCGCGGATGTGGTCGTCGGGCTCGCCCCACAGGTTGTAGGAGTAATTCTGGCCTCGCGGCGAGTAACTCCAGACAACGCCTTTGGCATAGAAGTCCTGGCCGTTGACCTGGAGCCTCCAGCCGTTTTCGTCCTTCACCGTCGTGACGACATCGGCCGCCTGCGCGGGCGCGCCGTACGACAAAAGAATGACGACGCTCAGAGCGATGACACTGAGGAGACTCATCAGCCTCCTGGTAGTTTTCGTTCCCGTCATAGCCAGTACTCTTTGATTTGATTCGTTCTTTTGAGAAGTATTGAAGGTCTGCATGGTCTCGGCCGCCCGACTCACGGGTTAATCACGAAGGTGACGTTGTCGAAGTAGGCGTCTACTCCACAAGCAGGGTCCCCGCCACAAGCCGCCTTCAGCTGCAGCGTTACACCGCCGCTCACATCGCGTCCTGTTTCACCGGCGGCATTCGTTCCAGCGGTCACAGTGCCCGAATAAGTCATCCAGGTTGCCGACGGGAAGTAGGGGTCTGGCGGGCCGACGAAATCCCGGTCTCCCACATCTTCGCCAGCGGCATTCAGGAAAATCACTTCGACGAATACGACACCGCCGGCCCCTGCCAGGGACCCGTACAGATCGAAGGAAACATCGATAGCATCGCCCTGCTGGACTACACCTGCGGCCAGGGCGACCTGGCTCAGGAGGACGTCTTGCGGGGCCGCAGTGGTTCGCAGCCTGCCGAAGGTGCCTGTGCGACCATCCAACGTATCGGACTCGATAGTGATGGTTCCGTTGTCACCCAATGTCCAACCGGTAAAGTCGCCGGTTTCGAAATCACCGTTGACGAAGGTACCGTCGCCGCCGCCACCGGCGCCGCCACCGGCACCGGAGTTACTGAAGCCGACATCGGTCAGCAGGAATACAAACGCGGCATCGCCCTGGTCACCCGGCGGTCCGATCAGCCAGCCAGTGTGGCTGTCGATGTTCTCCTGGAAGCTGAACTCCGCCAGCGGGATTTCCAGCTGGAACCAGCCATCGCCCAGGTCCGTTGCACCCGCGTACGTGGCCAGATCCACTGTCGCGACACTGTCATCACCGCCGCCAATCAGCTTGACCTCAACGGTGCCCAGCGGCGAGCCCTTCACCTTCGCGTTGAAGGTGTCGTAGCCGGCTGCGATCGGGTTGGCGTAACCATTGACCGCCAGGAACGCCACCCAGGCATCAGGACCGTAACCGTTGCCGGCCGTGACCGCGATCACCGGGTCATACGTCGAATCCGCAAACTCGAAGTCGAAGCTCGCGCCGGAACCAAAGGTCTGCGGTCCGGAAACATCCGCTATAAAGTCGGGGATCGCGACGTCCGCCGGTGCCGACGTACCGAACAGTACGAAGTCCGGCGTGATGCCAGCGTCACCGCCACCATCGGCACTGCTGAAGCCGACGTCGGTCACCAGGAAGACAAATGCAGCATCGCCCTGGTCGCCCGGCGGCCCGATCAGCCAGCCGGTGTGACCGTCGATGTTCTCCTGGAAGGTGAACTCCGAGAGCGGAATCTCCAGCTGGAACCAGCCATCGCCCAGATCCGTTGCACCCGCGTACGTGGCCAGATCCACTGTCGCAACACTGTCATCGCCGTTGCCGATCAGCTTGACCTCAATGGTGCCCAGCGGCGAACCCTTGACCTTCGCGTTGAAGGTGTCGTAGCCGGCCGCAATGGGGTTGGCGTAGCCATTGACCGCCAGGAACGCTACCCAGAGATCCGGGCCGTAGCCGTTGCCGGCCGTAACCGCAATCACCGGGTCATAGGTCGAGTCCGCGAACTCGAAGTCGAAGCTCGCGCCCGAACCAAAGGTCTGCGGTCCGGAAACATCCGCTACAAAGTCGGGGATCGGAACGTCCGCCGGTGCCGACGTACCGAACAGCACAAAGTCCGGCGTGATACCGGCGCCGGGGCCGCCACCGCCACTGTCAACGGCGTTGAACGTGATGTCATCGAGGTAAACGACGTTGTCCGCCGCACGGGCGTCAAAGTCGGGGAAGATCACCAACCCCGTGATATCGGTGTTGTTCGGGTCGCCGATCACGCCAGAGAAATCGAACTCCAGCTCCTCCCACTGATCAACCACCGTGTTTGGCACCAGGATCTCGCCCGTCGAACCCGTCGCGGCATCTTCGAACTTGATACCGACGTTACTGATGACCGACTTCCATACTTTGATCCTGACGATCGCGTTGCTGGCGTCCAGCGTGAACGTCGGCAAGTCCTGGGTTACGAAGCCAGCGAACGGCTGACCTGCCTGCCTGGCCGTAAACTGGGCCACACGGGCCGAGGTGTTGGCACCGCTCGCATCCGGGTTATCGATTACCAGGAGCGGCGGATTGTCGTCGTTTTCGAACACGGTCCAGGCGAAGGCTTCGCCCTGGCCGTCTACTTCAAAGTCCACCGGCCCAAGCGTCGCAGGACCAGGGCCAGGGCCGCCGCCATCACCGCAGCTCTCGACCTGCGTGATCTCGTCGTAGTAGAAGGTCCAGTCGTCCGGGTTGACCGCGGCATCGCCGAGCTCGTTCACGTCGAAGATGAAGGTAATGCCGGTCACGGGCGCGCCACCGGCCGCCGTTCCCGTGAAGTCGAAGCACAGCTCTTCCCACGAGCTGCTGCCGGACTGGTTGGCGACGCGCTCCTGGCCCAGGCCCTCGAGCTTGAAGTTGATCGGAACGTCGCGCGATGCCCAGACCAGCATCGTAAACGCCTCGCCCTCGGAGAAGTCGAAGCCCTGCGGCAGCTGCAGCGTACTGCCGCCGAAGGTCTTGCCGGACTCGGCCCTGAATTTCTGCATCTGCACGACCTTTTCGGTCGCGTTCAGGCCGCTCATGTCCGGGTTGTCGATGATGAGGCTTACACCGCCCTCGAAGCCGGGCTCGTTCCCGCCGCCTACAAAATCGAACGGGCCGCAGACATCCTCGAAGTTGATGACGTCGCAGAAGCCCTCGGGGATCGGATCCGGCGGCGGCGCCGGCGTTCCGGCGAGCGGTGTCGGTCCAGAGCCCTCGCCATAGAAGCAGCCCGTCAATACGAGGGCAGGAAGTAAGGACGTCAGTGCGCGTGGCACGCGTTTGTCTACGCTAAAAAACATGGGCGAAGTCTCTGCTGAATTTAAATTGCGTCTGTTGTTCTTGTTCGCGAGTGCCGGTGTCTACTGGGGTGCGCCCGAGTAAACCCGGACCCAGTCGACTTCCATCGTGGCCGGGAACACCGTGTCTGCGTTGGGTGGCCCGGGCAAATTGCCGCCGACCGCGACGTTGAAGATGATGTAAAAGGGCACATCGAAGGGCGCCGGGAATGGGCTCGTCGAATACCAATTGTTCTTCATCGCGTACATCACGTCATCGACGTACCAGCGAACCTCGTCCGCGTCCCATTCGACGGCGTAAACGTGGAACTCTTCCTGGGCATTGGCAGGCACGACGTACGACGTGGTATCGAACACCCAGTCATCAGGGAAGCTGGTGCCGTAGTGGATCGTGCCGATGATGGAGTTCTTACCAAAGACGCCCAGGTTGTAGGCCTCCATGATGTCGATCTCGCCGGCGGCGGGCCAGATACCGTAGGGGCTGTCCTGAGACAGCAACCAGAATGCCGGCCAGATACCCTGCCCGCCCGGCAGCCGCATACGCGCCTCGATGCGGCCGTAACGGAAGGCGAAGCGATCGCGCGTGTTGATGCGCGCCGACGTGTAGTCGAAGCGCCCGATCGATTGCTTGCGGGCCTCGATCTTCAACAGCCCGTCCTCGAGCCGCGCGTTGTCGGGCAGGTAGTACTCGAGCTCGTTGTTGCCCCACCCGGGGATGCCGTACTCGCTGCCGTCACCGGTTTCGAACAACCACCTACCGGGGTCGAGCGCGTCGCCGTTGAATTCGTCGCTCCAGACGAGGGTCGGGGCGACTCCCTCGACCACTTCGAGGTTGTTGGCGACCGTCAGGATCGGAACGCTGGTGTTGACGTTCGATTGCGCCGGGACCACGGGGTCAGGCGCGACCTCGACAGCGGAGTAAAGAATCGGCGGTTCACCGGTATCGCAGCCAACAAGCAACACGCCAGTCGCGAGCAGCGCGACACTCAGTCTTGATACATGCAAATGCATTCTCGTATTCCCCCGGGATTGCACGGAACTGGTTATTTTGAGACTAACTTTTTCTTGTAAGCATACGTATTACAGGATCATGACAGCGCTGTCAATTGCGGCGAATACGTAACAATTTGTAACTGGCCTCTCGAACGCCGGATTTTGGGTGCCCGAAACGAAAAGAGCCGGGCAGTGCCCGGCTCTCAATCATGTTCGATGGTTGGCCTCATGTCATGTGGCCCAGCGGACCCGTGGCCGGGCCTCTCTGATTTCCGGCCCGGACTCCGCAGAGTCGAGCCGCACGTCTCGTGCAATGACGATGCGGTCGCGATGGACCTTCGGCATTGCCGTAAACGGGGGCATGAGCGCCGCGGATCCAAGCGCGAGCAAGAACCGGTCGAACATTCCTTTTTCCTTCTGGTTCATGGTCTTACCTCCTAAGTAACGACGTTTTTCCAGTGCACGACAAAGAGCTTTTCCCTGCCGTACGCGCGCACGATAAGGTGTTCGCCTGCCATCGACAAACGAAAAAAAGTCAGGTTCGGGTTAAGAAAAACTAAGGCTTGGCCGCGAAGCGCTCGAGTATCCAGCTGCGCAGCGTGTCCACGGCCGGATTCGCGGATCGTTCATCCTGTGAGACGAGGTAATACGACACGTCGGCGACGAGCTCATCCTCGAAAAGGCGCACGATCGTACGCTGTTTGAACCACTGTTCGGCGATCGGCACGGGCACGAGGGCGGCCCCGATCCCCTGCTCGGCGGCCCGGACGACGGCAATCATCGAGTCGAGCCGCGTCACCCTGGCGTCCTCCGGCAATGCGATCCCGGTCGAATTCGACCATTCCTTCCAGGCCTTGGGTCGCGTGTCGTGCACGATCAGCGGGAAGTCGCTGACGATGCGCTTGTCTTTGACCTTGACCGTCTTCCTGAAAGCGGCGGAACCCGCGGGCACCATGCGCAATGGAAACAACAGGTCGGCGCGCGTTCCGGCGGGCGCCTTGCTAAAGAGGCGGATCGACAGGTCCGCTTCGGCCGGAAGTTTTTCCGACGCCTCGTCGCTCGTGCCTACCTGGATGTCGATCTCCGGATGCCTGGCCGTGAACTCGCTCAGACGCGGCACGAAGAACTCGCTCGCGAAGAACGGCTGTACCGAGATGCGGACGGACTTGCGGCGCCCCGCCTTGCGGAAGTCGGCGACCAGCGCATCCAGCTGCTCGAGCAGCGGGCGCAGTGCTTCATACAACGCGCGGCCATCCTCGGTCAGCACGACCTCGCGCGCGCTGCGCTCGAACAAGCGCAGCCCGAGCTCTTCCTCGAGACTCTTGACCTGCTGGCTGACCGCGGACGCCGTCACGAACAGCTCGCTGGCCGCCGTCTTGAAGCTTTGGTAGCGCGCAGCGACGCAAAAGGTGCGCAGGCCGCGCAGCGAGCTTCGGGGTGGACTTTTCATTGCTGGAACCGGGTGATTCGATTACTGCATGACGAGCTTGGGGGTGCGATCGACAAAGAAGATACCCCAGTGCTTCTCCGCACCGTCCTCATTGTCCGGGTCGCCCTTCCAGGGCTCGTCGAACGCCTCGAAGAAAAACACGCTCACGTTGGCTGCCGTCGCCCAGTCGAGGAGCTCGCGGTAGTAGCGCGCCTGGTTCTCCTCGCTCGCCTCGCCGGGGAACTCCTCGGCCGTAGTGGCCCAGCCGGCCTCGAGAATGGCGATCGGCTTGTCCGGCAGTGCCGCGTGCACGCCCTCGATATTCTCGATCGTGTACGACAGGCCCTCGTCGATCGTCTTGTCCTCCCACGCCGCGTACGTGTGCACGCCGAGAAAGTCGACGACCTCGGCCAGCGGCGCGCCGTCCGCTATCCACCACTCGTAGTTATCGGCGACGGTCACGGGTTGCGTCGTCGCCGCCTTTACATGGCGGACGTACTCGATGACGCGCTCGAGCGGCACCATGTGATCGTTCCATTCGACGAGCGCCTCGTTGCCGACGTTGATGGCGACGACGATGTCGTCGTACTCGTTGGCAAGCTCGATGGCCTGCTCGATCTCCTCGCCGTTCTTGACCGCGTTCGCCGCCAGTTCTTCGTCAGGAATAGGCTCGTCGAGCCACGGGCAGCCTTCGTGATTGCTGAACTCAGCGTCCAGCCAGATGCCGAGCAGCACCTTGACCGGCAGCTCGTGCTCGCGGATCAGCTCGAGCGTCGTGACCGTATTCTCCTTGCTGTCGTACATGCGGATCAGGTTGAAATCGTGGTCCACGAGGATCTGCAGGTCCTCGAGAATCTCTTCCTGGCTCGGGTTGTTGGCGCCCGCGCCGCGGTCGGGATGTTGTCCTCCGCGAAAGCCCGAATAGGACATCGCCATGACCTCACCCTGCAACAGGGCGTCGGGTGCTTGTGTGAAATCAGCGTCGGCCGGCGACGAGTCATCGGATGTGGAACAGGCAGTAGTCATAAGCGCAAGACCCAGCAATACAGGTAGTTTGTTCATTTTTTTTCCCCAACGAGCAGGTCCTCCAGTTCTTCGAGCGAGCGGCCGCGCGTTTCGGGCAGGATGCGCATGAGCAATACCAACCCGATCACGGCGAAGCCGCCGTAGATAAGAAACGTCAGCGCATTGCCGAGATTCTCGAGCTCCCACGGGAACACCAGCTGCACGCCGAAACTGACCGCCGAGTTGATCAGCCCGGCGAACGAGATCGCCAGGCCGCGCAGCTGGTTCGGGAAAAGCTCGGAGAACAGCACCCACATGACCCGCCCGAGCGACACGGCGAAACTGGAGACAAAGCCGAGAATGCCGAAGAGTATCAGAGCCGCGTTAAGATCGACGGCAGCGCTGACCAGCAGGGATTCGTTCTCCTTGAATGCCTGCGCGCCGATCGCCGCCGACACGCCTTCGCGAAATTCGACGTCGCTGCCGAACTCGACATCGAGCACCTGCTGCAAAGCCGCTTTATCGACGCCTGGCGGAAGGTCGATGTCGGCCGGCAGGGTATAGGTCGCCGAGCCGAAGCCGTAGGACAGCAGGAACATGCACACGGCGATCCCGGCCAGGCCGAAGCCGAGCAAGGGCCGTCGGCCGAGCCTGTCGATCAGCAGCATCGCCGTGACCGTGAACACGAGGTTGACGATGCCGACGAGCACGGCCTGCATGAACGCCGCGTCGGTGCCGACGCCGGACTGCTCGAAAATCATCGGCGCATAGAAGAACACCGAGTTGATGCCCGTGATCTGCTGCAGGATGGCGACGGACACACCAATGGTCAGGACGAGACGCATCGCGGGTGCAAAAAGCTCCTTGAGCGGCAGCTTCGCCGCCGTGTCCGCATCGTGAAGGCTCTGCTCGACGGCCGCGAGATTCGCTTTTGCCGTCGCCTCATCGCTGGCCTTTGCGAACACCGCGAGGGCTTCGTCGCGGCGGCCCTGCATGGCCAGCCAGCGCGGGCTTTCGGGAACCAGGAACAGGGCAAAGAAGTAGATGACGGCGGGCAGGGATTCTACGCCCAGCATCCAGCGCCACGGGTGCGCGTCCAGGCCGAGTGCGCCAGCCCATTCGAGGCCGGATTGTCCGAGGCGCAGGATCAGGTAATTGCTGAAGAACGCGATCGATATGCCGAGCACGATGTTGAGCTGGTTGAACGACACCATGCGGCCGCGCTGCGCCGGCGGCGCGATCTCGGCGATGTACATCGGTGCGATTATCAGCGCGGCGCCGACGCCGAGGCCGCCCAGCATGCGCGCCATCACGAGCGAGATGAAATCCGGCGCGAGCGCCGACCAGACGGCCGACACGGCAAACAGCAGCGCCGCCACCTTGAGTACGGGCCTGCGGCCGACGCGATCGCTGATCGGGCCCGCCAGCATCATCGCGAGCGTCGCCGTCAGCGTTAGTGACGCGACCGACCAGCCGAGCTGGATTTTCGTCAGCGCAAATTCCGTTTCGATGAATCCGACGACACCCGAAATCACGGACGCATCGAAACCCATGAGAAAACCGCCCAGGGCCACGATAAGCGCGACCAGAATCGAAAATCGATTTGCAGTAGCCATCAGTGACGCCGGCTAGGACCTGGATGCCACGATACGAAACGCCGTGTGCAGGTCGATGTCCGAGCTGCCGCCGATCCACGCATGAAAGAGGCCCGGCTCGACGACACGCCTGCCGTCTCGCCCGCTGAATGTGAGATCGTCGGTGTGCAGATCGAAACTCACGGTGCGCGTCTCGCCCGGCCGCAGACGCTCCCGCCGGAACCCCTTGAGCTCCTTGACGGGCCGCGTGATGCTGCCAACGAGATCGCGCGTGTAGAGCTGCACGACCTCCTCCGCCTCGACGTCACCGCGATTGCTGAGTTCGGCGCTGATCGTCACCGTGCCACCCAGCTCGATCTCGTCATCACTGACGCGGACGTTTTCGTAGACGAAGTTCGTATACGACAGGCCGTGGCCAAACGGGAACAGCGGTGTGAAACACGTGTCGAGGTGGAACGCGCTCATGCCGAGCGACGTTTGCGGCGCGAACGCTTCGATGTCGTCGATATGCACGACGTTGTCGCGGTTGGGTGGCTTGCCGCCGTTCTTCTGGCTGTAGTAGATCGGTATCTGCCCGACGACGCGTGGAAACGTCGCCGGCAGCTTGCCGGACGGCGACTCGATGCCGAACAGCAGGTCGGCAATCGCCGGCCCGCCCATCGTGCCCGGGTGCCACGCGTACAGGATTGCATCGACCTCGCCGACCACATCGGAAAGAGTCAGCGGCCGGCCGGCCAGTATCACGGCGATTACGGGCTTGCCGGCGGCGCGCACACGGCGTACGAGTTCCTCCTGCGCGCCGGGCAAGCCGATGTCGGCCCGGGAATGCGCTTCGCCCGACAGGATCGACTCTTCCCCGAGGAACAGCAGCACCGCATCGCACTGCGCCGCCGTGCTGGCGGCGACGTCGAAATCGGCGGTGTCGCGGCTGCGGGAGTTTTGCATGGCCCGAACGTAGCGCACGTCGACATCCTCGCCCACGAAATCGCGGATCGCGGTCAGCGGCGTGACGCTCAGGTCCGGGTCGCCGTCGAAGATCCACGTGCCGAGTTGCTCGTAGGGCGCATCGGCCAGCGGACCGATAACGGCGAGCGACGAGACGGCACCCGTATCGAGCGGCAGTGCGCGTGCATTGTTTTTGAGCAGGACACAGCTTTGCAGGGCCGCAAGCCGCGCGGCCTCGAGCGCCGGTTCACTGGCGTAGCCGGGAAGCGACTCCGGGTCCGTGTACGGGTTCTCGAACAGGCCGAGGTCGAACTTGAGGGTCAGTATCTTCATGACTGCCGCATCGATGCGCGCCTCGCTCACACGGCCCTCTTCGACCAGGCCTGAGAGGTTTCCGCTGAAGGCGTCGCCGGCCATCTCCATGTCGACGCCGGCATCGACGGCCTCGCAGGCCGACTCGCGGTCGTTTTCGGTGAGTCCGTGTATCTGCAGTTGCCGAATCGAGTCCCAGTCGCTGACGACGAAGCCGTCGAAGTCCCATTCACCGCGCAGCACCTCGGTAAGGATGTAACGGTTGCCCGTCGCGGGCACCCCGTTCAGGTCCGAAAACGAGGTCATCACCGTCGACACGCCGGCGTCCACGGCCGCATTGAACGGGCGGAAGTAGACGTTGCGCAACTTGGTGTCGGGGATATTCGTCGTCGCATAATCGCGGCCGCTTTCAACGGCGCCGTAGCCGGCGAAGTGCTTGGCGCAGGCCGCGATCGATCCGTTTGTGGCGAGGCTGTCGCCCTGGAAGCCCTTCACCATCGCCACGCCGAGCGTACTGGTCAGCAGGACGCACTCGCCGAAGCTCTCGGCGATGCGGCCCCAGCGCGGGTCGCGTGAGATGTCGATCATCGGCGCGAACGTCCAGTTGACGCCGCACTTCGCCGCCTCGCGCGCCGCCACGCGAGCGCCCTCTTCGACAAGCTCCGGATTCCAGGTCGCGCCCTGGCCGAGCGGAATCGGAAAGATCGTCTTGAAGCCGTGAATGACATCGCGCCCGATCAGCAAGGGAATGCCGAGCCGGCTTTCTTCGACGGCGATGCGCTGCAGCTCGTTGATGATACCGACGTCGACATTGTTGATGACCGAGCCGATGTCGCCGGCACGCAGGCGCTCTGCCAGGTAGTCTGGCGCGTAGCCGTGCGTCGCCTCGACCTGGCTCATCTGGCCGATCTTCTCGGCCAGCGTCATTTCCGAAAGCAATGCTTGCGCCCGCTCGCGCGCTTCCGGTCGCCGCGTCAATGTGTCTGCGCTGGTTGCAGTCATGATATTCTCGCGTGAATCGCCCGGCTTTTAGCAACGATTGACAGCGTTGTCAATTTGTTACACGATGATTCGCGGGGCATATAAGAATAACTGCTGGGGGGCACCATGAGCACCGCGACTCACTTCGAAACCGCGCCCGAGGACCGCATACCGTTCAGACAGAAGGTCGTCTACGGGCTGGGTGCCTTCGTAAACAACACGCTTGCCGATGCCATCGGTCGCATGATGATCGTGCTGAACCTCGGCCTCGGCATGAACCCGGCGCTCGTGGGTCTGCTCGGGGCACTGCCGCGCCTGACCGACGCCATCACCGACCCGCTCATGGGCTACATCTCGGATAACACGAGATCGAAATGGGGAAGGCGCCGTCCCTACATGTTCGTCGGCGCGATATCCGTCGCCATCGTCTTCACGCTCCTGTGGCAACTGCCTCCGGGCAAGAGCGAGGGCTGGTACTTCTGGTACTTCCTGGGCGGATCGCTGATCTTCTTCCTCGCCTACACGGTTTATGCAACGCCGTGGGTCGCACTGGGATACGAGCTGACGCCGGATTACCACGAACGCACGCGTCTCATGGGCGTGCAGAACTTCTTCGGCAACATCGCCTACATGATCTCGCCCTATTTTCTCCTGATCATGTACCTGCCCGTGTTCGGCGACGTCGTCACGGGCGCCGGCTACCTCGCGATGATCATTGCCGTCGTCGTCATATCCCTCGGTGTCCTGCCCGCGATCTTCCTGCGCGAGCGGTTCAAGCACGCCGCCGCCGAGGACGGCGAAGAGCCGGGACCTGGCGGCGTCGGCCACATCATCATGGATTTCCTGCGCGGCTTCGGCAAGACGCTGGCGTTCAAGCCATTCCTCAAACTCTGCATCGCCACCTTCCTCGTCTTCAACGGTTTCATCCTGATAGCGGCATTCCAGTCTTACGTGATCATCTACTACGTGTTCCAGGGTGACCAGGCCGCGGGTGCCGCGTTCGTCGGGCACTCCGGGCTCGTGCAGGCGCTGTCGGCACTCGTCGTCATCGGCATCGTCACGTACCTTGCGACCAAGATCGGCAAACGCCGGGCGTTTTTCGTGTCGACGGGTATCTCGATGATCGGCTATGCGCTCAAGTGGTTCGTCTACACGCCCGACAATCCGTGGCTCGTGCTGATTCCCGCGCCGCTGATGGCGTTCGGCCTGGCCGGCCTGTTCACGCTGATGCCATCAATGGTGGCCGACGTCGTCGACGCCGATGAACTCAAGACGCACGAGCGGCGCGAAGGCATGTACGGCTCGATCTTCTGGTGGGTCGTCAAGCTCGGCCAGTCGGCCGCGATACTGGGCGGCGGACTGCTGCTCGTCTGGACCGGCTTCGACGTCAATCTCGGCGGCAACCAGACGCCCGAGGCAATCAGGCTCATGCGAATCTGCGATGCGTTCATTCCCTGCATCGCGTCGGCCATTGCCATATATTCGATCGCGACGTTCTCGATCACCGAAGAACGCGCGCACGAAATCCGCCAGGAACTCGAGGCTCGTCGCGGCAAGGGCTGAGCGACCGGGTCGGCCAACGAAGCGGGGCCCGACCGTCTCCGGCCGGGCCCCGGTACCCTCGGAGAGAGAGCAGAGAAGTCGTTAGTAGTCCTGCTCGGCGAACAGCGGGCGGTTCCTCGTGACGAAGGCGTCCACGAGGCCGTTTGCCTCGGCGATTTGCTCGGGCGTCATGCGCGATGCAATAAAGTCGCGCTTGTCGGTCGCATTCACGTCGCCGAGCTTGTGCGCGATGCTGAACCACTTGTAAGCCTTGACCGGATCGTACGAATCCAGGAAATCGAGCGCATAGTAGCGACCGAGCGACACCTGGGCTTCCGTGTTGCCCTGCTCGGCTGCCAGCTGGTACCACTCGTTGGCTTTCGTTTCGTCCTGGGGAACACCCCATCCGTTCTGGTACATGACAGCCATATTGAACTGGGCATCGGCGTGACCCTGCTCGGCCGCGATACCGTAATACTTGATGGCGAGAGCGTCGTCCATGTCGACGCCGAAGCCATTGCCGTACATCAGCCCCAAACCGTAGGCCGCGCTGGCGTTGCCTGAATCGGCCAGCTCCTGCCACTCGGCCTTCGCCGTCGCGTAGTCGACCGAATTGTAGGCATTCCAGCCTTTGTCGACGTCGCCCGACCACGCGAACGTGGCATACAAGACCAGGGAAGCCGTAACTGGAAGAGCTGAAGTCCTGCGCATAATGAATACCTTCCCGATCTCTGCAACGCACGCTCTCGCATGCCCGATTATGATCCCAACGGGCCCGCCAAGGGCCAATTCGGGGATGTACCTAGGGCTGTGGGAGCGGCTTTATACCCCGAGGGCACCTAGGCCGCGAACCCATTCGGGCCTGAAGGCCCTCCCACACTTCGGGCCTGAAGGCCCTCCCACAGATTGGTTACAATCGCACAATGCCGCACCCCAAGGCACATTCTGCCGATCCCCCACCCGATGGTCCATCGACCCGCTTGACGAGTCGATTCATCGGTTTTTTCGACGAACGGCGTGCAGGCAACAAACCGCTCGTGCTGGTCACGGTCGTCGATACCGGCGGTTCTTCATACAGCAAGGCGGGACACCTCGTATTGATCGGCGACGACAGCGACGCCGCGGGCATCGTGTCGGGTGGCTGTCTCGAGGGCGACCTGGCCGATCGCGCCACCCGTGTATTGGCCGAGGGCGTTGCGGCTTTCGTCGACTACGACCTGCGTGACGACGACGAAGTATTCGGACTCGGCGTCGGCTGCGACGGCACGATGCGCCTGCTGCTGCAGCCGTTGACCGCCGCCAATCATTACGAGCCGCTCGCATCGATCGTCGCGGCGCTGCAGGACGGGGCCCGGATCGACGCCCCGTTCGCGACCGGTAACGGCCAAGAGACGATCGACATCCGCATACACCGGCCGCCGAACCTGCTCATACTCGGCGCGGGCCCGGACATCTCGCCGCTGCTCGGCATGGTCGAAGCGCTCGGCTGGAATGCATCGGTCAGTGACCACCGGCAACACTATGTCGACAGGCTCGGGCCCGGGGTCGCCGAGTGCCGGCCGGCCGCAGCCGTGGCATCACAGATCGACCTCGGCCGCTTCGATGCGGCGATCGTCATGAGCCATCACCTTGCCAGCGATCGCAGCTACCTTGGCGCCCTGGCCGAGACCGACATCCCGTTCGTCGGCCTGCTCGGGCCGCCGCGCCGTCGCGAGCGGCTCCTCGACGAACTCGGCGACGCCGCGAAGGGTCTCGGGGACCGCCTGCGCTCGCCCGTGGGCAAGAAGATCGGCGGCCGCGGTCCGGCCGCAATCGCGCTCGAGATCGTGGCCGAGCTTCAGGCGTTCTTCTCCGCGCGCGACTAATCGAGCCTCGCAAGATCGTCCGGCGTGTCGACGTCGAAGGCGGCAGGTTCGA
The DNA here is from genome assembly GCA_013042375.1 of Woeseiaceae bacterium. Lineage (GTDB taxonomy): Bacteria > Pseudomonadota > Gammaproteobacteria > Steroidobacterales > Woeseiaceae > UBA1847. Next base: position 29,512 of record JABDQH010000073.1, read on the forward strand.
AGGTCACTGTCCCCACTCGCTCCGCATGGGCACGCAAAATGCGTTTTGCGCCGCTGTCGTCATTCAGTGATGCAAGCTCGGAGAAATACGCGCTGCCGAACAGCACGGGCGGGCCCTGCGTGTCCGCGTAGGACGTCGCCACGATGCCGCCCTCCTCGCCATCCCACGTGGCCACGAGTGCGCGCAGGTGAGCGGCGGTGACGAGGGGCTGGTCGCCGAGCACGATGACAAGGGCCTCCGTTTCGCCGTCGCAGGCGTCGGCGGATGTCGCGATGCTGGTGCCGATGCCGCTCTCGAAACCCGGGTTGCACACGACCCGGGCCGAGTAGTTCGCCGCGAGTTCGGCGAAAGGCTCGTCACCCGTCACGAGCAGGACATTGCCTAAACCCGCTTCGGACACGGCGGTCAGCACATGTTCGAGCACGGGCCTCCCGCTCCATGTTTCGAGCAGTTTTTGCCGGCCGAATCGTGCGGCTTTGCCCGCGGCGAGAATGGCGACTGCGACGCTCATCGTTCGATGATACAAGAGGTCGGCCGCGATGATCGTCGTGAAAGTGTCCGAAAATTCGCCGCCGATACTGGTATGGTGCCCAATATTTTCACAGACAGGCAAGGAACATGAGCGTAGCTAAATCAGGCGATACCGTACGCATCCATTACACCGGCACCCTCGACGACGGCACCGAGTTCGATTCATCGGCCGGACGGGAGCCGCTTGAGTTCACCCTCGGCAGCGGCCAGGTGATCTCAGGATTCGACGATGCGGTCTCGGGCATGACAATTGGCGACAAAAAGTCGGTCCGCATGGAGGCCGACCAGGCTTACGGCGAACGCCGCGATGAACTGGTCCAGGAGGTGCCGCGCAGCGCGTTGCCGGACGAGATCAAACCCGAAGAAGGCATGGCGCTGCAGAGCCAGAGCCCCGAGGGTCACATCATGAACCTCGTCGTCACGGGCGTCGCGGACGCGTCGATCACGGTCGACGCCAATCACCCGCTCGCCGGGCACGCGCTGAGCTTCGACATCGAGCTGGTGGCAATCGACTAGAGCGATAGCGGTCTGTCAGCCGCAAGTCACCGGATGTTAAGGCGGTACGCGAGCACGGCCGATACCGCCATCGGGATCGCGAAGATGACGAAATTAGCGGCGATACCGAGGCCCCCGGCGATCAGGTAGCCGGCCGCGGCCGGGCCGATGACGGCGCCGAGGCGCCCGAGGCCGATCGCCCAGCCGATACCGGTGCTGCGCACGTCGGTCGGATAGGACTTGGCGGCCGCGCTGTACATGGCCGTGAAACCGCCCTGCTGGAACAGGCCGACGAAGAAGATGATGACGAGCAGCAGCCCGAGCCTGGCCGGCGCCGCTGCGTAGACCACCATGCCGATCGCGGATAACAGGAAGAACACTGCGATCAGGCTGGTCAGCTTCAGGCGCGTCGAGAACACGCCCAGCGTGTAGATGCCGATGATCGCGCCAAGGTTCATCAGGAAAAACGCGCTGCGGCCGTCGCCGGCCGTGAAGCCCGCGTCCTCGACCAGCTTGGGTACCCAGCTCAGCAGGAAATACAGGGCCGTGAAGCTCAGGAAGAAGGTCGACCACAGCATCAGCGTGGTACGGCGATGTTCCCTCGCGCCGAGCTTCATGAGCGTGGCCACGAAACCGGCACCGCGCGTATTACCCGTCGCCGGTGGCGCGGGCAGCTCATCGAGCGGCGCCTTGCCGAGGCGCCCGAGGATCTCGTTGATCCGCTGCAGCGCGTTGGCCGGCCGGCGCTCGAGCAGGTACTTGAGCGATTCGGGGATCAGCAGCAGCGCGATCACGACCATGACTAGCGTCAGGACGCCGCCGAACCAGAACATGCCGCGCCAGCCGAATTCCGGCATGATCGCGGCGGCCGCAACCGAGGTCATCATCGCGCCCGCCGGGTAGCCCGACGTCACGATTGCGACCGACAGCGCGCGGTACCTGTCGGGGCTGTATTCGTCGGCCAGGGTCGCCTGGCTCGCGAGCATGGCGCCGGCCCCGAGCCCGGCCAGGAAGCGCAGGACGACGAACTCCGTTAGCGACGAGGCCGTGGCCGTCAGCAGCACCGACACGCCGAGCACGAGGATCGAAACGATAATGGTCTTGCGGCGCCCGATGATGTCCGAGACCGGCGCCAGGAACATTGCCCCGCCCATCATGCCCGCGAGCGCAAAGCTGAAGATCCAGCCGAGCCGCTCCGGCGTGATCGCCATCTCGGTGCCGACGGCACCCGCGACAACCGCCATCGCCGTGATGTCGAAACCGTCGAGCATGTTGAACAGGAAACACAGGGCGATGACCAGCAGCTGCTGGCCGCTGACGCGGCCGTCGTCGATGATCGCGTGAACGCGTTGCTGGCTGCTGACGGTTTCTTCCTGCACGTTTCGCTTTCCCTGGCGTGGCGTCACGCGATCATACACAACACGCCCCGTTTCGGCCTGCGGATGACCACGATTACCTGCCACTTAAAATCGACTAGAATGCGTGGCTGATTTTTTACGCAGGGCTAAGCAGTGATCAAGACAGACGTCGTTATCGTCGGCGCAGGGCCGTGTGGCCTGTTCCAGGTGTTCGAACTCGGTCTCCTGGGCCTCAAGGCCGAGATCGTCGACAGCCTCCGGCAGCCGGGTGGGCAATGTACCGAGCTCTATCCCGACAAGCCGATCTACGACATTCCCGCCATACCCATGTGCACGGGTGAGGAGCTGACGACTGACCTGCTAAAACAGATCGAACCGTTTCCTCCGGGGATGCACCTCGGCGAGGAAGTCACGGTCGTCAGGGTGAATGACGACGAGACCTTCTATGTCGAGACGCGCGCCGGCAAGCAGTTCGAAGCCAAAGCCATTGTCATCGCGGCAGGCGTCGGTTCGTTCCAGCCGCGTGGCTTGCGCGTGCCGGACGTCGAGCAATACGAAGGCAAGAGCCTGCATTATCGCGTGCGCGACCCCGAGAAGTTCGCGGGCAAGCGCCTCGTCATCCTGGGCGGCGGCGATTCGGCCCTCGACTGGGTGGTCGAGCTGGCCGGCATTGCCGAACACATCACGCTCGTGCACCGGCGCGACGAATATCGCGCTGTGCCCGCCACGGTCGAGACCATGCGCGGACTCGAGTCACAGGGCAAAGTCACGACGATCGAGAGCGCCAAGGCGAAGGCGATCACGGGCAAGGACGGGATGGTCGAGTCCATCACGATCCAGCCCAAAGAAGGCGATGCCGTCGAGGTCCCGGCCGACGACGTGCTCGTGTTCTTCGGCCTCGCCCCGAAGCTCGGGCCGATCGCCGAGTGGGGCCTCGACATCAACCGCAAGACGATCAACGTCGACACCGAAAAATTCGAGACCTCGACGCCCGGTATCTACGCGGTCGGCGACATCAACTACTACCCGGGCAAGAAGAAGCTGATCCTGTGCGGCTTCCACGAGGCGGCGCTCGCCGCATTCGCGATCAAGCAGCGCATCGAGCCGGACAAGAAAGTGCACGTCCAGTACACGACGACGAGCCCGATCATGCACGAAAGGCTCGGCGTCGAGGACTGACTTTATTCGGACGGCGCGAGCTTCTCCGCGACGATACCGAGCACGATCGCGCCGATGATCGTGTAGATCGCGGCGTCGATGCCCCACCAGATCCAGATCTTACTGGGCAGGTTGAAGACGCCCGACCAGGCCGCCATCAGGCACGCGCCCCACAGCCACATGGCAATGCCGAATTTCAAACCGCGCTGCCACGCGGGCCCTCTCAGCGCGCCGCGGAACACCATGTAGATCCCCGCGAGGATGAACGACGTGATGATGCCGGTCGTGATCCACATGGGCATCAGCGCCGCCATGTCGGGCGGATCCTGCACGAGTTCCGGGCGCCAGAAGCTCTCGGTGGCCCGGTAGGCCTCGTCGAGGACGCCTTCGTGGATGAACACGCCGCCCGCCATCGATACGACAAACGCGGTCACGTAGTAAGCCAGGCCGCCCAGTACAATCGCTTTCCAGTTCATTGATCCCCCTCCCCTGTTCTTTTTGTCAATATAACCAGCTTAGTAGCTGGTCGGGGTAACGTCCAGAAAGGGAGGGCCGGCCCCTAGTCGTCGATGGCCGCCGTCTGTACGCCGTCCCCGCCGAAGCAGTTCGGTGACGCGAGCCACCCGAGCATCTCCTCGTAGAGCTTGAGCTGATGCTCGAAGTACAGCGTGTTGTAGAAGTGGTCGGCTCCCTCGAGCTTGACGAGCTTGTAGGTCTTGCCGTGCTCCTCGAGCCTGTCCGCATAGCGCGTGGCGTTGTAGTACTGCACACGCTGATCGACGTCACCGTGCACGAGCATCACCGGCACGTTGACCTTCTCGACTTCCTCGGCCGGCCGAATGCCACTGTCGCGGTTTTCCAGCACGACCTTCGTCTGCGCCCGGATCCGGAACGTGTTCTTGAATTCGTTCGAGAACCAGACCGGATCGGCGACGGCAGCGCCGGCGATGACGCACTGGTAGAGCTGCGGCGTGCGTGACGCCGCGACCAGCGCAGCGTATCCACCGTAGGACCAGCCGAACATCGCCATGCGATCCGGATCGGCAAGACCCTTCTCGACGAGGTACAACGCGCCATCGTCCTTGTCGTCCTGCGCCGCGCGACCGAGCGCGCCGTCCTTGAAGCCCGCCTTGAAGTGCTCGAGGCCGTAGCCTCGCGAAATGCGGTACTGCGGCTGCATTACCATGTAGCCGTAGTTGGCCAGCACCTGTGCCCACTCGTCGTAGACGATCGTCTCGAGCACCTCGGGCCCGCCGTGCGGCAACACGATGAGAGGGAACGGCCCTTCGCCGTTCGGTATCGTGACGTGGGCACCAATCGTCAGGCCATCGCGCGCCTTGTAGCGCACGTAGCGCGTACTGGCGAGCTTCTCCGGCTCGAGCAGCGGCTGCTGGCTGCCGACCATCGTGAATTCGCCGTTCCTGTACATGTAGTACGTGCCCGGATCGCGCGGCCCCGAGTTCACGACCATCATCGTATTACCGTCACGCGAGCGGGACGTGACGCGCACGTAGTGCGCATAGGGAATCAGCTCCTCGAGCTGCTTGTAAGTAGCGCCTTCGATCTCATCGAAGTACTCGTAGCGATGCTTGTCCTTGAAATAGCTCACGGCCGTAATCGACCCGGGGCGCGCCCAGGCGTTGCTGTGATAGCGCACGCCGAGCACATCGACGTCGTTACGACGATAAAGCAGCTCATCGAATTTCTTGGTCTCGGTGTTGAAAGACCAGAGACCGGCAAAATTGTGGCCGTTGTGTGCCCTGACGATCAGGTTGCCCGGTACAGCCTCGTCCTTGCCCAGGATCTCGAAGTCCTCGAAGCTTTCTTCGGGCTGCCGATAGAGCTCGTCCCAGCCTTTGCCGCCCTTCGGACGGTAATACCAGACGTAGGACTGTGACTGCGTATCGAGGCCGCGCCCGATGTAGGGATCGCCGTCGGCGTCGAAGTCGAACTGCGCCATGTCGATGCGCCCGCGAATCGCGAGCTGCTTCGTGCCTTTCTTGAGGTTGAGCCGGTAGTAGGCCCGCGGGCGAAACGCCTCACCGAAGCCCAGACCTTCGTCCACACCCGGTTGCGTCGAGACCATGATCGTGTCCGGGTCATTCTCGAGCAGACTTTCGATGTTGGGGTTCGAGACGCCGAAGTCGTCGAATTCGAGCTCGTCGATATTGAGACGCGTGATGCGGCCCTCGTAGACACCCTGGTTCTGGCCCTCGATCTTCTTGCGCACTTTCTGCCTGAGGAGCATGACCATCTCGCGATCGCTGACCCACTGGATCGCCTGGATCTCCATCGGATCGGAGTTGACAAGGATCGGATCGGGATCGTCGAGATTGTCCGTGTCGTAGATGTGCAGGACCGGGTCGCCGTCCTTGCTCAGGATCTTGAGCATGCCGATGTGCTTGCCGTCCGGCGACACCGCGGCATTGCTGACGACCTCTCGCAGAGCCCAGTATTCGAGCGGATAGGGCTCGTTCGCCGTTGCGCCGTCGTCAGCCAGCGCGTTGCCGCCAAGTACGGGCAATCCAAGCAGCCCGAGCCAAACCATCAGCACGCGTGCCATTGAGGGAGATGTCATAGTCAGGTCCTCAACCAATATCGAATGCGGCGCCGAAAGCAGACACCGCTCTATATAGACAAGAAAGCCTGCAGGATTACTCCCGCAGGCTTCCAAGTCTAGCAAAAAACCTCAGAACGACAGGTCGTCGAACGACGCCGATACGTTGATGAAGTACTGGCGTCCCTGCACGTCGTAACCACGGCCAAGCGGCACGTTCGAACGGTCGTAGACGACCACGCGACCGTCGATCAGCGGCGGCTCTTCGTCGAAGACGTTGCGCGCACCGAAACCGACCGTGTAGACGTCGCCATAGTAGTAAAACGACAGGTCGTGACGGAAGTAGTTCTCGACCTCACCGACCGGCTGGCAATCGACGTCGCCCCTGGCTTCGCCGGCACAGGTCCACGAGTCGCCCTCGCCATACCAGGCGGCACCCGAGAACGGCCAGTCTTCCCGGACGTCCGGATCGATCCCGGCATTGGACAGGTAGCGGGTCGCCCACGTCAGGCGGTAGTCGCCGAAATCGGCGCGGAAGATACCCTGGCCTTCCCACTCCGGTACACCCAGTTCGCCAAGATCGCTGTCGGCCGAGACCGAACCGTCGATATCCGAGATGAACAGGTCAGAGAGTTCGAGCTTGCGGTTGAAGTTCAGGTCCGCCGCGAAGTCAACGGCTTTGCCGAATACCGACGTCGGCCAGTCGAGCGCGAGGTTTACGTCGACACCCCTCGCCTTGAGCGAGTCGCGGTTGATGAAGTTCTGGTCGACTTCCTCGATCAGGCCGAACATGCCCCCACCGAGGTCCTCTCGCCGGACGGCCTGGCAGAAGGGGCTGTCGCCCTCGGAATCGTCGTAGCAGTCGTTGATCGCACCCTGGAAGCTGAACTGGACGATCTCGTCCCTGATCTCGATCTCGTAGTAGGTCGCGCCGATCGACAGGTCGAAGGCCTCAAAATAAGGCTGCTCCCACGCAAAGCCGGCCGTCCAGGACTCGGACTTTTCTTCATCCAGGCCGGTCTGGCCGACGAACTGCAGTACTTCCACCGAGACAAACGGTGACGAGGTCGCATTTGCCGCGACGATTCCGAGCGTCGTCGGGTCAACGCCATCGTCGATGCAGTTCTGAATCACGACGGGGCTGCGATTATCGAGACCCGGGTCGTATGTCAGACCGCCGTCGATGTCCAGGATCAACGCGTCAGAGGGGACGACACAGGGATCGAATCCGGTAGCGAACCCGCTGAGACCCTCGAGGAAGTTCTCACGCAGGTTCGGGGCGCGATAGGACGTGCCGATCGTGCCGCGCAGCAACAGGGAGTCGATCGGGCGCCACGAGAGCTTGCCCGAATAGGTCCAGGCGCCGCCGTAGAATTCGTCGTCGGTGTGCCTCGTAGAGACGTTCGCCGTCAGCTCCTCGAAGCCCGTAACGCCGGCCAGGATCGGCACCTCGACTTCGACGAACCACTCCTTGGTGTCTTTCTCACCGGTCGCGCCTTTGTCCTTGAAGAAGCCCCAGAGCTGACCTTCGGAAGCAACTTCGTTCGGCAGCGACTCGATATCGTCGTTGCGGAACTCGTACCCGATCGCCATTCCGACCGAGCCGGCAGGCAGCTCGAAAACATCGCCCGTCAGGAGCAGGTTGACGTATGCCTGCTTGTATCGCGTATCAATGAAGCGGTCGGCAAACAGAAAATCGCGCTCTGCCTGGGTCGCGAGTTCGTTACTAAGGAGACCCTGGTACAGGGACGGCGCGAACACGTTGACCGGCACACAGGGACCGCCGTCAGGCGTACCGCAGACCACCTGGCCGTTTTCGATGCGTGAGGTATTCAGCGAGTACTCGAGCCTGTCTTCCCTCACACCCGGGCGCAGCGATGTGCCCTTGCTTTCGCTGAGGACATAGGCGATATCGAAGCCCATGTTATCGAGCGAGCCGACGTTGAGCATCGGCAGATCGCCCTTGAGGCCGCCGACGAAGCGCACCTGATCGACTTCGATCCAGCCTTGATTGCGGTCACCCGCAATCGAGAACTGTGCCTCGAGCGGTCGCGGCACGCCAGGTCCGCCACCCGGGAGGAAGTCATTCCATGCCGGCGTAAGGCCAAATGCGCCTGGCGTGCAATCTTCCTGCGCGATATCGAAGAAATTCAGGCAGGCATCGATGACGGAAATCGTGCCACCACCGAACAGGAGTGCTTGCTGAAACTCAGCGATGTACTGGGGGTTCGTCCAGATGTTGTCGTAGGCGAGCCAGCAGTCCGTGCCGTTGACGCCATCCGGGTTACAGATGTTGTAGGGATTCTCTCCGATGACTTCCTCTTGAATGACGGCACCGGCATCGAAGAAATAGGTCTCACGCTTGTTGTACGTCGCCTCGAAATACGGCGTGATGTTCATGTCACCTTCGAACGTGTATTCGCCGTACGCCATGATGCTGACGCGCTCACGGTCCGGCAACAGATGCGTCGTGTTGTCCTCGCTCGCGATGAAGTAATCCGTGAAGTCGACGTCGGGCTGACCGTCGCCGTCCTGGTCGAGGACGATATCGAACGGGCCGGTCGCTTCGGACCAGTTCGGAATGCCGACATTACTCGTGCCTTCCGTGAAGTAGATCGACCCGAACTGGCCGTTGTTATCGAAGACACGCTGCGAGCCGAACGAAGTAACGCAGGGCGTCTCTTTCATGCCGTACTGTTCGGCGTACGAGATGTTCGTCGTGCGAATCTCGCCGGACGGCGTCCGCTCGCGGTAGGTCGCGCAGTCTGCGGTCCAGGGACGGTCGGCGTAGGTGACAGCCTCGCCGTCGCTGTATTCAGCGCCGATACCGATGAAGCCGCGATCGAAGTTGGCTCCCCATGCCACGCTGATCGTGTTCTCGATGCCGTTGCTGTGCTCGGGCATGCGCGTATAAGCCTCGAGTTCGAGGCCGTCGAAGTCCTTGCGCAAGATGACGTTGGCAACGCCGGCTACAGCATCGGATCCGTAAATCGACGATGCGCCATCGAGCAGAATCTCGTAACGACTGACCAGCGTGCTCGGCAGGACATTGAGGTCGGGCGCGATGGGTACACCCTCGACACCCGCAGGCGAGATGCGACGGCCGTTCAGCAATACGAGCGTACGTGATGCGCCGAGACCCCTGAGGTCGGCTGTGGATGCGCCCGGGCCGTTGTCGAGCACGAAGCCGCCGAAGGTCGTGTCGAACTGGACACCGGCAGACGCGGAACTGTCCTGCATGATCGTGCCCGGATCGATCGCACCCAGGTTACGGGAGACCTCGCCGGTGATGACTTGCAGCGGTGCAACGCTCGAGAAGGTGTCGCGACGAAGGCGTGAGCCCGTTACGACAATTTCCTCGCGGACGTCGTCGTCAAGACCGTCATCGACATCGTCAACGGCGTCTTGCGCCATTGCGAATGGTGACGCGAGTGCGAGTGAGAAGATCGCAGTGCCTAAAAGGCGTAGCCACGGCGACGTGTCAGGTCTTTCCTTCATGGTTCATCCCCATTTGCCGTTATTTGATATGTGGTCGCAAGATTTTCGTTGACGTAACACTTGCAAACTTCTTGTTGTCGGCCAACGCCAAGAGCCGGCCCAGTAGTTGCTGCGGCTGACTGGCGACGGTGAGCGATTTTCTGGGGCCTGTTGCCCGAGAGCGACAGGTCTTGCGCCGAGTGTAGCAATGGGTCTGCGGCCTGTCTATGCGTAACGAACGAGTTGTTGCGGGCGCACAACAGCCTCTGATTGCGGCCGTCAGGATTGGCGTAGATGCTCGCTTTAGGCCGTCGGGATGACGCTCAGCATACCCATCGGGCAGTGGCCACGCCGGGAAACTGGCCGGACATAATGCAGCGGCGTACCCGGCCCCGGATGAACCACCTTCGGTGGTTCGGAAAAAAGAGGTGACAGTCACCCTAATTCCGTTGGAATTAGGGTGACTGTCACCTTCTGATTGCCTGGTGGTGATGGGTGGAATTGAACCACCGACCTGCGGGTTATGAGTCCGCCGCTCTAACCATCTGAGCTACATCACCTTATATAGGGTCGCGGCACGGGTCCGCGAGGGGCGCAGATTCTCGCGGCGCAGCCCCGGCCTGTCAAGGGATTGTACGCCTGCTGACCTGGTTCCGGTACAGTGCCGCCATGGACTTCGTCTATACGCTGGAAATGCTCGGCACGGCGGCATTCGCCGTCTCAGGGGCGCTGGCCGCCTCACGCAAGGGCATGGACATTTTCGGCTTCTGCGTGCTGGCGCTGATGCCGGCCGTCGGCGGCGGCACGATCCGCGACATCATCATCGACCGGGTTCCGGTCTTCTGGGTCAGCGACAACCGCTACGTCGCGGTCGCGATCATTGCCGCATTGGTGATCTTCTTCGCCCCGCACAACAAGCCGGGCGGACGCCGCCGGCTGCTGATCTGGGCCGATGCGCTGGGGCTTGCGCTGTTCGCGGCGCTCGGCACCGAGATCTGCCTGCAGCACGAGACCGGGCCGCTCGTCGCCGTCATGCTCGGCGTCACGACGGCCGTGACGGGCGGCATGATCCGCGACGTCATCTGCAACGAGATACCGCTGATCCTGTCGCGCGAAATCTACGCAACCGCGGCGTTCGCGGCTAGCCTCGCCTATGTCGCGGCCGACGAGCTGGCCCTGGCGCAACCGCTGCCGCTGGCTATTGCCGTCGTCACGGGCCTCGTCGTGCGTGGCCTCGCGATTGCGTTTAACTGGTCGCTGCCGTCTTTCGGCGCGGAAAGGCCCTAGGCTCTATAAAGAGCAGCTCATGTCCTGGCCGCAGCACAGCGGCGACTTGATCTTGCCGTGGCCGTTCGGGCAGCTCGAAATCTGTACTTCCTTGCCCTCGCCTACCTCCAGCGTGCCGTTCTCGAGCGGTGCATCGCACTTACCGCAGGTCGCGTTGACGCTCATGCCGCACTTCTCACAGGTATACGTTGCCATGATTTCCCCTTCGTTGGATGTACTGTCGCAGCAACGGATCATACCGCGAAGGCGGCGCTCAAGGCACACGTTCCGGGGACTGTGAACCCCGTAACATTTTCCTGAATACGTATAGACATATGGTCTCATTACGAGATACAATGTATATACATACTTAGAGCACGGAGGGTATCGTGATGTTTCGACAGATACTCAACAAACTGGCAGTTACCATTGCGTTCGGCGCGGGCGCAATCCTGACGGCAATGGTCCTCGACATCGGCGCGGTGCAGGCCTACCTCGGCATGGCTCCGTTGCCCGCCGCAGACCTGCTGCGCATCGGACTCACCTATGTGGGAGTGGCACTATCGACCGGCCTGGTCGTGGACGGCATACGCCTGATTTCTGCAAGCTGGTGGCACAAAGACGCGCAGGCCGGCCATAAGCTCGAGAACCTCTTCCAGGCCAACCTCGCCTAGCGGCAGGCCGCTGCCGCACAGGGCTGTATTCCCTAGACATTGAACCGGAAGAGCATTACGTCGCCTTCCCGGACGACGTAGTCTTTCCCCTCGAGGCGCAGCTTGCCCGCTTCTTTCGCGCCCTGCTCGCCGCCGAGCGCGACGAAGTCGTCATATGAAATTGTCTCGGCGCGGATAAAGCCCTTCTCGAAATCCGTGTGAATCTCGCCCGCGGCCTGCGGCGCCGTGGCGCCGACCTTGGTCGTCCAGGCGCGCACCTCTTTCGGTCCCGTCGTGAAGAACGTCTGCAATCTGAGCAGATTGTAGCCATGGCGAATGACACGATTCAGGCCCGGCTCCTTGGCGCCGAAATCGGCGAGGAACTCGGCCTTGTCCTCGTCATCGAGCACCGCGATCTCGGCCTCGATCGCCGCGCAAATGGCGACGACCTCGGCGCCGTCCGCGGCCGCGTATTCCTCGACAGCCTTGAGGTGCGGGTTGTCGACGAAGCCGTCCTCGTCGACGTTGGCCACGTACATGACGGGCTTGTCCGTGATCAGGTGGACGCTTTTCAGGATCTCCTCCTGCAGCTCCGTCTTTTCGAGCGTGCGGACCGGCCTGCCTTCATCCAGGTGCGCCTTGATACCGGCCAGCGCATCGCGCCGCGCGACGTCCTCCTTCTGCCCCGTCTTGGCCGCGCGCGTCGCCTTGTCGAGCGCGCGCTCGACGGACTCGAGATCGGCCAGCGCGAGCTCGGTGTTGATCGTCTCGATATCGTCGACCGGGTTGATCGCGCCGGACACGTGCGTTACGTCGTCGTTTTCGAAACAGCGCACGACATGGGCAACGGCGTTGGTCTCGCGGATATTGGCAAGAAACTGGTTGCCCAGGCCCTCACCTTTGGATGCGCCGGCGACGAGGCCCGCGATGTCGACGAACTCCATCGTCGTCGGGATGACCTTGGCCGGTTTGACGATGGCCGCCAGCGAGTCGAGGCGCGGGTCGGGCACCTGCACGACGCCGACGTTCGGCTCGATCGTGCAGAACGGATAGTTCTCGGCCGCGATCTCGGCCGCGGTCAGCGCGTTGAATAGCGTCGATTTGCCGACGTTCGGCAGCCCGACGATGCCACAGGTAATCGCCATATTTCAGTCTACGGTTTGGTCTTTCGTGTGCAGTTTCTTCATGGCCGCGTTGACGTCGCCGTCGACGAGATCGGGCATCATGTCGATCGCGTCGTCGATGTTGCGTTCGACGGCGGCCTCGACATCGCCCGAGCCGCGCTTCAGGACGTAATTCGTGACCTTGTGTTTCTCACCCGGGTGACCTACTCCGAGCCGCAGCCGCAGGAAATCCGCGCCGCAGTGCCGGATGATGTCACGCAGGCCGTTGTGCCCACCGTGACCGCCGCCGGCCTTGAGACGCACGGTGCCGGGCGGCAGGTCGATTTCGTCGTGCGCGACGAGAAGCTCCGCCGGCCTGAGTCGATAGTAGTCCATGACGGCGCGAATCGGCTGGCCGCTGAGGTTCATGTAGCTCTGCGGTTTGACCAGCCAGACGTCCTCGCCATGCAGGTTGATGCGACAGAAGTCCGCATCGAACTTCTTCTCGTAGCGATAGCTGCCGCCGTACTTGCGGGCGAGCGCGTCCACGAACCAGAACCCGGCGTTGTGCAGGGTTCGTTCGTACTTCTCCTCGGGGTTTCCCAGCCCGGCAATGATGCGAATCGGTTTCGGCATGGCGTGCGCATGTTAAACGATACGGGTCAACGCCGCTCCCGGCCATCCATGGCCGCCGCGGCATAAGTACATCCTTGTACAAAAAAAAGACCGCCTCGCGGCGGTCTTTTCGCAGATTGCGTCGTCGCGCTTACTCTTCTGTCGGCTCTTCGCCGGCGTCTTCTGCGGCAGGCGCCTCTTCGTCGCCAACCGGAACAGCACCCGGCTCGACGCCTTCCTCGAGCTCTTCCGGCTCCTCGATGACCACTTCCTTGATGACGTGGATCGAGACCACCGGGCGGTCGGCCTCCTCGCCCTGCGCCAGGGCAGGAATGCTGACGCCCTCGGGCAGCGGAATATCCGACAGCTTGAGCATGTCGTCGAGTTCGAGCTCGGTGATATCGAGTTCCAGGTATTCCGGCAGGTGCTTCGGCAGGCAGACGACCTCGACCTCGGTCATCATGTACTGCACCTTGCCGCCGCCTTCCTTCACGCCCAGGGCGACGTCTTCGCCGAGGAAGTGAACCGGCACGAGCATCTTGATTTCCTCGTCCGCGACGATGCGCTGGAAGTCGAGGTGCATGATCTGCGGCTTCGACGGATGACGCTGCACGGCTTTCAGGATAGCGGACTGGCTCTTGTCGCCGACCTTGATCTCCAGAATGCTCGAGTAGAACTTCTCGTTCTCGAGCTGCTGGACGACGCGGTTGTGGTCGAACGCGAGTGCCCGCGGCGGGCGCCCGGCACCGTAGATGATTGCGGGTACCATTCCGCTATGACGCAGGCGGCGGCTCGCACCTTTCCCCTGGTCTTCACGGATATCCGCAATCAGATCAAAATCGTCTCTCATGACGGTCTCCATATCTGATTGATTTTGCTGATTTTTTCTCAACGACATACCCGCAGAGATCGCGACCAATCGCTGCGGGGGCGCGCATGTTAACCGAAAGCACCTGCCATTAGAAGGGGGGACATGCTCTAGCGTGTCCCCCATCCGGTCGGGATACGTGGCGTAGCCCAGGAAGAACCTGAATTGCGTATCGGACACCAGTGGGGGACACGCTAAAGCATGTCCCCCCTTCTACTCCGCGTGCAGGATGCGCTGCCAGACCGCGCCGAGGTCGCCGCGGTCGAATAGCAGCATCAGGCGCTCGGGCTCTAGCGGCTTCCAGTGCGGATTGCCGCGTTCGGCGACGACGTGCCGAAATACGTAGCTCGGCTCCTGCCCCATGCGCAGATCGGTGATGACGAGGCGGCCGTCCTCGACGTCGGCCCTGATGAAATCAGCGGCAAACCAGCGCAGCCGCTGCACTGCCCAGAGATCGCTCGCCTCGGCAAGCGCACGGGTATCGGAGGCGTAGGTCCTGAATGCCATGCGGCCCTCGTCAATGAGCAGCGAATCGAAGCCTTCCGCATAGCCATCGTCGGTCAACACGACGACCCGCCAGAGAACGGAGTTCAACGGCGTGGGTGTCGAGAACATGGCCCGGTACTCGACGCCCGCGTCGGCCAGCGCGCTATGTGCCTGTTGTTCTGCCAGCGTCTTGGCAACCCACGTCCAGCCGAGATACGCACTGCTCAATGCCAGTCCTGCCACCACTACCTTGCTCGCCGACGGCCGCAGTGCCCAGCCGGACAGCGCAATAACCCCGACGATCAGGGGCAACGTGAAGAGCGGGTCGATAATGAACATCGTCGCCCAGCTGGTCGGCGTCACCGCCAGCGGCCACAGCAATTGCGTGCCGTACGCCGTGTGCGCGTCAATCAGGGGGTGGGTGACCAGCGCGAGGAATATGCCTGCGAACCAGGGCCGCGGCGCGGCGCGGACCGGCGCCCACCAGCGCCGCAGTGCCAGCCAGATTACAACGGCAACGCCGGGCAGGACGAACAGGGAATGACTGAAGCCGCGGTGGTAGGTGAAGTTCCGGACCGCGTCGCCAAAATCGATGAAAATGTCGAGGTCGGGCAAGGTGCCGAGCATGGCACCCGCCAGCAGTGCCCTGCGACGATGCTCGCGCGGCACGCATACCGCCGTCACGCAGGCGCCCAGCGCCGCTTGGGTGATCGAGTCCAAGACTCAGTCGACGTACAGGGAGGAAACAGACTCCTCGTCGCTGATGCGGCGCATCGTCTCGGCGAGCATCTCGGCGACGGAGAGCTGGCGGATCTTGCTGCAGGCGTGGGCCTCGCCGTTCAATGGAATCGTATCGGTGACGACCACCTCGTCGAGTTCCGATTCGGCGATGCGGCTGACGGCCGGGCCCGACAGCACGGCGTGCGTGATGTAGGCCGACACGGTCTCGGCGCCATGGTTCTTGAGCGCCTGCGCCGCCTGGCAGAGCGTGCCGGCCGTATCGACCATGTCGTCAATCATGACGCAGTTCTTGCCATCGACTTCGCCGATGATGTTCATGACCTCGGACTGGTTGGCCTTGTCGCGACGCTTGTCGATGATGGCGAGATCGGCGTCGCCGAGGCGCTTGGCCAGCGCGCGTGCGCGCACGACGCCGCCGACGTCGGGCGAGACGACCATCATGTCCCTGTACTTCTGCTTCCAGACGTCGCCCAGCAGGATGGGCGAGGCATAGACGTTGTCGACGGCGATATCGAAGAAGCCCTGGATCTGGTCGGCATGCAGGTCGACGGTCAGGACTCGATCGACGCCGGCGGTGCCGATCAGCTTGGCGACGAGCTTGGCCGTAATCGGCACGCGCGATGAACGCGGCCGACGATCCTGGCGCGCGAAACCGAAATATGGGATCACGGCCGTAATGCGGGCGGCCGAGGCGCGGCGGGCCGCGTCCACCATGACCAGCAGTTCCATGAGGTTCTCGGCCGTCGGCGGGCAGGTCGGCTGCACGATGAAGGTCTCGCGGCCGCGGATGTTCTCGAGAATTTCGACGTTGATCTCGCCGTCCGAGAACCGGCCAACCTGGGCCCGGGCAAGCGGAATGCGGAGGTAGCGAGCAATATCCTGCGCGAGCTGCGGATGGGCGTTACCCGAAAAAACCGCCATGGTTGCGAGGTCCACGCTGCCTCCCCTTATTGTCTGAATGGCTGGGGCGGCAGGATTCGAACCTGCGATTCACGGGATCAAAACCCGTTGCCTTACCACTTGGCTACGCCCCAATAGCGAATCCGCGTTGCGGCGCAATTGTGCGGTGAGGTCCGGTGGGTGTCAATTTTCGAAAAATGACCAGCGATCGATGACCATGCGCACGCGCGTATCGGGGTTCGTGGCCGTCAGGATGCGGGGCATTTGCCGGCCGCCGCCTTCCGCGTAGCGCGAGATCGTGACGGTCCAGCCGCCCTGCTCGAGGCGCCTCAGGCGACCCTTCTCGTCAACCTCCGTCTCGGCCGAAACCGCCGGATCGGGTATGCCCAGCGCCCAGTAGCGCAGGCTCGTCACGGGGATGGTCCAGCCGTAGCGCCAGTAAAGATCGGTTTCGGCATTCTCGAGGCGGGTCTCGGTGCCGTCCTTGTCGGTCAGGCGTACCGTATCGCCCTCGCCGTCGATGCGCACGGTGCCGATGCCGAGCGGCCCGCCCACCGACGCGTCGAACGCATCGCCCTGTTGCGCCCAGTCGAATCGTCCGTTGAAGCCTTCATCGCCTGCCTTGACGGCGATGCGGCCGCGAAACTGCCAGTTGCGAAGCGCGCCGAGCACTGCGTTGCGCGTCTCCCACGTATCCATGGCGGGCAGCTGGATCGAAGCCGGCAGGGTCGCGCAGCCGGCGAGCACCAGCAGCGCCAAGACAAGAGACGCCCTACGGAGCATCGGTGAAGAGGCGCTGGCGCACGTCCTCCAGCAGTTCGCTGTCCGACGTCATTTCCTCGGCTGCCTCGAGCCGCTGCAGCGCTTCGTCGCGTCGCCCGAGCGCGACCAGGGTCTCGACGACGTGTGCGGCAACCTCGTGGTCCGGCAGCTTGGCATAGGCGCGTTCGAGCTGCGCGAGCGCTTCCTCGAAATTGCCCAGCTTGAACAGCACCCAGCCGAGGCTATCGATGATCGCCGGGCTGTCCGGGTCGTACTTGATCGCCTTGCGGATCAGCTTTTCGGCTTCGCGGTAACGATCGGTGCGATCGGCCAGCGTGTAGCCGTAGGCATTGAGAGACAGGGCGCTCTTCGGCCATCGCCGGACGGCGTCGGCGTAGCTGGCGAGCGCTTCGTCGACGCGGTCCATGCGCACGAGGAGCTCGGCGCGACTCAGGATCGTGCTCTCGTCGTCCGGCCGGAAGCGAACGGCCATATCGTAGTACTTGAGCGCCTCGTCGTATTCGCGGGCCAGCGCCAGCACCATCGCCCGGGTTTGCGTGGCCGCGACGGCATTCGACGGCGAGTCGTCGGCGAAGTCGTCGAGCAGTTGCACCGCGGCCTTCAGGTTGTCGTTCTCCTCCACCAGCAACACAGCCGCGCGCCGCTGCGCGGCGATCGCGTTCGAGCCGCGCCGTACCCCGCTGTAGAAACGGATGGCGCGATCGATTTCGTCCCGCTGATCCGAGATGCGCCCGAGATAGAAGAGTGCGTCCATGCGGAACTGGCCGCTCATCAGTATGTCGTTGAAGTCGTCCCACGCGGCGTCGAGCCGTCCCTCGTGGAAGTTGATGATAGCCATCAGGCGCACTGCATCCGTGCGGCCGGACTGCTCCAGCAGAATCTGGTTCACCTGGCTCAGCGCGTCGTCGGCGCGACCGGCCATCATGTAGAGTATCGCCAGCTCCATGCGCGCGTCGGGATCGGGATCGAAATCGTCGCCGATGATCCGCGCCGTGTAGTCGATCGCTTCGTCGACATCACCGCGCGCCAGCAGTGCACGCGAGTAGAGCAGTTTCGACTTCAGGTGCTCGGGATCGAGTTCGATCGCCCGCTGCACGCGTTCGATAGCGTGGTCTACATCACCGCTTCTCAAAGCGAGCGTGGCAACGGCGTAGTGCGCCAGCGAGGAGTCGCCGTGCGCTTTCGCGAGGGTGCGCATGATCGCATCGGCATCCGCGGGATCGCCATCTTCGGACAGGTAGGGCAACAGCTTGACGAGCTGCTCGCCCGGCGGCCCGTCTTTCTCGTTGACCAGGCGCGCAAAGTGCCGCTTCGCGGCCCGGGTATCGCCCGTGCGGTAGCTGAGCTGTGCGAGGAACAGGCGCGCTTCGCGACTGTCACCGTCCAGCTCGACCCAGCGTTTCGCCGCGCGCAGGGCTTCCTCGTCGAACCCGTATACGAGACCCGTTGCGGCTGCCTGTCGGGCGACGTCGGGGTTGTCGCTGAGTTCCGCTGCCTTGCGATACTCGACGACCGCCATAAGGTAGTCGTCGCGCTGCAACGCCATCTCGGCCTGCAGGATATAAGCGTTGACGTCGGCGTAGTCGGGTTCATCGGCGGCAGCGGCGGGACCGGCCAGGGCGACCAGCACGCTCAGCACGAGCGCGGCCGGCCATCGTCGGGGTTCATGCATACATCGTCGTCCGGTTACTGCTTGCCTTTACAGAGACAGGGAACTCGCCGTTCAGTTCGCTTATCATACGTATTCCGAAGTTCTCGAGCGCCATGTTGGGCGCCAACCCGTTGCGTATGCCGCTGCAAATTCTCGGCCTGAACCATAACACGGCACCTGTGGAAATACGTGAGCGAGTCGCCTATGCGGGCGACCAGGTTGGCGACGCGTTGCAGCGGCTAGTTTCGTTCGATGCCGTGGACGAAGCGGTTCTCTTATCGACGTGTAACCGCACCGAGATCTACGCGGTCAGTGACGACGGCGGACGCGAGCAGATCCGGGAATGGCTGAGCACCGATCGGGGTCTGGGCGACGCGATTGACGGCTCGCTGTTCACGCTCGACGACGAGGATGCCATTCGCCACATTTTCCGGGTTGCCTGCGGCCTCGACTCGATGGTGCTCGGCGAACCACAGATACTCGGCCAGCTAAAGGACGCCTTCCGCCATGCCCAGGGCGTGGGCACTATCGGCGGCAACCTGAGCCGCCTGTTCCAGCACACGTTCGCGGTCGCGAAAAAGGTGCGCACCGACACGGAGATCGGCGCCAGTCCCGTGTCGGTGGCATCGGCGGCCGTGCACCTCGCGCAACAATTCTTCGCCGGCTTCAAAAGGCACACGGCCCTGCTCGTCGGTGCCGGCGTAACGATCGAGCTCGTCGCGAAACACCTGGTCAGCAACGAGATCGGGCGCCTGTTTGTCGCCAATCGCAGCATCGAGCGGGCGCAGGAGCTCGCCGGGCAGTTCGGCGGGTTTGCGCTGCCGCTGTCCGAAATCGAAGGCACGCTGCCCGAGGCCGATATTCTGATCACGTCGACGGCGGCGACCGAGCCCGTGGTGACCGCGGCGCAGGTCGAGGCGGCTATCAAAGCGCGCAGGCGCAAACCGATATTCGCCTGCGACATCGCCGTGCCGCGCGACATCGAAGCGGCGGCGGGCGATCTCGCGGATTTCTACCTGTATACGATCGACGATCTCGACAGGGTCATACTTGAGAATCAGGGTAGTCGCGAAGCTGCCGCCGTCGAGGCGCATCGCCTGCTGGACGATGAGATTCGGCGTTACATGGCCATCGAGCGTTCGAAGCAGGTCGCGCCTTTTATCTCGACGCTGCGGGAATCGCACGAAGCGGTCCGCAAGCAGGTTGCCAAGAAGGCGCGCCGGCGCATGGCGCGCGGCGAATCGGCCGAGGACGCGATCGAGTTTGCGACGGCGTCACTGATGAAGAAGATGCTGCACAGGCCCAGCGTTGCGCTGCGCAAGGCCGGCGAACAATCCGATGCGGAACTGATCGCGGCGGCACGCAAGCTGTTCGGTCTCGACGAGACTTGAGATGAAAGAGTCGATTCGTCTCAAGCTCGAATCCGTGCGCGATCGATTCGAGGAAATCGCGGGCCTTCTCGCCGACCCGGTCGTCATTGCGGACCAGAACCAGTTCCGTGATCTGTCGAAAGAGTACGCGCGCGTCGAACCGGTCGTGCAGTCGTTCCAGCGCTACGAGGGAATACTCGACGACATCGCCGCGGCCGAGGAAATGGCCGGCGACGCGGACATGGACGTACGGCAGATGGGCGAGGAAGAACTCGCGGACCTCGAGGCGCGGCGCGAACAACTGCTCGCCGACCTGCAAAAAGCGCTGATTCCGCCCGACCCCTACGACGACAGCAATGTCTACCTCGAGATTCGCGCCGGCACGGGCGGTGACGAAGCCGCGATATTTGCGGGCGACCTGTTCCGCATGTATTCGAAGTACGCCGAGACCATGCGCTGGCAAATCGAGATTCTCTCGGCGCGCGAAGGCGAGCACGGCGGCTTCAAGGAGATCATCAGTCGCATCACGGGCAGCAAGACTTACGCGAAACTGAAGTTCGAGTCGGGCGCTCACCGCGTGCAGCGCGTCCCGGCGACCGAATCTCAGGGCCGCATCCACACCTCGGCCTGCACGGTCGCCGTGTTGCCCGAGCCCGATGAGGTCGAGGAGGTCGACATCAACACGGCCGACCTGCGCATCGATACCTATCGCGCGTCGGGTGCCGGCGGGCAGCATGTCAACAAGACGGACTCGGCCGTGCGCATTACGCACCTGCCGAGCGGAATCGTCGTCGAATGCCAGGACGAGCGTTCGCAGCACAAGAACAAGGCGCGGGCGCTGTCGCTGCTGCAGGCGCGCCTGCTCGACCAGCAGGTGGCGGCACAGGAAACAGAACAGGCCGCGCAGCGCAAACTGCTCGTCGGCTCGGGCGATCGCTCGGAGCGCATCCGCACCTACAATTACCCGCAGGGCCGCGTCACCGATCACCGCATCAACCTGACGCTCTACAAGCTCGACGAAATCCTCGCAGGCAGCCTCGACCAGGTCATCGAACCGTTGACCAACGAGTACCAGGCCGACCAGCTCGCCGCACTCGGCGAACACTGAGCGTTTCAATCCTCGTACTGGAAAATCTCCTCGATAGGTAGCCCGAACAGGCGCGCAGCCTTGAAGGCGAGCGGCAGACTCGGATCGAACTTGCCTTTCTCGATCGCGTTGATGGTCTGCCGCGACACGTCGAGCTCCCCGGCCAGTTGCGCCTGGGTCCAGTCGCGCTCGGCGCGCAGCACCTTGAGACGGTTTTTCACTGGTACCTCCGTCGGCCGAGCAATATCCCCAGCAGGTACACCACGGAAACGAGCATGACGAGATAGGAGATCTCGGCATCGAATGCGATAACCTCGACGATGTCGGCCGTCGAGTACGCCAGGCCCGCAACCAGGCCGACGCCCAGCGCAAGCGCCATCGCATCGATCTGGATCTTGCGCTGCAGCTCGTCAAGCCCATCGAGGTGGCGCTTGTTCGCGATCAGCATGAAGGCGCCGACCACCAGGTTGACGAGAATCGCCACGAGCGACAGCGTCTTGCTCGTCCACAGGAATGTCGGTCCGAAGACCGCCAGTGCCATCGTTATCAACCAGGCGGCCGTCCACGCGCCGAGACGTACCGTGTTTTGCCGGGCGCGCTCTTCCAGGCTGCCGGACCTTGTACCTGCTTTTTTCATTAGTCTAATCTCCATTACAAAAAGTCGTGTAAACTTTACATACCGTACGTCACCGATGACATGGTGTCAAGTGACCTTTACTTTTTATGGCAATGGATTCGCGGGCGTCTCGCCCGCGGCAAAGAACCGGGACCGTTCAGAAAATTGGGGTCAGACCTTTTTCACAATCTTCGCGTTAATTGTGAAAAAGGTCTGACCCCCATTTAAGCGTGACCCCCATTTAAGCGCGTTCGTACCAGCCCTTGCTGGCGTTGACGATCTTCACGACCGAGAGCATGACCGGCACCTCGACGAGGACGCCGACGACGGTTGCGAGCGCCGCGCCGGACTCGAAGCCGAACAGGACGATGGCCGTCGCGACGGCAAGCTCAAAGAAGTTGCTCGCACCGATCAGCGCCGACGGCGCCGCGACGCAGTGCGCCACGCCGAATGCCCGGTTGAGCAGGTAGGCCAGCCCAGAATTGAAATAGACCTGGATCAGGATCGGGATCGCGAGCAGCGCGATGATCAGCGGCTGGCGGATGATCTGCTCGCCCTGGAAACCGAACAGCAACACGAGCGTCGCGAGCAGCGCCACGATCGACACGGGTCCGAGTCGGGTCAGCGCCGCCTGCAGGGCAGGCTCGCCGCCGGTGCCGAGCAGGAACCTGCGTATGACCTGGCCCGCGATGACGGGCACGACGATGTACATCGCCACCGACAGCAGCAGCGTTTCCCACGGCACCGTGATCGCCGAGATGCCAAGCAACAGCGCAACGATCGGCGCAAACGCGAAGATCATGATGACGTCGTTGACGGCCACCTGGCTCAGTGTGAAATGCGGCTCACCGTCGCAGAGATTGCTCCACACGAACACCATCGCCGTGCACGGCGCGGCGGCGAGAATGATGAGTCCCGCAATATACGAGTTGATCTGTTCGGCGGGCAGATACGGCGCAAACAGGTTGCCGATGAACAGCCAGCCGAGCAGGGCCATCGAAAAGGGCTTGACGGCCCAGTTGATGAACAGCGTCACGCCAACGCCGCGCCAGTGCTCGCGCACCTTGTGCAGCGCGCCGAAGTCGATCTTGACGAGCATCGGGATGATCATGAGCCAGATCAGCACGGCGACCGGCAGGTTGACGCGGGCGACCTCCATGGCGCCGACGGCCTGGAAGACCGCCGGGAAGGCATGCCCGAGCGCGACGCCGACAACGATGCAGATCGCCACCCAGGCCGTGAGGTAACGCTCGAATATGTTCACGGATGCGTGCCGCCCAGCGCCTGGTCGAGATCGGCGATGAGATCGTCAGCGTCCTCGATACCGACGGACAGTCGAATCAGCGTATCGCTGATGCCGAGTTCGGCTCGCGCCTCGGCCGGCACGCTGGCGTGCGTCATGATGGCCGGATGATCGACGAGGCTCTCGACGCCGCCGAGGCTTTCGGCCAGCGAGAACACCTCGCAGCGCTCCAGGAAGCGTCGCGCGTCGGTAAGGTCGCCGTCGATGAAGAACGTCACGATGCCACCGTATCCTGGCATCTGCTGCGCGGCGAGCTCGTGCTGCGGATGCGACGCGAGCCCCGGGTAGACCACGCTCTCGACCTTGTCGTGCCCCGCCAGCCACTCGGCGATACGCAGCGCACTGTGGCAGTGACGCTGCATGCGCACGTCGAGCGTCTTGATGCCGCGCAGCGCGAGGAAGCTATCGAACGGACCCGCAACCGAGCCGATCGAATTTTGCAGGTAGGCGAGGCGCTCCGCGAGTTCGTCATCGTTGACTACGACGACGCCGCCGATCATGTCCGAGTGACCGTTGATGAACTTGGTCGCCGAATGCATGACGATATCGCAGCCGAACTCGAGCGGGCGTTGCAGGCAGGGCGTCGCGAAGGTGTTGTCGACGACGACCAGCGCCCCGCTGGGCTTCGCGACGCCGACGATGGCCTCGAGGTCGACGAGCTTGAGGAGCGGATTGGTCGGCGACTCGATCCAGACGAGCGCCGTGTCGTCGCGCATCACGCGTTGCGCCGCGTCGAGGTCGCTCAGGTCCGCGTAGCTGAAGTCGAGGCCGGCACTGCGCTCGCGCACACCGGAAAACAGGCGGCGCGTGCCGCCGTAGAGGTCGTCCATCGCGACGACGTGAGCGCCGGAGTCCACGAGCTCGAGTATCGTCGCGGTCGCCGCCATCCCTGACGCGAAGGCGAAGCCGTGACTGCCCGACTCGAGATCGGCGATACAGCGCTCGTAGGCACCGCGCGTCGGGTTTTGCGTGCGCGAGTACTCGTAACCCTTGTGCACGCCGGGACTCTCCTGCACATAGGTCGAGGTCGCGTAGATCGGCGGCATGATCGCGCCCGTCGTAGGATCCGGTTCCTGTCCCGCATGGATCGTGCGCGTCGCGAAGCGTTTCTTATTCGTCATTGTCGGTCCTACATCTGCCGGCGCAGGTAGTTGAGCACATCCGCTCGTGTGATCAGCCCGAGAAACTGCTCGCCGTCCATGATTGCCGCATAAGGCTGCACGCGCAACATGGCGACGAGGTTATTGAGGCTCTCGGATTTGTCGAGCTTGATGAATGCCGACTCCATCGCCTCGCGGACTTCGGCCGTCATCAGGTCGGGGTGCCCGTAGACGAAATGGATGATCGTATCCTCGGTGACGACGCCGATGAGCCGGCCGTCCTCCATGACCGGGAGCTGCGAGAATCCGGCGTTGCGCAGGCGATTGTGCGCCGTCGTCAGCACGTCGGTCGGGCCGATCGTGATCGTCGCGCGCTCGTCGTGAGGCCGGCCGATCAGGTCGCGCAGATCGCCGTGCTCGTCGCGCTGGACGAAACCCTGGTCCTCGAGCCAGAAGTCGTTGTACAGCTTCGACAGGTACTTGTTGCCCGTATCGCAGGCGAAGGTCACAACGCGCTTCGGCTCGGTCTGTTCGCGGCAGTACTTGAGCGCCGCGGCCAGCAGCGTTCCGCTCGACGAGCCGGCGAGCACGCCCTCCTTGCGCAGCAAGTTACGCGCCGCGGCGAAGGACTCCGCGTCGGAGATGGCATATGCCTTCACGACCTTGTCGAAATCCGCGATATCCGGGATGAAATCCTCGCCGATGCCCTCGACCAGCCAGCTGCCGCCCTCACCCAGCTCACCCTTATTGATGTAGTCGGCGAGAATCGAGCCGACGGGATCCGCGAGCACGAGGTCGACCTGTGGGGCGTGTTCCCTGAGGAACTTGCCAATACCCGTCACGGTGCCGCTCGAACCGACGCCGAGCACGATCGCATCGAGGTCGCCGCCCATCTGCGCGAGGATCTCGGGCGCCGTCCCGGTCTCGTGCGCCAGCGGGTTGTCGGGGTTGCCGAACTGGTTGATGAAGTAGGCGCCGCGCCGCTCGGCAATGCTCTTGCCGAGGTCCTGGTAGTACTCCGGGTGCCCGCGGCCGACATCCGAGCGTGTCAGGATCACTTCGGCGCCCATCGCGCGCAGGTTGAAGATCTTCTCCTGGCTCATCTTGTCGGGCAGAACGATCACGAGGTGGTACCCTTTCTGCGCCGCGACCAGCGCGAGGCCGAGCCCCGTGTTGCCGGCCGTGGCCTCGACGATCGTGTCGCCGGGACTGATGTCGCCGCGCTTCTCGGCCTCCTCGACCATGGATATGCCGATGCGGTCCTTGATCGAACCGCCGGGGTTCATGAGCTCGAGCTTGAGAAAGAGGCGACACTTTCCCGTGTCGATGCGCGTTACCTCGAGCATCGGCGTGTTGCCGACCATGTCGAGGATGTTGGAATACACGGTCATGGATAAGGTAGTTACCGCAGAAATTGTCGGCGAGTGTACTGCAACGTGAGACTTGATGCCGCAATAGCCGCAGCGACGGAGCGCCTGCGCGACGCCAGCGAGTCGCCAAGGCTCGACGCTGAGATCCTGCTCGGCCGCACGATCAACATGCCGCGCAGCTATCTCTTTGCCCATCCCGAAGACGAACTCGACGAGCTGACGCTGGCGCGCTTCGAGGACGTGCTCGCGAGACGCGAGGCCGGGATGCCCATGGCCTATATCATGGGTATCAGGGAGTTCTGGTCGCGCGAGTTCGCGGTCAGCCCGGCGACGCTCGTGCCGCGTCCCGAGACCGAGATCCTCGTCAATCTCGCCCTCTGCGAGATTCCGCGCGACGCCGCGTGGGAAGTGCTCGATCTCGGCACGGGCAGCGGCGCGATCGCGGTTTCGATCGCCTGCGAGCGACCGCTGTGCCAGGTGACGGCCGTCGACAACAGCGAGGAAGCGCTGGCCGTCGCACGCGAGAATGCGCGAGCGCTGGCACGCGGCAATGTCACCTGCGAGCTCGGCAACTGGGCCGAACCCGTCCAGGGGCGCACATTCGACGTCATCGTGTCGAATCCGCCCTACGTGCGCCGCGACGACGAGCACCTGGCCGGGCTGCGATACGAACCGCAGGCCGCGCTGGTCGCGGGCGAGGACGGGCTCGACGCGATCCGCGTGCTGGCCGCCGCCTGTGGCGAGCTGCTCGTCGACGGCGGACTGCTGCTGGTCGAGCACGGTGCCGTCCAGGCCGCCGCGGTCGCCGATCTGCTCGGCGAGCACGGCTGGACTGACGTCGCGTGTCACAGCGACCTCGCGGGCCTGCCGCGCGTGACAGCCGCGCGCCGGGGTGGTAAACAGGCGCCCCCGGAGAAATAAACGAGACACCATGATCACGATCAAGACCAACCATGGCGATATTTCGGTCGAGCTGTTCGACGAGCAGGCGCCTCTCAGCTGCGAGAACTTCCGGCAGTACGTCAAGGACGGACATTTTGATGGCACGATCTTCCATCGCGTCATCCCGAACTTCATGATCCAGGGCGGCGGCATGGATGAGAACATGACCTCGAAACAGACCCGCGCCCCGATCAAGAACGAGGCCGACAACGGCCTGAGCAACGAGCGCGGCACCCTGGCCATGGCGCGCACGATGGTCGTCGACAGCGCCACGGCCCAGTTTTTTATCAACCTGAGCAACAACGACTTCCTCGACCACGGCACGCGCGATTTCGGTTACGCCGTGTTCGGCCGGGTAACCGACGGTATGGACGTCGTTGACGCGATCGCTGCCGTGCCCACCGGCAATCGCGCCGGGCACCAGGACGTGCCGGTCGAGGCCGTCACGATCACCGGGGCCAAGATCGGGGAATAACGTGCGTCGAGGGAGAGCAACGCTGGTCGGCCTGCTGCAGGCAGGCGCCATCGTTACGCTCGTCTGTTCGCTGCTGGCTTTCGTGCCCGCCGATCATTTCGCGGTTCAGCTGTTTACGCATTTTCGCCTGCAGTACCTGGGCGCCGCACTGCTCCTGCTGATCGTCCTGGCCGCGCTGCGGGATCGCAACTTTGCGCTCGCATCGCTCGTCGCCGTGCTGGCCAACGCCGGTGTCGTCGTGCCCTGGTACAACGGCGGCGCGCAGGCAGCCGTTGGCGAGACCAGTATCAAGGTCGTGCTGGCCAACCTGTTGTCGACGAATGCCGAGCACGAACGGCTATTGGAGCTCGTTGACTCGGAACAGCCCGACGTGCTGTTCCTGCTGGAGGTTTCGCCCGCCTGGGAGGCGGCGCTCGAGCGTCTCGACTCCCGCTACCCGCACCGCGTCATCGAAGCGCGCGAGGGCAACTTTGGCATCGCCCTGTTGTCGCGACTGCCGCTCGCCTCGAGTGGCGTCATCGTCAGCGAACCCTTCAGCTTCCCCACGATCGTCGCCACGCTCGACGCATCGCGGACCAAACTCGGCGT
The DNA here is from genome assembly GCA_013042375.1 of Woeseiaceae bacterium. Classification (GTDB taxonomy): domain Bacteria; phylum Pseudomonadota; class Gammaproteobacteria; order Steroidobacterales; family Woeseiaceae; genus UBA1847. The sequence continues at coordinate 57,005 of JABDQH010000073.1, forward strand.
CGTTGTGACCCACCCGATGATTCCGCTCGGCACGAACAACTACGAGGCGCGCAACGCGCAGCTGCGCGGCCTCGCGGATCTGATACGGGGAATGGAAGGGCCGCGGCTACTGGCCGGCGACCTCAACGCCAGCATGTGGGACCGCAACTATCGGATGTTCGAGAACCGCACCCGGCTCAGGAATGCACGCCGCGGGCACGGCATCCTGCCGACGTGGCCGACGTTCATGCCGATCGCGATGATCCCGATCGATCACGTGCTCGTTTCCGCAGAGATCGGTGTCGAGAGCGTGCATGCGGGCCCGGCCATCGGCTCGGATCACCTCCCGCTGGTCGTCACGGTCGCACTGTAACGACCAGCGGGATTCCTGCGTGCAGCTTATTCGCCAGACTGGCGAATCCGGAAGCGCTTGATCTCGTCCTCCTCGTTGATCGCGCAGTTGCTGGCGTACTCGCGAATAACCGCATCCCCATCGCCGTAAACGATCGTGCGGATGGACATGCGGTGACCCGAGACGCGACGCTCCCAGGTCACGACATCGTGCCTGACGCCCGTCGCGTCGGCGTAGTCGGCGTTGTGCGCAACTTCGGCAACGCAGGCGTCCACGCTGCTCTTCGGCGCATCCTCGGAAAAATCGGGCACCGCAAGCGCCAGGTTGGCAGCGAGCAGTCCGGTGAGGCCCAGGGATACTGCGGTTTTGCGATACATCATGGTCTTCTCCTTGGTGCTAAAGTATTCCAGAACTATCGTTCTGATTTTGCTCAAAAAAACGCATCTCTCGATGCAGTTCAGAAACAGAATAGCTATTCTGATTAAGTCAAAAAAAACCTCAGGCCTTGAGTCCGTTCAGCATGCTATCGACGATGGCGTCGAGCGTTTTCTTCGGAAATCCGGTGCGTCCGAGCACCACCAGGCCGAACATGGTGCTGGTCAGCATCTCGCCGGCCGCGTCGACGTCGACGTCCTTGCCCACTTCGCCACGCCCCTTGGCAGAGTCAAGACCGATCGAGAAGGCTTTGGACATGCGCTTCATCAGCCGCTGCAGTACACCGCGCAGCTCCTCGTCCTGCGGCGCCAGCTCCATCGCCGTGTGAATAAACAGGCAACCCTTGTTCTGATCGGGGCTGCACATGTCGGCGACGCGCTCTTCGAAGATGCTGCGAATGTGATCGAGCGACGCGCCGGGCTCGAGGAGGCGCAGGAAAGAGCGCTTGCCCATGCCCTCGGCATACTGCTCGAGCGCCTGCTCGAACAGCTCGCGCTTGTTGCCGAACGTGCCGTAGAGCCCGTAGCGGCTGACGCCGGTCGCCTGCACGATGTCCTCCATCGAGGTCTCCGAGTACCCCTTGGAAGCGAATAAATCCACGACCTGCCCCAGGGCGGTCGACGGATCGAATGCGCGTGCTCTATTCATCGTGGATCAGAATAGTCATTCTGATTAGCAGTGTCAAGCGCTTCCCGCTCGATCAGCGAAATTTCCAGAACGATCGGTCCGGAAAGCCCGGCGGGCAGGCGATTCTCCGGGTCAAACCGGTTCCAGTGGCTGTTGGCAACGAAAAAGAAATCGTCGCCCTGCACGACGCCCAGCGTCGGTTCGTCGAATTGCGGCAGATTGGCCGCGACGATGCGACTGTAGATCGCGCCCTCCCCCGCATTGAGCAGCCGGAACGTCGCGACGCGGTGCGGCCGAATCCCATTCTGGATGGCGACCAGTTCGTCGCCACGACGATACAGGCCGTCGATACCGAAGTCGGTCCCGAGCGGCATGACCAGCATCTTCTCGAGCTCGCCGTCCGCGAGGGAAACGCGGTACAGCCCCCCGACGTAATCGGCGACGAAGAGATGCTCGCCCGTCGCATCCAGAACGAGCCCCTGCGGCGAAACGAACGTACCGCGCTCGACAAGAGGCGTATATGCATCGCGTTCGATGTCGTAGCGGTACACGGCGCCGGTCAGGCTGTCTGTCGTGTAGATCGTGTTGCCGGCGATGACCAGATCGCCCAGCACCTGGCGTTCTTCGAATTGTGGCAGCAGCGCCGCCCGCGTCACCTTGCCGGTCAACGGATCCAGGCGAAACAGACCGGCTTTACCGAGATCCTCGCCGACGTCGGCCAGTTGCGCGACGGCCGCGCTGGCGAACCACAGGCTGCCGTCATCATGAAAACGCATGCCGAATACGCTCCAGTGGCCTTGCCGGTCGCTCACGACCTTGCCGTCGCGGAGCACGCGCGCCTGGTGAATGCTGCCGAGCCAGACAGCGCCGGCCGCATCGATGGCGATGCCCTCGGGTACGAAGCGGTCTTCGTCCAGCTGCACTGCGATCCGGGCGCTGCCGACGGGCTGGTGCAGCGCCGCAACGCGCTGCCGGTACGATTCCCATTCGGGAAGGTCGCGCACTGCGGCGAAGTCATCCATGCCTGCGACGCCGAAGTCGATCCCGTTGTTGAGCAGTACGGTCAGGTTGCCCAGTGCCGCCCGCGGCTCGCCGTTGAGCGCGTTCGCGAGGGCGAGATTAAACAGGGCACCCGGGTACCCGGGGCGCGCAAGCAGCGCTCGTTCGCCGGCTGTGACCATCGTGGGATAGTCCTGTGCCTGGTACGCGGCGACGAGATCCGCACGCGCCTCGGCGTAGTCGTCCGCCAGCGCGGAATGGCACATGACCGCCAATGCGGAAGCAATGCAGATACTGCGGCCAGCAACCATCTTCACGCTTTATCCCCTGGTTTCTCTCGTCCGGCCATAGGTCCGACCGCGAGGGTCACGCATAGTTTAATTGCCCGGCCGGTCGGCCGGGGCATAGAATGAAACTGCACGTCCCTGACAACAAAAAGCTGCGGGAGTCGCCCTATGCAAACCGTCCTGCGAATCGCGTTCGTCGCGACCACCCTGCTCCTCGCCAGCCCGCTCGTCGCCGATGACGACTGCGTCGACTGCCACCGCGACGAGACACGCAATATCGTCAATGACTGGCAGATCAGCCGTCACCACACGGAAAATGTCAGTTGCAGCGATTGCCACAAAGGCCGACACAAGTCGGCCGATGACGTGCACCGCCTGCGCACCGTGACGGCAGACACCTGCGCGAAGTGTCATGAGGAGAAGTTCGAGCAGTTTTCGAGAGGCAAGCACGCGCTCGCCTGGGCCGCCGTCGAGTCCATGCCGACGACGCATGCACTGCCGATGGCGCTGTCCCATGGCATGAAGGGCTGTGGCGGCTGCCACAAGCTGGGTCTCAAGTCCGAGGAGGTCGTCGAGCAGCTCAAGGCCGAGGGCAGCATGTTCGGCCACGCCTCCTGCGATGCCTGCCACACGCGCCACACCTTCTCGGTCGTCGAGGCACAGCAGCCGCAGGCCTGCCAGACCTGTCACATGGGCTTCGACCATCCACAGTGGGAAATGTGGTCATCCTCGAAGCACGGCGTGCGCTTCCTGCTGGCGCAGAACGGCACGCTCCCCGACACGACGCCGGCGCCGACCTGCCAGACCTGCCACATGATCGACGGCGATCACGAAGTGCGCACGGCGTGGGGATTCCTGGCCGTGCGCCTGCCGCTACCCGAGGATGAGCAGTGGGCTGCGGATCAGGTCACGATCCTGCAGGCGCTCGGGGTACTCGATCCCGACGGCAACCCGACCGCGCGCCTCGACGTCGTCAAGGCGGCCGATGTCGCCCGCCTGACGCAGGAAGACTTCGACCGCGAACGCGACAAGATGATCGGCGTCTGCGAAGACTGCCACTCCGGCAACTTCGCGCGCGCGGAACTGGCCAAGGCCGACGACCTGATACGCGAGGCCGACCACCTGCTCGCCGAGGCGATTCGCGAGATCACGGCCCTGTACGAGGAAGGCATACTGGCGCAACCGGAAGGCTACGCGCACGCATTTCCCGACCTCCTGACCTTCCACGATGCGCCGACGTCGATCGAACAGACGCTGTTCGAGATGCACCTAAAGCACCGCATGCGTGCGTTCCAGGGCGCGTTCCACGCCAACCCGGATTACGCGCTGTGGTACGGATGGAGCGAGATGGTGCGCGACCTGCAGCACATTCGCGAACAGGCGAAGGAACTACGGCGTCACGCGGAACATCATCCGGAGGAGAGTCAGGCGGCCGCGGCGGGATCGTAGCCGAGGTTCGGGGCCAGCCATTTCTCCGCTTCTTCCACGCTGATGCCCTTGCGCGCGGCGTAGGACTCGACCTGGTCGCGGTCGATCCGGCCGACCGCGAAGTACCTGGCGTCGGGATGGGAAAAGTAGAATCCGCTGACAGCCGCCGTCGGATACATGGCGTAGGATTCGGTGAGCCTGAGCCCGATACTGCTCTCGACACCGAGCAACGCCCACAGCTTGGCCTTTTCCGTGTGATCCGGGCACGCCGGGTACCCGGGCGCCGGGCGTATACCCCGGTAGTCTTCGGCGATCAGCGCCTGGTTCGACAACTGCTCGTCCGGGGCGTAGGCCCAGAACTCGCGCCGCGTGCGCTCATGCATGTATTCGGCCAGCGCCTCGGCGAGCCGGTCGGCCAGCGCCTTGAGGACGATGGCATTGTAATCGTCGTGCGCCTTCTCGAAACGCTCGACGTGCTGTTCTATACCGATGCCCGCCGTGACCGCGAACGCGCCGATGTAGTCCTGACCCGAGGGCGCAACGTAGTCCGCGAGGCAGGACTGTGCCTGGCCCGGTGATTTCGAGCGCTGCTGGCGCAGGTGCACGAGGCGATGCAGGGCCTCTTCGCGATCCTCGTCGGCAAACACGAGAATGTCGTCGTGATCGGCCGCGTTCGCGGGATGGAACCCGAGTACCGCACGCGCCGTCAGCCATTTCTCGTCGATGATCTTCTCGAGCATCGCGCTCGCGTCGTCGAACAGCGCACTGGCCGCCTCGCCCACCGTCGCATCCTCGAGGATTTGCGGGAACTTGCCGTGGAACTCCCAGGCATTGAAGAACGGCATCCAGTCGATGTACTCGCGCAGCACGGCCAGATCGATGTCGTCGAACACGCGATTGCCGAGGAACGCGGGCCGCGGGGCCGTGTACGACGCCCAGTCGATCTCGTGCCTGCGCGCACGCGCGTCCGCGAGTGCCAGCGCGGGCGCCAGGCGCTTCTTGTTGGCATGCTGCGCACGACGACGCTCGTTGTCCTTGCGGTTCTTCGCCACGATCTGCGCACGCGTATCCGTCTCGACGAGCGCCTGCGCGACGCCGACGGATCGGGACGCGTCTTTCACATAGATGACCGGACCCTCGTAACGCGGCTCGATCTTGACGGCCGTGTGTGCGGGCGACGTCGTCGCACCGCCGATGAGCAGCGGCAGGTCCATACCGAGCCGCTGCATCTCACTGGCGACGTGTACCATCTCGTCGAGTGACGGCGTGATCAGCCCGGAGAGGCCGATGATGTCGGCCTCCTCCCGCCTCGCCGCCTCGAGAATGCGGTCGCAGGACACCATGACGCCGAGATCGACAACCTCGAAATTGTTGCACTGCAGCACGACGCCGACGATGTTCTTGCCGATGTCGTGCACGTCTCCCTTGACGGTCGCGAGCACGATGCGGCCGTTGGCGCGGCGCACGCCGTCTTTCTCATCCTCGATGAACGGCACGAGGTGACCGACGGCTTTCTTCATGACGCGTGCCGACTTGACGACCTGCGGCAGGAACATCTTGCCGGCACCGAACAGGTCGCCGACGACGTTCATGCCGGCCATGAGCGGCCCCTCGATGACGTCGAGCGGCCGCGTGGCAGCCTGGCGCGCCTCTTCCGTATCGTCGATGACGTATTCGTCGACGCCGTTGACCAGTGCGTACTCGAGGCGCTTGCTCACCTCGAGCTCGCGCCAGGAAAGGTCCTGGCTCCTGGCGGCGGCCCCGCTCTTCTGGTCCTTGTAGCGCTCGGCAACCGCGAGGAGCCGCTCGGTCCCGTCCGGCAAGCGGTTCAGGACGACGTCTTCGACGGCGTCGCGCAGGTCGTCCGGCAGGTCTTCGTAGATCGCGAGCTGTCCCGCGTTAACGATACCCATGTCCATTCCGGCGCGAATCGCGTGATACAGGAACACCGAGTGAATCGCCTCGCGCACAACGTTGTTGCCGCGGAACGAGAACGACACGTTGCTCACACCGCCACTGACGAGCGCGTGCGGCAACGACGCCTTGATCGTGCGCGTCGCTTCGATGAAGTCGAGACCGTAGCTCGCATGCTCCTCGATGCCCGTCGCGACCGCGAAAATATTGGGATCGAAAATGATATCGGCCGGGTCGAAGCCGACCTTGTCAACCAGCACCTCGTAGGAACGCCGACAAATCTCGACCTTGCGTTCGATCGTGTCGGCCTGGCCCTGCTCGTCGAAGGCCATGATGATCACGGCAGCGCCGTAGTCCAGGCACAGATTGGCCTGCGCGATGAACTCGGCCTCACCCTCCTTGAGCGAGATCGAATTGACAACAGCCTTGCCTTGTACGCACTTGAGGCCGGCCTCGATGACGGACCACTTCGATGAATCGATCATCAGCGGAAGGCGCGCAACGTCGGGCTCGGCGGCAATCAGGTTCAGGAACGTGACCATCGCCTTCTCGGAATCGAGCATGCCTTCGTCCATGTTGACGTCGATGATCTGGGCGCCGTTCTCGACCTGCTGGCGTGCAACCGTGACGGCTGCGGCGTAGTCGTCGGCCTCGATCATGCGGCGGAAAATCGCCGACCCGGTGACGTTGCAGCGCTCGCCAACGTTGACGAACAGGTCGTCGGGGCCGATGTTGCAGGGCTCGAGCCCGGCGAGACGACAACGCACGGGCGGTTCGGGAATCTCGCGCGGCGCGACGCCGTCGACGCCGTCGCGCAACGCGCGCATGTGTTCGGGCGTCGTGCCGCAGCAGCCGCCGACCAGGTTCACGAGGCCGTCGGCGGCAAACTCGCCGACGATGCCCGCCATTTGTGCGGGCGACTCGTCGTACTCGCCAAATTCGTTGGGCAGGCCCGCGTTGGGATAGGCACTGACGCGTGTATCGGCCACCCGCGCCAGTTCCGCGACATAGGGGCGCAATTCCGCCGCCCCGAGCGCGCAGTTGAGGCCGATCATGAACGGCCTGGCATGCCGCACCGAGTTCCAGAACGCCTCGGTCGTTTGTCCCGAGAGCGTGCGCCCCGACGCGTCCGTGATCGTTCCCGAGATCATGACGGGCAGCTCGATGCCGCTGGCACGGAAGGCACGCTTTACGCCGAAGATCGCGGCTTTGGCATTGAGCGTGTCGAAGATGGTCTCGACGAGCAGGAAGTCGACGCCGCCTTCGATGAGGGCGCTCGCCGCGACTTCGTAGGTGTCCGCAAGTTCGTCGAAGCCGATGTTGCGGAAGCCCGGGTCGTTGACGTCCGGTGATATCGATGCCGTGCGGTTGGTCGGCCCGAGCGCGCCGGCAACGAAGCGCGGTTGCCCGTCCTTCGCCGCGCACGCGTCGGCCGCTTCGCGCGCCAGCCGCGCCGCCGCCAGGTTCAGCTCGGTGACGAGCGACTCCATGCCGTAATCGGCCATCGACGGCGCGTTCGAATTAAACGTGTTGGTCTCGATGATGTCGGCGCCAGACTCGAGGAACGCATCGTGGATTTCACGAATCACATCGGGACGCGTCAGCGACAGGAGGTCGTTGTTGCCCTTGAGGTCGTGTTCCCAGTCGGCGAAGCGCTCGCCGCGATAGTCGTCTTCGCCGAGGCTGCGGGCCTGGATCATCGTGCCCATTGCGCCATCGAGCACGACGATGCGCTCGTCGAGCAGGCTGAAAAGGCTCGCGATGCGGTCTGCGCGCGTCATGCCGCCGTCTCCGTCGTTGCCGGCCGCACGCCGAGCGCGTGGCATATCGCGTAGGTCAGCTCGTAGCGGTTCAAGGTGTAGAAATGAAATTCCTCGACACCCTCGGCCTGCAGCGTCCGCACCTGCTCGATCGCGACGCTTGCCGCGATCATCTGGCGCGTCTCCGCATCCTCGTCGAGGCCCGTGAAGCGCTCGCGCAACCAGTCCGGCACGGTCGCGCCGCAGCTCTCGGCGAAGCGCGTCAGCTGCGGGAAACGCGTGATCGGGAGGATACCGGGCACGATCGGCGAGTCGATGCCGGCCGTCGCCGCCAGGTCACGGAAGCGCAGGAACACGTTCGAATCGAAAAAGAACTGCGTGATCGCGCGCGTCGCGCCCGCGTCGAGCTTACGCTTGAGGTTGTCGAGGTCGAAGAGTGGATTCGGCGCCTCGGGATGCACCTCGGGATATGCGGCGACCGAGATGTCGAAATCTGCGACATTCTTGAGCCCGGCGACGAGATCGTACGCGTAGGCGTAGCCGTCCGGGTGCGGCTCATAGCGCTCCGCGTCTTTGGGCGGATCGCCGCGCAGCGCGACGAGGTGACGAATACCCATGTCCCAGTAGGCGCGCGCGATGTCGTCGATTTCGCCCCGGCTGGCGCCGACACAGGTCAGGTGCGGCACGGCCGTGAGACCCGTTTCCCTGACGATGCGCGCGACGGCATTGTGCGTGCGTTCGCGCGTCGAGCCGTCGGCGCCGTAGGTGACCGAGACAAACCTCGGACTCAGCGACTTGAGACGTTCGACCGATTTCCAGAGCGTTGCTTCGGTTTTCTCCGAGTTCGGTGGGAAGAACTCGAAGGACACGTGAGGTTTGTTCTCGGGAATCTCGTTCATGCTGTAGCTACTCCAAGGAGCCATCCGGGCCCGGCTTCGGGGATGGACCGCGGCGGTGCGAGCCGCAGGCCGGTATTCGCCGCCCAGGATGCATAGTCATTCTTCAGTTGATCTGCCCCGCCGTCGTCGACCGACGCAAGGAACAGGATGCGGCCGCCATCCTTTAAGAGACGCTTCGCTTCGCCGACGGCCGATGCCGGCCGTTCGGCGTCGACGAGCACGTCGTCGAGGATGATGGTGTCGAAATTGGCGTCGTCGAACGGCAGCGCATACATATCGCCCTGGCGCAGCGTGCAATTGGGCAGGCCGGCGAGCAACAGTTCGGCGCGCGCCATGCGGCGCGCCTGCGGATCGACGTCGACGCCGACGACGCGATGTGCGCGCGATGCGAGCAGTTTGAGCAGGCGGCCCTGCCCGCACCCGATGTCCAGCAGGTCGCCAATCGGCGACGACATGGTCAGTTCGACCAGCGCCCTGTGCAGGAAGCGATCGTCGTCGGCGTTGCCCGTTGCCTCGAGGTCCCCGGCGCTTCGCAACTCGCGCAGCTTGTCGACGTCGCGCCGGAACTCCGGCTCTTCGGTCGGCAGCAAGGCCAGCAGCCGCCGTATCTCTCCGGCGCTGCCCTCGGCGGCCGGCACCCGGTAATAGACGTAGTGGCCGTCGCGAAAGCGCTCGAGCAGTCCGGCCGCGATGAGCTGCTTGAGGTGCTGCGAGACTCGCGGCTGGCTGAGGCCGGTCACCTCGGTGAGCTCCGAGACACTGCATTCGGCAGCCCCGCACAGGACGACGAGCCGCGCCCGCACGGGGTCGGCGAGCGCCTTGAATCGGGCCAGTAGTCTGTTTGTTCGAGCATTCATATAAATATATAAACATTTATTTATATTTATGGCCCGACAGTATATCCCTTTGTCCGGGTGCGGAACACCCTGTTAACCCGGATTTGTGACCGGCGCACGCCTAGTGGAGTGAATCGGGTGCCTCGATGCTGCCTGCCGTGAAGATGCGTTCGACATCGACGGCGTCGAAATGGCGGCGGCGTCCGCAGTACTCACAGACGATTTCGATATCGCCCTGCTCGGCGAGGGCCGCGCGCGACTCGTGCTCGCCCAGCATCCTGAGGACTTCCGCGACCTTGCGCGCCGAGCAGCGGCAGCGGAACGTCACGGGTTTCCGGCTGTAGACGCGCACGTCGTCCTCGTTGAAGAGCTTTGCCAGCAACTCGATACCGGCCTCGCCCGAGAAGTCTTTTTGCGACAACGTCGCCGCGAGGTAGCCGAGCCGGTCCCAGTCATCGGCATCGATCGGCTGCCCGGGCATCTGCTGCAGCAGGATGCCGCCGGCGACCTCCTCACTCGCGACCAGCGCGAGATGGCTCGGCACCTGCACCGAGCGCTCGAAATAGTGCTCGAGGCTGGCCGCCAGCGAATCGCCGTCGATGGCGACGATGCCCTGGTAGGGCCGCTCGCCGGCGTCCACGGTGATCGCGCAATGGGCGTCGCGCGTCAGTTCGACGAAGTCCTGCGCCGCTGCACGGTTTTCCATGGCGGCCATGCCGCGCATCTGGTGCCTGGACGTGCATTGCACGACGAGCATCTGCAGCGCGCCGCTACCCTGGATCTGCAGCGTGATCGCGCCGTCGAACTTGAGACTCTGCGCGATGAGCCCGGTCGCGGCGGCCGCGTGCCCGAGCGTTTCGGCGAGGAGCGGCGAATAGGCGTGGTCGCGCTGCATGCGTCGCCACGAACGCTTCATATGGATCAGCGCGCCGCGCACCGGCAGCGACTCGAACGCAAATGGAATGACGCTGTCGGCAGACATGTCAGCCCGACAGTTTGTCTTTGAGAATCCGGTTCACCTGGCCCGGGTTTGCCTGGCCTTTGGTCTCCTTCATGACCTGCCCGACGAAGAAGCCGATGAGCTTGTCCTTGCCCGCCTTGTACTCGGCGACCTGGCCCGGGTTTGCCGCGATGACCTTGTCGACGACGACCTCGATGGCCGAGGAATCGGTTATCTGCCTGAGCCCCTGCGCCTCGATGATCTCGTCGGCCGTGCCCTCACCGCTCCACATCGCCTCGAACACCTGCTTCGCGATCTTGCCCGAGATCGTATGGTCGTGGATGCGCGTCACGAGGCCCGCGAGATCCCGGGCCGTAATTCGACTCTCGCCGATGTCGAGCCCGTCCTTGTTCAGGGCGCCGGACAGGTCGCCGACGACCCAGTTCGCCACGAGCTGTGGCTTGGCCCCGGTCGCGCCGACCGCGGCCTCGAAATAGTCGGCAACGGGTCGCGACATGGTCAGCTGCAAGGCATCGTCGGCCTTGAGCCCATAGTCGTCGATGAAGCGGTGGCGCTTGGCGTCCGGTAGCTCCGGGAGCTGTTCGCGCACGGCCTCGATGTATTCGTGGCTGATCTCGACGGGCAACAGGTCGGGGTCCGGGAAGTAGCGATAGTCATTCGCCTCTTCCTTCGAGCGCATTGAGCGCGTCTCGTCCCTGGCCGAATCATAGAGACGCGTCTCCTGCACGACCGCACCGCCGTCTTCGATCAGGTCGATCTGGCGCTCGATCTCGAAGTTGATTGCACGCTCGACGAAACGGAAGGAATTGAGGTTCTTGATTTCCGTGCGGGTACCGAACTGCTGCTGTCCTTGCGGCCGCACCGAGACGTTGGCGTCGCAGCGGAACGAGCCTTCCTGCATGTTGCCATCGGAAATGCCAAGGTAGCGCACGATCGTGTGAATCTTGCGCATATAGGCCACGGCTTCCGCCGCCGATCGCAGATCCGGCTCGGACACGATCTCGAGCAGTGGCGTGCCCGCACGATTGAGGTCGATGCCCGAGGAACGGTCGAGTCCCTCGTGAATCGACTTGCCGGCGTCTTCCTCGAGATGCGCCCGCGTGATGCCGATGCGTTTCTCGTTGCCCTCGCCATCCTCGATGAACAGCTCGCCGTGCTCGACGATCGGCAGTTCGTACTGGCTGATCTGGTATCCCTTGGGCAGGTCGGGGTAGAAGTAATTCTTGCGCGCGAACACCGAGCGCGGCGCAACGGTCGCATTCACGGCCAGGCCGAACATCGCGGCCATGTGCACGACCTCCTCGTTCAGAACCGGCAGAACGCCCGGATAGCCGAGGTCGACGAGGCAGGCCTGCGTGTTGGGCTCGGCCCCATAAGCCGTTGATGCGCCAGAGAAAATCTTGGACCGCGTGGCAAGCTGTGCGTGAACCTCGAGGCCGATGACGACTTCCCAGGTCATGCGAAGCCCTCCGGGCACCGCGTGTGCCAGTCGGTTTCCTGCTGGTAGGCATGGGCGCAGCGCAGCAGCGCGCTCTCGTCGAAGTGGTGGCCAACGAGGTGCAGGCCAACGGGCAGGCCGCCGACGAACCCGCAGGGAATCGACATGGCCGGGAAGCCGCCGAGATTGGCGCCGATCGTGTAGATGTCGTTGAGGTACATCGTGATGGGGTCGTCGACCTTGGCCCCGAGCTTGAACGCCGCCGTCGGCGACGTCGGCCCCGCAATCACATCGACATCCTCGAACGCTCGCTTGAAATCGTCAGCGATCAGGTGCCGTACCTGCTGTGCCTTGAGGTAGTAAGCGTCGTAGTAGCCGGCCGACAGCACATACGTGCCCGTCATGATGCGGCGTTTGACCTCGTCACCGAAGCCCTCGCCGCGGCTGCGGCAGTACAGGTCGAACAGGTCGCCCGTGTCCTTCGCGCGGTGACCGAAACGCACACCGTCGAAACGCGACAGGTTCGACGAACACTCGGCGGGCGCCACGACGTAGTACGTCGGCACCGACAGATCGATGTTGGGCATGTCCACTTCGACCGCGGTCGCGCCGAGCGATTCGAGGGCGGCGATGGCTTCCCTGACCCGGGCGCCGCAGTCGGCGTCGAGGCCTTCGTCGAAGTGCTGGCGGACAACGCCGATCTTCAAGCCCTTGATCGAGTTGCCGAGATCTGCGGCGTAATCAGGTACGGGCTCGTCGAGACAGGTCGAATCGCGCTCATCGAAGCCGGCCATGACGCCGAGCAGTCGTGCCGCATCTTCGGCGGTTCGCGTGATTACGCCAGCCTGATCGAGGCTCGAAGCGAACGCGACCATACCGTAGCGTGAGACGCGGCCATAGGTCGGCTTGATGCCGATCGTGTTGGTCAGCGCGGCCGGCTGCCGGATCGAGCCGCCCGTGTCCGTCGCCGTCGCGGCAGGCGTGAATCGCGCCGCAACCGATGCCGCCGACCCACCCGAAGAGCCGCCCGGCGAACGATCGAGATCCCACGGGTTCCTGACGGGACCGTAGTAGCTCGTCTCGTTCGAGGAGCCCATCGCGAACTCGTCCATGTTGGCCTTGCCCAGCATGACGGCGCCCGCGGCGGCCAGGCGCTCGACCACGGTCGCGTCGTAGGGCGATACGAAATTGTCGAGCATCTTCGAGCCGCAGCTCGTCCTGACCCCACGCGTGCAGAAGATGTCCTTATGGATGAGTGGCAGGCCGCACAGCGTGCCGGCATTGCCTGCCGCACGATCGGCGTCCGCCTTCGCGGCGGCCGCGAGTGCCTCGTCGCCCGTCACCGTGATCATCGCGTTGAGCTTCTCGTCATGCGCCGCGATGCGATCGAGCAGCGCCTGCGTCAGCTCGACCGATAAGTAGTCGCCGCTGTCGAGGCCAGCCGCGAGCTCCGTCAGTGTCTTCGCGTGCAGATCCATCACTCGATCACCTTCGGCACGAGATACAGGCCCTCGGTCACCGACGGAGCGTTCTCCTGGTAGCGATCGCGCTCGTTGGGCTCGGTAACCACGTCCTGGCGCAGGCGTTGCGCGACATCGAGCGGGTGAGCCATCGGGATGACGCCCTCGGTGTCCGCGGCGGACAGGTGATCGACGAAATCCACGATTCGCGAGAGCTTGTCGACCAGTTCGGCATGCTCTTCGGGCTTCAATTTGAGGCGGGCCAGCGTCGCGATCTGCTGGACCTGATCTTTGTCGAGAGACACGGTTTTTTCCGGATATTCTGCGTTGTTTTACAAGCCCGCGGCAGCGGGGACGCAATAATACATGAACCTACCTCGCAATACCGCGCGGCGGGAGTCTGGCCGCCTTGTGGAAAGCCCTCTGCATTGCTAGATTACGCCGTTAATCTCCCTTTGGGCCTCACCTGCATGTTCAAGAATATCCTGGGTTATTTTTCGAATGACCTGTCCATCGATCTTGGCACCGCCAACACGCTGATTTACTCGCGGGGCCACGGTATCGTCCTCGATGAGCCTTCCGTCGTGGCGATCCGCGAGGACACGGGCCGCGGCGGCCGTATCGTCGAGGCCGTCGGCGCCGACGCCAAGAACATGCTGGGCCGCACACCGGGCAACATCACGGCGATCCGCCCCCTCAAGGACGGCGTGATTGCCGACTTCACGGTCACCGAGAAGATGCTGCAGCACTTCATCCGCAAGGCGCACTCGTCGCGCTACTTCCGCCCGAGCCCGCGCGTGCTGATCTGCGTACCCTACGGCTCGACGCAGGTGGAGCGGCGCGCCATCCGCGAATCGGCCGAGGGTGCGGGCGCGCGCAAGGTGCACCTTATCGACGAGCCCATGGCTGCGGCGATCGGCGCCGGCATGCCGGTCCACGAGGCACGCGGTTCCATGGTGCTCGATATCGGCGGCGGCACCTCCGAGGTCGCCGTCATCTCGCTGAACGGCATCGTGTACGCGGCCTCGGTCCGCATCGGCGGCGACCGCTTCGACGAGGCGATCACCAACTACGTGCGCCGCAACTACGGCATCCTGATCGGCGAGGCAACGGCCGAGCGCATCAAGCACGAGATCGGCTCGGCATTCCCGGGCCAGGAAGTCCGCGAGATCTCGGTCAAGGGACGTAACCTGTCGGAAGGCGTGCCGCGCAGCTTCACGCTGAACTCCAACGAAATTCTCGAAGCACTGCAGGAGCCACTGCAGGGTATCGTCGGCGCGGTCAAGGAGGCACTCGAGCAGACACCGCCCGAACTCGGCGCCGACGTCGCCGAACGCGGCATCGTCCTGACCGGAGGCGGCGCGCTGCTACGCGACATCGACAAGCTTCTCATGGAAGAAACCGGCCTGCCCGTCGTCATCGCCGACGATCCGCTGACCTGCGTCGCGCGCGGCGGCGGACGCGTCATCGAACTCATCGACGAACACGGTCCTGCCGTCTTCGGACTCGAATAAAGTCCGCCCAGACTATCGACGAGCTTATCGATGGTCGCGTCGCGAAGAAATAATACGAACCCGGCGCGCATCCCGGCACTGGGATTGCGCACCCTGGTCCTGATCGGCGTCAGCATCGTCCTCATGTACCTCGATCATCGCGAGAATCACCTCGACGGAATTCGCAAGACGATCGGCGCCGCGGTGTATCCCGTGCAGATCGTCGTCGACGCGCCGGCACGTTTCTGGGGCTGGCTCGGCGAGTCCACGACGTCGCGCAACGAACTGGAACTCGAAGTCGGGCGGCTCAAGGCGGAACGGCTCCTGACCAATGCACGCCTGCAGCGGCTCACGGCGCTCGAAGCCGAGAATGCGCGGCTGCGGGCTTTACTCGAGGCGCGCACGCGCGTACGCGACGAAGTGCGGGTCGCGGAAATCCTGGCCGTGGACGCCAATCCCTACGAACACAATCTCGTCATCGGCGTCGGCAGTCGTGACGGCGTGTACGACGGCCAGGCCATCGTCGACGCTAGCGGCGTCGTCGGGCAGGTGATCGAAACCGGCTTGCTGACGGCCCAGGCCGTACTCATCAGCGACGCGGACCACGCGCTGCCCGTCGAGGTCAACCGCAACGGCCTGCGTACCATTGCCGTCGGCACGGGCGAGATCGATCGCCTCGACCTGCCGTTCCTGCCGAACAACGCGGACGTTCGTGCCGGCGACCTGCTCGTAACCTCCGGACTGGGTGGCGCCTTCCCCGCCGGCTATCCCGTTGCTATCGTCGACCAGGTCACGCGTATCCCGCAGGAGCCGTTCGCGGACGTGACGGCAACGCCGGCCGCCGCGCTCGACCAGGTGCGCGAAGTCATGCTGATCTGGTCCCAACCGCCGGTTGGCGAGGGGACGGAAGAATGACGGCTGCGAACGCGAACCGCCGCCTGCCCGTCATCGTTACGCTCGTCGTGGGCCTGATGCTGTCGATCATGCCGCTGCCCGGCCTTTTCGAGACGCTGCGTCCCGACTGGCTGGCGCTGCTGGTCATATTCTGGGCCATGCAGCTGCCGCGCACATGGAGCGTCGGCACGGCATGGATCATAGGCATCGTGCTCGACGTCGCGTACGGCACGCTGCTCGGCCAGCACGCGGTGGCGCTGTGCGTCATCGCGTTCGTCACCGTGCGGTTTCACCTGCTGATGCGCGTCTTTCCGCTCTCGCAGCTGACCGCCACGGTATTCGCGCTGCTTGCCCTGTACCAGTTCATCCTGTTCTGGATTAACGGCGTCGCGGCAGTTACGGCTCCGGCGATCAGCTACTGGGGCCCGGTCGTTACGGGCACGCTGATCTGGCCGTTTCTCTACATGTTCCTGTCGGGCATTCGCTACCGCGCGCACTCGGGAGCCTGAATGTACGTCTCCGGCGTCTCGATCAAGGATGTCCATTCCGAGAAGCGCATCTTCCTGGCGCGCGTCATTCTTGCCGCGGTCGTGTCGATCCTGTTGGTCGGCACCGTCGTCGCGCGTCTCGTGCAATTGCAGATCGTCGACTACGAGCTGTTCGCCGAGAAATCGCAGGGTAATCGCTTTCGCATGGAACCCGTGCCGCCGACGCGCGGCCTGATCTTCGACCGCAAGGGCAACGTCGTCGCGGAGAATTTTCCCGCCTACCAGCTCGAGCTGGTTCCGGAGCAGGTCGGCGACATCGACGACACCCTGCAGCGTCTGGCAGCGCTCGGGGTGATCGAAGACGAGGATATTCCGCGCTTCAAGGAACTCAGCGGCAGCGGGCCGCGCTTCAAACCCGTGACGCTGAAACTGCGGCTGACCGAGGAAGAAATCGCCAGTTTCGCGATCAAGCGCCCGCGCTTTCCGGGCGTCGACTTTCGCCCGCGTCTCGTCAGGGTGTATCCCAACGGGAACTACGTCGCGCATGCGGTCGGCTACGTCGGCGCGCTCAGCACAGACGATCTCGAGCGCCTCGATCCTGCACAATATGCAGGCGCGTCGCACACGGGCAAGACCGGCGTCGAGGTCGCGTTCGAGTCCGACCTGCACGGCGACCCGGGATTCCGCCACCTGGTTACCAACGCGCGCGGTCGCCAGATCCCCAGCGACACGAGCGAACTGCTGGGCGCACTGCCGCCCGGCGAGGTGCCTGTCCCGGGCGCCAACGTCTACCTGAGCATCGACCTCGAACTGCAGCGCATTGCCACCGAGGCGCTGGCCGGGCGCCGCGGCGCGCTCGTCGCGCTCGACCCGTGGAGCGGCGAAATCCTCGCGCTGGTCAGCGCGCCGTCCTTCGACCCAAACATGTTTGCCGTGGGCATGACGACGTCACAGTTTCGCGAATTGCAGGACAATCCGGACCGCCCGCTGTTCAATCGTGCAGTCAGAGGAGCCTACCCGCCCGGCTCCACGATCAAACCGATACTGGCGCTCGCCGCACTCGAAACCGGCGCGACCAACCTGACCCGCAAGACCCTGTGCAGGGGCTATTTCTCGTTGCCGGGCGACGAGCATCGCTATCGCGACTGGAAACCCGAGGGCCACGGCCGCGTCGACCTGCACGATGCGATCACGCAATCCTGCGACGTGTATTTCTATGAGATCAGCCGCGACATCGGCATCGATGCGATGCACGACTACCTCGGCCGTTTCGGCCTCGGCTCCGAGACCGGCATCGACATCGGCGGCGAACACAAGGGCATCGTGCCGTCACGCCAGTGGAAGCGCGATAATTTCAGCGACCCCGACAACCAGCGCTGGTATCACGGCGAGACCGTCATCGCATCGATCGGCCAGGGCTACATGCTCGCGACGCCGCTGCAACTTGCCTCCGCCGTCAGTGCATTGGCCACGCGTGGCCAGCGATACCGCCCGCACATGGTCGCGGCGATCGAGGATGGGCTGACCGGCGAACGCCGTCTCATACAGCCCGAACGCCTGCCCGACGTCGAGATCAGCAACGATTTCTACTGGCGCAACATCATCGAGGCAATGCACGACGTGATGCAGGGCCCGCAGGGCACGGCGCGCGCCGTCGGCCGCGGGGCGCCGTACGAGATGGCCGGCAAGAGCGGCACGGCCCAGGTGGTGTCGATAGCACAGGACCAGGAGTACGACGAGGCCGAACTCGAGGAACGACAACGCGACCATGCGTTGTTCCTTGCGTTCGCGCCGCTCGACGAACCGCGCATCGCAGTGGCGCTGATCGTCGAGAACGGCGAGAGCGGCAGCTCCGTCGCCGCACCCATCGCGAAAGCCGTCATGGATGCATGGCTGGGGTACGGTGACGATGCGCGCTAGCGAGACGCGGCGGCTCATAACCCCGAGGGCTGCGCCGCTCTCGGACTTCGCGCTGCTGTTGCGCCGCCTGCATATCGACGGGCCGCTGCTGCTCGTGCTCATGCTGATCTGCGCCTTCGGCCTCATCATCCTGTACAGCGCCGTTGGCGAGAGTAATCGCCTGTTGCTCAACCAGGCGATCCGACTCGGCATCGCGTTCGTCGCCATGCTGATCGTCGCGCAGCTGCCTCCGGATTTCCTGCGCCGCTGGACGCCCTGGGGGTTTGCGGCGGGCCTCGTGCTGCTGGTCCTCGTGCTGTTCAAGGGCGAGGTGGTCCAGGGTGCGCGCCGCTGGCTCGACATGGGTATCCGCTTCCAGCCGTCCGAGGCCATGAAGCTCGGCGTGCCGATGATGGCCGCCTGGTTCCTGCATGAGCGCACGATCCCCCCCAAGCTGCGCGTCATCGCGATGATCGCCGTGATGATCGCCGTGCCGACCATTCTCATTGCCCGGCAGCCCGACCTCGGCACGTCGCTGCTGATCGCGGTATCCGGGATCATCGTCATCGTACTCGCGGGCATGTCGCTGCGACTCATGCTCGGCCTCGGCATAGCCGCAATTCCCGGCGCGTTCCTGCTGTGGAACTTCATGAAGGACTACCAGAAGCAGCGCGTCCTGACCCTGCTCAATCCCGACAGCGACCCGCTCGGCGCCGGCTACAACATCATCCAGTCAAAGATCGCGATCGGTTCGGGCGGGCTGTTCGGTAAGGGCTGGACGAACGGTTCGCAGGCACAGCTCGAGTTCCTGCCGGAACGCCACACCGACTTTATTTTCGCGGTGCTCGGCGAAGAATTCGGACTGCTCGGCGTGCTCGCCCTGCTGGTTCTCTACATGATCGTCATCGGCCGCGGCCTGTTCATCGCCGTGCAGGCGCACGACACCTACTCTCGCCTGCTGGCGGGCTCGATCAGCCTGACGTTCATGGTTTACGTGTTCGTCAACACGGCGATGGTTACGGGCCTGATACCTGTCGTCGGCGTACCTTTGCCGCTGGTATCGTTCGGCGGTACATCGATGGTGACGCTCATGGCCGGTTTCGGTATTCTGATGTCCATCCATACGCACCGGAAACTCCTGCCGCATTGATTATTAGACGCTGGTTCGCGGTCGCCACACTCCTGATCGTTCCCATCTCCGGCTCGTACGCCGATGACAGCGCGCCGCTCGACGTCACGCAGGGCGACGTCGTGGCCTTCATCGATGAGATGGTGACGGAACACGGCTTCGAACCCGAGTCGTTGCGCGCGACGCTGTCCGAGGCGAGCGTCAAGCAGTCGATCATCGAGAAGATCTCGACGCCCGCCGAAAGGCGCCTGTCGTGGGGCGAGTACCGCAAGATCTTCATCACCCGGGAACGCATCGCGGCCGGCACGACATTCTGGCTCGAGAACCGCGCTATGCTCGAGCGCATTCACAAGGAAACCGGCGTTGCCGTCGAGATGATCGTCGGCATCATTGGCGTCGAGACCTACTACGGCCGCATCACGGGCAAGGATCGAGTGCTCGATGCACTGGCGACACTCGCGTTCCACTACCCTCCGCGCGCGAAGTTTTTTCGCCGCCAGCTCGTCGAATTCCTGATTCTCGCGCGCGAGGAGGAGCTCGACGCCACCCAACCGATGGGTTCCTACGCGGGTGCGATGGGCCGGCCGCAGTTCATGCCGTCGAGCTTTCGTGCCTATGCCGTCGATGCAACCGGGGATGGCAAGCGCGATATCTGGAACAACTGGGCCGATGTTGCAGGCAGTGTCGCCAACTATTTCGTCGAGCACGGCTGGCGCAGCGGCGAGCAGGTCGTGGCGCAGGCGACGCTGGGACATGGGTGGCATGGCGGCGCACCCGACGCGAAGAACAAGCTGTCCGCTAAACAGACCGTGGCAGCGCTGAGCAACAAAGGCGTCATGTTCGCGACCGACCTGCCAGGCGACAGCAAGGGCGAGCTTCTGACATACGAGAGCGCCAGGGGTAAGGAGCACTGGGTCGGCTTCCACAATTTCTTCGTTATCACGAGATACAACCGCAGCTCGATGTATGCGCTCGCGGCCTACCAGCTCGGCCAGGAAATCGCCGGCAAGGTAGCGAAGCATGCGGGCTGAGCCCGCGCTGCTCATCGCCGGCGCACTCTTGCTCGCGGGTTGCGGCGGCGGCAACTACCTGAAAGGTGACGGCCCGCCGTCGGGCAGCATGCGCATTCCCGATTTGCCCGACGATGCCGTGCCAAGGCCCGAACCTCGCAGCAAATACGGCAATGGGCCCGTATACGAAGTACTGGGCAAGCGCTACACCGTCATGGAGTCGAGCGAGAACTACCAGGAGCGCGGTGTCGCCTCGTGGTACGGCAAGAAATTCCACGGCAACCTGACGTCAAACCGCGAGGTCTACGACATGTACGCGATGACGGCGGCACACAAGTCATTGCCGTTGCCGACCTACGTACGCGTGCATAACCTGAAGAACAACAAGTCGGTCGTCGTGCGTGTCAACGATCGCGGGCCATTCCTGCACAACCGCCTGATCGACCTCTCCTACGCCGCCGCAATGAAGCTCGATATGCTGCGCGACGGCACCAGCCTCGTGGAGGTAACGGCGATCAACTTCGAAGAACCTGCGGGCGATCGCCCGGTACGCCGTGCGACGCCGCCGGCGCCCGCCGAACCGATCCGGGCTACCCCTGCGGCAATTCCCGTCTTTGTCCAGGTCGGCGCATTCGGCGATCGCGCCAACGCGGAGCTGCGGCTCAACGAACTGTCCCGGGCCGGCATCGGCAACGCCTTCATCGACGAGGAGCGTACGCCGGAGCGCGCGCTGTACCGCGTCCGGATTGGCCCTGTAGCCAGCGTCGCTCAGTACGACATGCTCGTCACAAAACTCGAGCGCATCGGGATAGACGATCCGTACCTAATCAACGATTAGGCGCGTACAATACGCGCCCAGATTCTCAAGTACCGCACCGAGGCCCCATGTCCGCACGATTTTCCTGCGCCCTGATCGCATTCGTTTTCGTTTTTGCAACAGATAGTTACGCGCAGACGGTGTTGCCCACGCCGGCACCGCCGATCATCGGTGCGAAGAGCTACCTGGTTATCGACGCAACGACCGGACACGAACTGGCGTCGCTGGAGCCCGATATTGCCCTGGCGCCCGCCAGCCTGACCAAGATCATGACCTCGTACGTGGTCTTCAAGGCCCTGGAGCAGGGCCAGGTCAGGCTCGAGGACGAGGTTACGATCTCGGAGAAGGCCTGGCGCATGCCAGGCTCGCGCATGTTCGTCGAAGTCGGCAAACGCGTAACGGTCAAGGACCTCCTGATGGGCATGATCGTGCAGTCCGGCAATGATGCAAGCGTGGCCCTGGCCGAGCACATCGCGGGCGATGAGTCGGTGTTCGCCGAGATGATGAACCAGCACGCGGCGCAGCTCGGCATGCTCGCCACCCGGTTTGCGAACGCGACGGGCCTGCCAGCCGAGGGACACGTGACCACGGCGCGCGATCTCACGACGCTCGCGCGGGCGATGATCGCGGAGTTTCCCGAGTACTACAGCTGGCATGCGATCAGGGATTTCACGTTCAACGAGATTACGCAGAGCAATCGCAACAAGCTCCTGTGGCGCGATCCGTCGGTCGACGGGCTCAAGACCGGCCATACCGACGACGCGGGTTACTGCCTCGTCGCCTCGGCCGAGCGCGACGGCATGCGCGTTATCTCGGTTGTGCTCGGCACGGCGAGCGAGAAAGCGCGCGCCGACGGCAGCCAGGCGCTGATCAACTATGGTTTTCGATTCTTCGAGACACGCCTCTTGTTCGCGGCTGGCGAAGAAGTGACGAATGCGCGCGTCTGGAAGTCGGCCAACGAGACCTCGGGGCTCGGCGTGCTGGAGGATCTCTACATCACCGTGCGCCGTGGTACGTATGGCCAGCTCGCTTCGGCCGTTGATATCCCGGCCATCGTCGAGGCGCCATTGGCGGAGGGACAGCCTGTCGCCGAGTTGCGCGTCAACTTCGGTGACAAGGAGATCCTGCGCACGCCGTTGCACGCGCTCGACGACAACCCGCGCGGCTCGTTCTGGCAGCGGACCGTCGACAGCATCAGCCTGATGTTCGAGTGAGAATGAGCGACGAATCGGCCATCGAGTTCCCGTGCACCTTCCCGATCAAGATGATGGGGCGCGATACGCCGGAATTCCGGGCAACGGCGCGCGCGCTCGTCGAGAAACACGCGGGCGTCGTTCCCGATGAGGCCGTACAGGCCACACTGAGCCGCAACGATCGTTTCGTTTCGGTCACTGTCACGATCTTCGCAACCAGCCAGCAACAGCTCGACGACATCTACCAGGACGCGACCGACCACGCCGACGTCCTTTACGCGCTGTGAAGACGCGCTTTCTCGGTCACCAGGAATACGTCCCCTGCTGGAAGGCCATGCAGGCATTCACGGACGAGCGCGACGCATCGACGCCGGATGAGATCTGGTTCTGCGAACACCAGCCCGTATTCACGCTCGGCCTCAACGCGGCGCAGGAACACCTGCTCGCGCCCGGCGACATCGAGGTCGTGCAAATCGATCGTGGCGGCCAGGTCACCTACCACGGGCCCGGCATCCTCATGATCTACCCACTGATCGATATCAGGCGTGCCAGGATCGGCGTGCGCCAGCTCGTCACGGCGCTCGAGCAGGGCGTCGTCGACCTGCTGGCCGGGCACGGTATCGACGCGGAATCCAAACCCGAGGCGCCGGGCGTTTACGTCGATGAGAAGAAGGTCGCGAGCGTCGGCCTGCGCATTCGGCGCGGCGCGAGCTTTCACGGCATGGCGCTCAACGTCGACGGCGACCTCGAGCCGTTCTCGCGCATCAACCCCTGCGGCTATCGCGAGCTCGAGATGACCGACATGAAACGGCTCGGCGTCGACGCAACGCTCGAGGAAACGGCCGATGCGTTTCTGCCGCTCTTCCTGAACCGTATCGGACTCAGCAATCATAGCGCTGGGCGGGAAACGACAATCCACTCATGAACCGAAAAGCCTCCGCTACCGTGCATTCACGCTACGACCTCAAGGTCGTTGGAATCGTGACGCTTTTCGCCACGGGTTTACTGGTGTCCGGGGCCTTGCGTTTCATGGCTGTTCACGATGAAGACCCACTGCCTATCGCCACCTACGCGACCGAGATCTACATCGCGATCACCGTTCTCGCAGCGATATTGCTCGTGCGCTGCGGGCTTCCCGTCATGCGCCTGGGCTTCAATTTTGCGTTCGGGCCCTTGAGATACCTTGCCCTCGCAGCAATCGGCGTAGGGCTCATACGCCTGACCGGCTTGATGCTCGAGCCACTCACGGAGCATCTGTTCGGCGGGACCCGCGACCTGACCCGGTTCTCGGACGTAGCTGGTTCCAGGAGCGCATTGATCAAATTGATGTTGCTGAACTGGACCGTAGCGGCTTTTGGCGAGGAGCTGGCATTCCGCATCGTGCTGATGCGCGGCATTGCCTTCGCGCTGCGCGATACCCGCACAGCTTTCGTACTCGCACTGATCGCACAGGCTGTCATATTCGGCGTGGTGCACGCTTACCAGGGGCCGGCCGGTATCATCGGAACCACGATCAACGGACTTATTTTTGGCGGCCTGACGCTGGCGGCGCGCGGGACTATCTGGCCCGCAGCAATAGCCCACGGTGCGAACAACTCGATCGGGATAATGCAGTTGTATTGGGCGGCCTGACACGTGGAGCACGATTGACATGGAAGACCTGTGGCTGTCGCTGGCCAAGCGACTGCAGAGCATTGCGTCGACGGGCCTGCACTATTGCCAGGGAGAGTTCGACAAGGAGCGCTACGCGGAAGTTGCGAGCATCGCCAATGACATGCTGGCGTCGCTCGGTAACGTCCCGGTGGCGAGAATCGCCGAACTGGTGCCTGACTTTGCGACCGGCTACGCGACGCCGAAGGTCGAAGTCCGCGGCGCCGTCATCCGCGATGAACACATACTGCTCATCCGCGAAGCCTGCGACGGTTTGTGGGCCATGCCGGGCGGCTTCGCCGACGTCGGGATTTCGCCGGCCGAGAATATCGTAAAGGAAATACGAGAAGAGGCGTCGCTGACCGTCAGCGCCTCGGCAGTCTACGGCATTCGCCACAAGGCGAAGCACGAGTACGACCCGGACGTGCGCGACTTCTACAAGATCTTCTTCCTGTGCGAATCGCTCGATGCCGCCGATCCCGAACCAGGCCTGGAGGCAACCGAGGCCCGTTTCTTCGGCCTCGACGATTTGCCGCCGCTGTCTACGGGCCGCGTCCTGGTAAAGGACATCGAGGCCGCTTTCCGGTTCCGCGATGACCCGCAGAACCTGCTCCTGTTCGACTAGGGGTCGAAAGACTCGAGGCGCTCCGGCGTCCCGATGTCCGCCCACGGGCCTGCGTACAGCGAGCCCGATATCTCGCCGCGATCCGCCGCCGCCCGCCACAATGGCGCGACCGAGAACCGCCCTGCCTCACAGCCATGGAAAAACTCCGGCCGGTACACGCTGACGCCGCTGACCGTAAAGCGCGGCTCGTCGGCGTTGCGGACCAGTCCGTCCACGAGGTCGAAGTCTCCGTGTTCGCGGTAGGCAGGCGTGGGCACGAGCACGAGATGCGCCTGGTGGTCGTCGCGCAGCGTTAGCTCCGGCACCGGCATCTCGGTGTAGATGTCGGCATTGATCACGACGAACGGGTCGCTGCCCAGCAGCGGCAAGGCCTTGAATATCCCGCCGCCCGTTTCGAGGACGTCGCCGCGCTCGTCGCTATACACGACTTCGAGGCCGTAGCGCTGACCCGAACCGACGCGCTCGACGATCTTGTCGCCGAGCCAGCCGAGGTTGATGACGACCTCGCGGATGCCGGCGGCACGCAGATGCTCGAGATGCCGCTCGAGCAGGCTCTGGCCGCCGACCTCGACCAGCGACTTGGGTATCCTGTCGGTGATGGGCCGCAGGCGCTCGCCGCGCCCCGCGGCCAGGACCATCCCTTTCACACGCTCGCGTCCATTGCCGGCAGAACACGACCTTCGATCAGGGTCACGAGAAACTCGATCTCCGGGTAGTGCGGCCCGAGTTCGACGATGTATGACAGTGTCCGCGGAACATCGTCGAGGAATCCGGGCTTGCCGTCACGGTGATTCAGGCGCGCGAAGATACCGGCAGCCTTGAGGTGGCGCTGCACGCCCATCAGGTCGAAGGCGCGCAGGAAGCCCTCCTCGGCCACGCGTTGCCGCACAGACTCATCCAGCCCGCGATAGAACTGCAGGGCCCATTCACCGACCTGCTCCGCCGGCCACTTGACGTAGCAGTCCTTTAGCAGCGAGACGAGATCGTAGGTCAGCGGTCCCTCCATGGCATCCTGGAAATCGAGGATCCCGGGATTGTTTTCGTCGCAGACCATCAGGTTGCGCGAGTGATAGTCGCGGTGCACGAATACCTGCGGCTGATCGAGCGCATTGGCGGCCAGCAGGTCGCAGCACCGCCTCCACGAGGATTCCGTTGCAGCATCAAACTCGATACCCAGATGCGTGCCACACAACCAGTCCCTGAACAGCGACATCTCGAAACGGAAGCGCGCGTCGTCGTACGCAGGCAGCAGTCCCTGGAACGCCGTGCCGTCTGCCTGCAGTACCTGCAGCGCGCGCAGCGCATCGTCATAGAGCCGCAAGGCCGACGCCGGGTCGTCTTCGAGGACTTGCAGGTACTCGCGTGTTCCGAGGTCGCTGAGCAGCAGGAAACCCTTGTCGAGATCGGCCTCGATCACGCGCGGCGCTTTAAGCTGCATCGATTCGAGAAAACCGGCGACACGCACGTACGGCCGCGAGTCTTCCTTGTCGGGCGGCGCGTCCATGACGATGAAACTGTTGTCGCCTTGCCGCAGTCGAAAATAGCGACGGAAGCTGGCATCGGACGAGGCAGGAACCGGCTCGCAACCGGCGACGACGTCGATGCCGCCGATCCAGTCCCTGAGCGCGTCCAGGCGGGCGTCTGCGGCGGCTCGTGAATTCTCGATGTCGGTTCTCCGTAACGCATTGAAGGACTTAAGAAACTATGCGAAGGTAACAAATACCAATGGCTGTTAACATCCCGCTCGAACTGTCCCCGGCCCACAGCTGATTCAAAATACGATTTGTCCGCGAAGTCCCAGATATCTGCCGTCACGCTGCTGCTCGCGACCTGTGCGCACGGTGCCGACGAGCTGTCGTGCGAAAACTCGCTTGGCAGGGCGATCGCGATCGACTCGCCGTTACGCGAGATCGTGCTCGACAATCCGGAAACGATCCAGTTCGAGGCGGGCCGTATCGAGGCACAGCTCGGTGACGAGCCGTCGGCAGTCCTTTCAGGCGGCGTCGTCCTGCGGCGTGATGACAAGATCGCGGGCGCGGACACGGCGCGTTACGACCCCGAGCAACGCGCGATATTCCTCGAGGGCGGCGTCCGCTACGAAGACCCGGGAACGCGGATTCGCAGTGATGCGGCGGAGTTCGGCTACGACGCCGGTCGCATCCGCTTCGAGGGGGCCGAATTCTCCCTCGGCGGCAACAATGCGCGCGGCGCGGCGGAGCTGCTGGAGATCAACCAGGCAGGCACGCTGACGCTCGCCGGCGTCGAGTACACGACCTGCCCGCGCGACTCCGAAGACTGGGTGCTGCTGGGGAAGTCGATCAAACTCGATACGCGCGAGAGCGTAGGCAGAGCCAGGGGCATGAAACTGCGCTTCATGGGCAGAACGGTTCTGTACCTGCCGTATATCTCGTTTCCGCTTAGCGATGCGCGCAAATCGGGGCTGCTGACGCCCGAGGTAGGCAGTGCCGGACGCAGCGGAAACCAGATTCGCCTGCCGATCTACTGGAATATCGCGCCCAACTACGACGCAACCATTACGCCACGGCTACTTACGACGCGCGGCCTGCAGCTGGAAACGCAGTTCCGGTACCTTACGCGCCGCGACGAAGGCACGATCACGGCCGACTACCTGTCGAATGACCGCATTCTCAACGAATCGCGCAGCCACCTGCGCTTCGACCACCGCACCCTGTTCGACAATGGCTGGCGCAACCGCATCAGCTTTCGCGAGGTCTCTGACAACCAGTATTTCGAGGATCTCGGCGGCAGCCTGAGCATCTCGAGTATCACGCACCTCGACCGGCACGTGCGCTTCGACTACTACTCCGAACGCGTCTCGCTGCTCGCACAGTTGCAGAATTTCCAGACTATCGACTCAGCTATCCTGCCCGAGGAAGAACCCTACCAGCGGCTCCCGCAATTGCTCGTGAGCGCGAACTGGCCGTCGGGCATCCTCGACCTGGCGTTCGACGGCGAACTCGTCAATTTCGATCGTGACGCGGGCGTCACGGGATGGCGCTTCAATGCGGCGCCGTCGGTATCGATCCCCGTGTCCCGCCCGGGTTGGTTCGTCACGCCCGCGGTGACCATCGACTATACCCGCTACCAGCTCGATGACACGCAGCCCGGCGAGTCAACGGAACCGACCCGCAGCGTACCGATCGGCAGCCTCGATACCGGCCTCTTGCTCGAGCGAACGATGGCCAACGCCGATCGCATCCAGACGATCGAGCCGCGACTGCTCTACGTCAACATTCCATACCGTGCCCAGGACGGCCTGCCCGTTTTCGACACGATCACGCCCGACCTCAACCTCGTGCAGCTCTATCGCAAGAATCGCTTTTTGGGCGGCGACCGCATCGGCGACACGGAACAGCTCAGCGTCGGCGTGACGTCGCGCATTCTCGACGTCTCCAGCGGGCGCGAACTCATGACGGCCACGGTCGGCCAGACACGCTACTTCGACGATCGCCTCGTCGCGCTGCCGGGCATGGCCGCGTCGACATTCGAGACCTCCGACTACATCGCCGAGTTGAGCTTCCTGCTCTTGAGGAACGTCAATTTCGACTTCGGCCACCAGTGGGGCACGGGCGAGAACGGCACGACGCAATCGGAAGCCCGCCTGCAATACCGACCGGCCAACGACAAGATCCTGAACCTCGCGTATCGCTTCCGCCGCGACTCACTCGAGCAGGGCGACCTGTCATGGTCGTGGCCCGTATCGCAACAGTGGAACTTCGTGGGCCGGTATAACTTTTCGTTCCGCGACCAGGAGGTCCTCGAGCAGTTCTTCGGTCTCGAGTACGAGAGCTGCTGCTGGGGCCTGCGGCTGGTCTCGCGGCGCCATATTTCCACGCGCGATGGAACTCGCGATTCGTCCTTCGGTCTGCAGCTGGTACTGAAGGGAATGACGAGCGTCGGCACCGCGGCTGACAAACTGCTCGAACGTGGTATTCTTGGCTATTCCGCAGATCTCCGGTAACAAATTGTGTTAAAACTCAAAGCCTTATGCGCTTTCGCCGCATTGGCGAGTGCGCCCCTGACGCTCGCCGAAGAACTCTCCGAGACCGGCGAGTTCATCGACGGCATCGCGGCCATCGTCAACGAAGGCGTGGTGCTCACGAGCCAGCTGGAGTCGCAACTTGACACCATCCGCAGCAACGCCGCAACCCAGGGCATGCAACTCCCGCCCGAAGACGTGCTGAAGGACCAGCTCCTCGAGCGGCTGATCATGTCCGAGATACAGCTGCAGCGCGCGGATCGCATCGGGCTGGCAATTTCGGACGAGATGTTGAACCGCTCGATTGCGGGTATTGCCGAGCAAAACGGCGTTGCATTTGAAGAAATGCCGCGCCTGCTGGCGCTAGACGGCCTCGACTACGCCGAATTTCGCCGCTCGCTGCGCGACGAGATCACGATCAGCCAGCTGCGCCGCATTGAAGTCGGGCAGAGCATCAACGTGGCGGAGCGTGAAGTCGAGCAATGCATCGCCGATCTCGAAGGCAACGTCGTTGCGAACTCCGAATACCTGCTGTCGCACATCCTGCTGTCGGTCCCCGAGTCGGCGTCCGCCGCAGAGATTGCCGAGACCGAGACGCTTGCCGACGAGATCTATGCGCGGGCACAGGATGGGGCGGATTTCCGCGAGCTGGCGGTCCGTTACTCGTCGGGCCCGACCGCCCTCGAGGGCGGTTCGCTCGGCTGGATGCAGGGCCAGCAGGTACCGACCCTCTTCACGGACGTTCTGCAGGACATGGGCAAGGGCGACGTGTCGCAGCCGATCCGTGCGGCAAGCAGCTTCCATATCGTCAAGGTCGACGACCTGCGCAGCGCGGTGCAGCGCAGCGAAGTGGAGCAGGCAAGGGTGCGCCACATCCTCGTCCAGCCCAACGAGCTCATCGACGACGCCACAGCCAGGCAGCAGCTCGAGGATGCACTCGAGCGGATCCGCGCCGGCGAGGAGTTCGGCGAGATCGCGAAACTGCTGTCCGATGATCCGGGCACGGCCAACCTCGGCGGCGACCTCGGCTGGGCCGGGGAAGGCGTCTATGCACCCGAGTTCGAGGAGAACATAGCAGCGAGCGAAATTGGCGTCGTCAGCGAGCCATTTCGCACGCAGTTCGGCTGGCACATTCTCGAAGTGTTGGAGCGCCGCGTCTACGACAACACCGAGGATCTCAAGCGGCAGAATTGCGACGTCAGGATTCGTAACAGCAAGGCGGAAGAAGAGTCGCAGCTGTGGATGCAGCGCCTGCGCGATGAGGCCTTCGTCGAGAAACGCATCTGAATGTGACATCGTCGAAACCACTCGTTCTGACCGCCGGCGAACCGGCCGGCATCGGACCCGAGCTGTGCAATGCACTCGCCGGCACGGGGTTCCGGGACAAGGTGATCGTCGTCGGCGACCGCCGCCTGCTCGACGAGCGTCTCGAGGTCATCGATACGCCCTTCCCCGCCGCGGTAGAGCCCGGCCGGCCCGCCTCCGCGAATGCCGCCACGCTGCTCGAGGGACTGCGCATCGCGGCCGAGGGGTGCATGCGCGGCGACTTCGCTGCCATGGTCACGGCGCCGCTCGCAAAGAGCGTGATCGCCGACAGCGGCGTCCCGTTCACGGGGCACACCGAGTATCTCGCCGAGGTCACGGGGGCCGACTTCCCGGTCATGATGCTCGTCGCGGACGAGCTGCGCGTAGCGCTCGCCACGACGCACTTGCCGCTGCGGGACGTCCCCGACGCGCTCACGCCTCAACTGCTCGAGCGCGTGCTGCGCATCCTGCACGCCGACCTTTGCGAGAAGTTCGGCATCGCGGATCCCGAGATCGTCGTCTGCGGTCTCAACCCGCACGCGGGCGAGGACGGCCTTCTCGGGCGCGAGGAAATCGACTTCATGGCGGCCACGCTCGAGCGCCTGCGTGACGACGGCATGTCGCTGCGCGGACCGCTGCCAGCCGATACGGCGTTCACACCCGCGTCCGGGCACAAGGATGCCATCCTCGCGATGTATCACGACCAGGGCCTGCCCGTGCTGAAGTACGCGGGCTTCGGCCATGCCGTCAACGTGACGCTCGGCCTGCCGATCATCCGCACCTCGGTTGATCACGGTACGGCATTCGATATCGCGGGCACGGGCCAGGCCGATCCGGGCAGCCTGCTCGCCGCCGTCGAACTGGCGGCCCTGCTCGCCGGGCAGCGCGAGTGAAACACCGCGCGCGCAAGCGCTTCGGCCAACACTTCCTGACCGACACGGGTGTCATCGATGCCATCGTGCGCGCCGTGCACCCGGCCGAGGACGACGTCATCGTCGAGATCGGTCCGGGCCGGGGGGCGATCACCGAGGCGCTCGCCCGGCGCGCCGGGCACCTGCATGCCATCGAACTCGACCGCGACCTCGCCGCACGGCTGCGCGAGCAGTACGCCGAGCGGCCCAACGTCACGATTCACGAGGCCGACGCGCTGGCGTTTGATTTCGCCTCGCTCGGCGAGCGTCTGCGGGTCGTCGGCAACCTGCCGTACAACATCTCGACGCCGCTGCTGTTCCACCTGCTGCAGTTCGGCGACTGCATACTCGACATGCATTTCATGCTGCAGAAGGAAGTCGTGGATCGCATGGCCGCGGCGCCCGGCAGCAAGGCCTACGGTCGTCTTGGCATCATGCTCGGTTGCCACCTCAGCGTCGAACCGCTGTTCGAGGTGCCGCCCGAGGCGTTCAGCCCGCCGCCCGAGGTCACGTCGGCCGTCGTGCGCCTGGACCCGCTGCCGCCCGGCAGCCTCCACATCGCCGACGAAGCCGGCCTTTCCGCACTGGTCGCGGCCGCCTTCATGCAGCGGCGCAAGACGCTGCGCAACGCCCTCAAGGGCAAGGCCGATCCGGCCGATATCGCGGCGGTCGGCATCGACGGGGGGCTGCGACCCGAGCAGGTGTCGATCACGGCGTACGTCGCCCTCAGTAATCACCTGCACGGCAAATCACGATAGAATGGCGCGCATGGACGATCACGACTGCGACATTCACATCCACGTCGCGACAGACTATGTCGACGACCAGTCGGAGCCCGATGCGGATCGCTACGTGTTCGCGTACACGATCACAATTTCGAACCAGGGACAGGTTCCCGCAACGCTCATGAGCCGTCACTGGATCATCACCGACGCCAACGGCAAGGTACAGGAGGTCAACGGCGACGGGGTCGTGGGCGAACAGCCGCACCTCAATCCCGGCGAGCAGTTCCGCTACTCGAGTGGCGCGGTCCTGGAAACGCCGGTCGGCGCCATGCAGGGCCTGTATCGCATGGAAACGGACGGCGGCGCACGGTTCGACGCGCCGATCCCGCCGTTCACGCTCGCCGTCCCGGGCCTGCTTCACTAGGTAGGGCCTGTATACGACCATGGCCGTCTACGCAATTGGCGACATCCAGGGCTGCTACGACCCATTTCGACGGCTGCTCGATACGATCCGCTTCGACCCGGACAGAGATACCCTGTGGCTGGTGGGCGACCTCGTCAATCGCGGCCCGAAGTCCCTCAAGACGCTGCGTTTTGTCAGGGACCTGGGCGACTCGGTGGTAACCGTCCTCGGCAATCACGACCTGCACCTGCTCGCGCTGCAATCGGGCGCCATACCCCGCGGCAATCGCTTCCGCACGCTGCGTAAACTGCTGGCGGCGCCTGATGCAGATGAACTGTGCGACTGGCTGCGCCATCGCCCGCTGGTCCACTACGACAAAAAGCTCGACACGCTGCTCGTGCACGCCGGCATACACCCGAGCTGGAGCATAAAGAAAGCGCTGAAACGCGCGGCCGAGGTCGAGGCCGCGCTGCAGGCCGACGGCTACCGGGAGCTGCTCGCCAAGATGTACGGCAATACGCCGGCCTGCTGGTCGGGCAGCCTCGTCGGCTACAAGCGCCTGCGCTTCATCATCAACTGCTTCACGCGCATGCGCATGCTGACCGGCAACGAGTGCCTCGAGCTCAAGTTCAGCGGCTCGCCGTTTCGTGCGCGCAAGAGCCTGACGCCATGGTACCAAGCCGAATCGCCCGCATGGGGCGCGACGCGCATCGTATTCGGCCACTGGTCCGCGCTCGGCCTGCTCGTGCTGCCGAACCTCGTCAGCCTCGATACGGGCTGCGTCTGGGGCCGCCAGCTGACGGCCGTCAGGGTCGACAAGCGACTGCCGCGCGTCGTCCAGGTCGAGGGGCAGGAGTGATCAGGCCCTAAGCGAGCTGCAGGCCGCAGGTCTCGAAGGCCTCCCGGATAGCCCCCTTTTCGGCGTCGGTCAGCTCCAGCATCGGCGACCTCACCCGGCCGCCGACCTGGCCCAGGAGTTCCTGCCAGTACTTGCCGAAAGCCTGCGGCTTGTCGGCCGGCCGCGTGCGCTGCATCGCGTCGCGCACGGGATCGAGGCTGTCGCGCACGCGCCGCGCTTCCTCGAACCTGCCTTCGAACGCCAGCCGCGTGTACTCGTCCATGCGCTTGTCGACCCGCGTTTGCAGATGATACGGCGGCGAGGAGCAGAGGTAGAGACGCCAGCCCAGTTCCTCGATGTTGTCGAGCCAGTCGACCTCGGCCGAGGTCGACACCTGGATCTTGTCGCCGGCCAGGTGCGTGAGCGCCACGTACATCTCGCGCGGCACCGAGTACTTGATGGCGACGATATTGGGCAGCTCGGCGATGCGCGCGCATTCCGCGGGCCGCATCAGGTAGCCCGAATCCGGATGGCTCCACATGGCAATGCCGATGTCGACCCGGTCGCACAGCGCCTTGTAGTACTGGTACAGGACCTCGCCGCGGTCATGTATGAAACTCAAGACCGGCGCGTGCACGACGATGTAATCCGCGCCGCAGTGTTGCGCATGCGCCGACAGGTCGAGCACCGTGTCGAAGTTCTGGTCCGACACCGAGACCATGACACCCGCCTTGCCGGCGCACTCGTCGACCGCAATCTCGAAATTGTGCTTGCGCTCCTCGAGGTTCATCGAGAAGAACTCGCCCTGTTTTCCGGCGATGAACAGGCCCTTGATGTCGAGGTCGTCGATCCAGTGACGGATATTCGACCTGAGGCCCGCTTCGTCCAACGACAGGTCGTCGCGGAACGGGTTCAGTGCAGCCGCCCAGATGCCGCGCATGTTCTCGCGGGCGTGGTCCTTCGCATCGAGCTTCGAGTATTTTCTGGTCATCGCCGAAATATACTTATAATTGGTTTCATGAGCACCTATCCCGACCTGCACCTGTATATCGACGGTGAGTTTCGCAAGACGAAGCGCGACCTGCCCGTCCTGAACCCGGCAACCGAGGAGGAGATTGGGCGTCTGCCGCATGCGGACACCGGCGACCTGGACGATGCCCTGGCAGCGGCCGCCCACGGCTTCAAGGCCTGGAGCCAGACGGCCCCGGTCGACCGCGCCAACGTCCTGTACAGGGCCGCCGCGCTCATGCGCGAGCGCCAGGAAGAGATAGCCACAGCGATCACGGCCGAACACGGCAAGCCGCTGACGCAGGCGCGCCTCGAGGTGATCCGCGGCTGCGAGTTTTTCGAATGGGACGCCGGCGAGGCGACGCGCACCTACGGCCGCGTCATCCCGAGCGCCCCGGGTATTCGTTACAGCGTGCACCATCAGCCGATCGGCACGGTTGCGGCGTTCTCGCCGTGGAATTTCCCGATGAGCCAGCCCTGCCGCAAGGTCGCCGGCGCGGTTGCCTCGGGCTGCTCGATCATCCTCAAGGCGTCCGAGGAGACGCCCGCGGGCGCACTGCATATCGCCAGGGCACTGCAGGATGCCGGCCTGCCGCCGGGCGTGTTGAACCTCGTGTTCGGCACGCCGGCACAAATTTCGGATCACCTGATCCGGGACGAACAGGTCCGCCTCGTGGCATTCACCGGATCTACCGCAGTCGGCAGGCATCTCACGACGCTGGCCGCACAACACATGACCCCTGTGCTCATGGAGCTGGGCGGCCATGCGCCCGTCATCGTCTGCGAGGACACCGACGTCGAGGCCGCGGCCATGAGTGGCGCCATGCGCAAGATGCGCAATGCGGGCCAGGTCTGTACCTCGCCGACGCGGTTCTTCGTGCACGAGAGTATCTTCGACGAATACGTCGAGGTGTTCGTACGCCGCGCCGCCAGCACGGTCGTTGGCAACGGCACCGACCCCAACGTCGAGATGGGACCGCTCGCCAACGACCGCAGGATCACGGCACTGACGGAACTCGTCGAAGACGCGCGCGAACAGGGCGCGGACTTGCGTACCGGCGGCGGCCGACTCGGCGACAAGGGCTATTTCTTCGCGCCGACCGTGCTCGTGAACGTCCCCGAGTCGGCGCGCGTCATGCAGGAAGAGCCTTTCGGACCGCTCGCGATCCTCAACCCGGTGGCCTCACTCGAGGAGGGCATCGAGAAAGCGAACTCGGTGCCCTACGGGCTGGCCGCCTACGGCTTCACCAACCGCGCCGACTACGCGGATCGCATGATCGAGGGGATCGAGGCCGGCAATGTGTCGATCAACACGCTCGAGGCATCGCTGCCCGAAACGCCGTTCGGCGGCGTCAAGTCGAGCGGCTACGGCCGCGAAGGCGGTACCGAGGGCCTGCACAACTACATGATCACGAAGAACATCTCGCACAGCTTCAAGATCGTCTAGCCAGCCAGGCCAGGATGGCCGCCTTCTATTGCTGTTGCCCCTGGTTCATGAGGTCTTGCAAGCCCGGCATGTTGGACAGGTCCGGACCTGCGGTGATCGGGACATCCTGGTAGAGCGTGTAGTTCTCCTCGGGGCCGCCGTCACCGATGGAAACATTGGTCGCGACCATGAGGTTTCCCATGATGGACTGTTCGAGCATCAGGCCCTCATCGGTCAGGCAGACCGTACCTAGCATGGGCGCGCTGTAAACATCGCACGAGGTGTCGGCGATGGTCTTCGTCGCTCCGGTTGGCGTATAACCCATTGCGGCAATGAACGCGTCTGCCGTGTCGCCGGGACCCGAGTTCTGCATGGCGTTGACCATCTGGTCGTACATCGGATTGGTCATCTTGGTCCCGGTATTCGTACTGAGATCGATGACATAGATCGTAGGACCAATCGTGATGCTGTGCTGGTTCGTTGACTGACTAAAGCCGCCAAAGCTCATGGTGATGTCCTGGATCTCATACTGCTCATAGGCGTAATCGCGATGGCAGCGCGTGTATGTTCCCTGCTGCATGTCGCCCGACGCTGCATAGTCAATGCAGACTGCCTCGACGAGGGACAGCATCGGGGTATTGTCATCTGCGACTATGAAAGCGCCAGGTACTGCAACCAGAACAAGAAGGGCAACGGTATCTTTAAGCTTCATGTGAATCTCCTCTCGTACTCCGCCAACTCTGCGAATCAAAGAACTGGCGGTAAGCGCCCCGTGGGCGCCACCAAGACCTCCACCACCTGCATACTCAGCCAATCTGCCACGACAAACAGCGCTGTGATGCAACGAACAACACAACGCCCGAGTACCGATGACAGATTTATATCGACAATAATTGCCGACAGCCAGGCCTTGCACAATCCGTACTGGCCGCAAGCCGGCAGGCGGCCGCTACGGTTCGCTTTTTCGGCCAGTCAGGTTCGGTCGCCACGCGCCGGTGATTGCGTAGAACAACAAATAAACGCCGAGCAGGATACCGCCAATCGCCATGTAGCCAGCCAGGAGAACGCTCACATCGTATTCCATTACCAGCAAATTAAGAGCCAGTACGGCTGTGCCGACCAGGATGGCCAGACCGACCGCACCGCAAACGATTCTAAGTGCCATCATTGTTGCGAATACCGCGCATCCGTTTCACTCAGGAGCGGTCATTCTACCGTGATTCACCTGGACCGCCGGAATCGCCCAAGAGTGATTATCGCCACAGCGCGGATCGCAGCCCGCTTATCGACTGTGCGAAACTGCCCGCTATGTTCGTCAGACACTATGGGAAAGCAGGACCATTGGTACTCGTGCTACATGGCGGTCCCGGCGCGACAGGAGAGGTGGCTCCGCTAGCTAGAGGCATTTCAGGATATTGCCGCGCGATCGAACCATGGCAACGAGGCAGCGGAAGGCTACCTTTGACTGTCGCTCGTCACGTTGCCGACCTTCACGAGCTTGCTACCGACCTGAGCGGAGATTCTCCTGTGGCAATTGTCGGCCACTCCTGGGGCGCCATGCTGGCGCTTTGTTATGCCGCCGAGCACCCGGGCAGAGCCGGACCGGTCGTCCTGGTCGGTTGTGGCACGTTCGATCAGGCTGGACGGAGACGAATGCAGGCAACTATCGAGGAACGCACGGATGACGACTTGCGGGACCGTATTCGCCGGGTATCGACTCACGCCACCGATCCGGCCGATCAGTTCATTCAGGTCTGCAAGCTGACACGACATATATTTGACTGCGATCCCATCGAGCCGTACGCCGACAAAGATGAGTCTGAGCCATTTGACCTGCAGGCTCACGATGAGACGTGGAACGACATGCGAAGACTGCAGGACGACGGTACTTACCCTCGCGCGTTCACGGCCATCGAATCCCCGGTTCTGATGTTGCACGGACAATATGACCCCCATCCCGGCACGATGATTCGGGACAGCCTGCTTCCCTACGTTCCTCAGCTGGAGTACCACGAGTATGAGCGTTGTGGACACAGCCCATGGATAGAGAAATCTACTCGCGACGTGTTCTTTGCCGATGTTTGCGAGTGGCTGAAAGAGAGGTCAACCTAGACCTGTCGTGATCATTCCGGCGCTGTGCCTTGCGTCGTGCGCTCCCTTTGGAAACGGCTGCGACTAATTCGGCGACTTCAGAATTTCCATAGGTCGCACTGTCACATCCTCAGCTCTTCCCACGGCACCGGCAAACTCACTTGTCCAGGATCTCTTTCCTTGCGTCCGCCAGCCCCGAGGTCAGTAGCACCCAGCCGCCGACGAGCGTCCCGCCGATGGGCCAGGGAAGGCCGACCACGATACCGGCCACAAGTGCCTTTAAGGCAGCACTCCACGACGCATCGTTTGCCGCCTTCCTCTGAGCCAGGAACGTGCCCCCGCTACCCAGCACAAAGCCGAGGATCATCACGGCAGGCGTCGCTAGCCAAGCCGAAAGGACGTTCGAAGAAAACAACAGCCAGTCCAGTACAAGGATCCACACGCCCGTGGCGGGGAGGATGAATCGCCGCTGCTTTGGTTTGAAGAGCCAGCGCACGAGACCTCCGGACTGGTGCGACGGTGCTCGCTCCTCCGCTTCCGAATTTTCGTCTTTGATCTTGGTCATGACAGGGCCATCATTTCCTGATTAGATGTTTTTGAAACACCCGCCAGGCACACCATGCGGCCCAAAACCCCGCAAGTTGAGCTACGCCGGTTAGTTCAAACAGCATGTTGTCTGGCAAATGGTAGGTGGGAGCAGGAAAAAGTCGTAACAGGACCTCTTGAGATACTCCGCCGAAAAACAGAATATTTTTCAGCACATGCGAGTAGACACACTCGAATAGAGTAAATCCGGCCTGGAAAACTACGCCGCTAAACAAGACGAACCACGCCGCGATATTGGCGACTGGCCGATTTGCATACTTCCAAAGCAAAAACAACATAGAAAGAACGAACAGTACGAAAGCCGGTATCCACAGCGAGACAGCCAGCCGCCATGGAGTCTCATACGCAAGAGCACCGTATACGTGATGGCCACTGGATATTAGTCCCGCGACCGAAACGCTAACTGCCGCAGTGACGAATGTCCTTCTTGACTGAGCGTGACCTGATGAACTCATCGCGTATCGCCCTTCTTCGTTAGCTACCTTGGCAAATTCCACCGGCTGCAATGGGCCGGTTTCAATCATCCAAATTCAAGACGTTTGGCCGGCGACTCTCGGCCAGAAGGGGATCGTGGCACTAGTTACGACGGAGCCGGAATGCCCACAACGCCAATCCCGTCGGTACGACGAAACCCACCCATGAAACGAGCATCGGGACTTCAAATTCATCGACCTGGACAGGCACTCCGAAAACAATCCTCAGTAGATGAGCCATTGCAACCATAGAAAAAAGAATGCCCGATACAACGCAATAGTCCTGATGCCCCATCTCTGTCCTCCTGCACCGCGATGACCTGTCCGCCGTCGGAGCATGTCAATGCCTAGTCACGAATGACTGGAAAGGGTCAATAGCGAAGATTATAGCGCGATCCGCCTGGGCGACTGGTTCCGAGAGGCAACGATTAGCTCACAGATTGCAACCAGCGCATAGATTCCGGTATTGCGACGGGCCCGACTATGACGGTTTCGCGAAAATCTCGGAGGCCATTGCCAGCCAATCGATCGCGAAGACCAAGAAATAGCCAGACCTCTATCGGCAAGCCGACCGCACGAGTGCGGCCATTGTAGCGTAAGCGGATTGGGCGGCTACATTCAGCCAGAGGAAGTCATCGAGCCCGATCATGTCGCTACGTCTCAGGCTGGGATTGGAACTATTAACGGAAGCGCTGCACTCGGAATACTCGACCTATCGGTGGCGCTTAACTCGAATAGTCCTTTCTTCGCCATCAATCCGCATTTTGTAGCCAAACGAGTCCGTCATTATCGTTGCGTTGAAATTGCATTCTTTAAAACGAAGATTGCGCCTGTTTACTTCTTTCCAAACTTGGCCATTGTCGAAAAAGAAATACCAGTCACCGCGACCGCCTTTCTTGCACGACGTAATCAATCCGACGTATTGAGCGGTCGTTGAACGACCAAGTTCATCAGGTAGCGGCTGAGCGTTCGATCGAGTCGCCGATTCGGCTTCTGCCTGAGCCACCTTTTCCTGCGGCGGCTTCTGGTCGGCTGGCTCTTCTCGAAGCACGCGGTCACCGAGGTCGTCAAAACAGGCGAGGCGCGCTTCTTTATCCGTCATTCTTGCGCAGACTTTGAGTTCTTCGACGGTGTCCACCGGTTGCGCGGCACCGGAGCATGTGAACACCGCTA
Source organism: Woeseiaceae bacterium (assembly GCA_013042375.1). GTDB lineage: Bacteria > Pseudomonadota > Gammaproteobacteria > Steroidobacterales > Woeseiaceae > UBA1847. Next base: position 96,537 of record JABDQH010000073.1, read on the forward strand.
TAAGGAGAATGAAAATGGCCGTGTTTGATCGAGTCATGCCCTCTCCGTCTTTCGCCATAATTGATATTTGGCGTAGTTTCTATACTGGACTAAAGCCATGTCCGTTTTGTGGTTCTGATCGGCCTGGGCAGCTGCTTCCGGCCGGGCGCGGTCCCCAAACAGGATACGCTATCCCATCCAGAATCCCTTCCGATGTGATACTCCTAACGTCTTACGGCAGGATGGACAAAAATAGATATACCGCTTTCCGAAAACGCCCCCGGAAAGCTCATTGTATGAAACCGTATTGATGTCCCTTTCGCAATGAGGGCACTTGGGCACGATCTCTGTTTCCTGCTTTAGGTTTAGTGTGCGCATACGCTAGATTCCAATTGACGGCTGGCCGCCATAAGCGGTCATTCTAGCTCACTGGTGGAAACCGTCGCCCTGCGGCCATAGGCGGTGACAGTGGCCACGATTGCCCCGAAAAACATCATTGAGCCGACAACAATCCACAGGCCTCCGATTACTTCTGAGATTCCATTAACGGGCATATCGGCAATACCAGCGGTAGAAAAGCAGCTATACCCCAGTAAAGTGCCCTGCCGAAGGTTGTAATCGTCGTTCCGTCCGCTCCCCGTTCCGCGAAATACAGACCTGCCGAGAAAAGCACCCAGAAGACCAATAGCAAAAACGTCATCTTCAGCACGGGAGTATGTGTCATCAAATCCCGTATGAATTTACGGCTCTGACGGCTTCTATGCCTCGCGCTGCTTTTCCTGTTGCTCATATATTTATCTCTCTGCGCGGGATTTCATTTTACATCGGCATGACAGGCTGCTTTCGGCCAACAGCCCGGATCAATCACGGGGCGTTGTCAGAGTTCGGTCCTGATTGCCAACAGCTCGGGGAAGAAGCTCGTATCGATCGCTTTCTTGAGGAACGGCACGCCCGACGATCCACCGGTTCCCTTCCTGTGGCCGATGATTCTCTGCACCGTGTACATGTGCTTGAACCGCCACGACTGGAACGCGTCCTCGATGTCGACGAGTTTCTCGGCCAGCTCGTAGAACTCGAAATACCGGTCCGGGTCGCGGTAGATCGCGAGCCAGGCCGCCTGCACGGAATCGTTGGCCTCGTAGGGCCCACCGAAATCGCGCTCGAGCTTGTGCGCGTCGATGTCGAAGCCTCTATCGCTCAGCTTGCGCAGGACGACGTCGTACAGGCTCGGGCGCACGAGCACGTCGCGGAGTTCTTCGTAGACGTCGCTGTCGTGGCGATGCACGTCGATCAGGCGTTTGTTCTTGTTGCCCAGCAGGAACTCCAGCTTGCGGTAGGCATAGGACTGAAACCCCGATGCCGGGCCCAGCTTGTCGCGAAACTTGAGGTAATCGACCGGCGTCATCGTCGAGAGGATCGACCAGGAATGGGTCAGCTGGTTCAGGATCAGCTTGACGCGCGCGATCACCTTGAAGGCCTGTCGAAAATCGTCGTGCTCGAGATTGCGAATCGCGGCCTCGACCTCGTGGCCGGCGAGTTTAAGCCACAGCTCGCTGGCCTGGTGGATGATGATGAACAGCATCTCGTCATGCTGGTCCGACAGCGGGTACTGGGCGTTGAGGACGTCCGCCAGGTGCAGGTACTTGCCGTAGGTGAGTCGATCCGCGAGTTCGGTGTGGATGCCCTCCTCGAGTTCGCGGTAGTTCCCGGGTGTCTTGGTCACTGATGTGCTCCGAATGTCTGCAATGCCAGGTCGTGGAGCCGCTCCATCACGTACTCCTCGTCCCAGTCGTCAGCGATGCCCGGCATTGCCATAATGCTCTCCATGACCTCGTTTTGTTCGTCGCCGACGCGCAGTGCCTCGGCATAGGGCACGTCCGGCGAGAACGTCACCATCGAGTAGAGCGGCGTCCACAGCTTAGGGTAGCGCTCGCTGAACTTGGCCTCGATCTGCTTGCGCAGCTGGAAGCGCTTGTCGCCGGACAGGTCGCTCATCTCGACGAAGTTGCGCTTCGACAATTCGGCGATCGCGTCGCCGTTTGGCTTGCGGGCGTTCTCGTAGGCCGGAAATATCCGCTCCCAGTCATGATCATACCGATCGATCAGTGCGTGCAGCTCCGCGCAGTCTTCGAAGCCGCAGTTCATGCCCTGCCCGTAGAACGGCACGATCGCGTGCGCGGCATCGCCGATGAGCGCCACCTTGCGATTGAATGACCAGGGGAACACCTGCACCAGGAACAGCGGCGCCGCCGTCTTCTCGAGGAACACGTCGACGGGGCGCTCGAGGACAGCCATGGCGTCGGCGAAGTTCGCCTCGAAGAACGCCTCGACCGCGGGCCACTCGCGCAGCGATTCGAACGACGGGTCGCCCGCATGGTTGAGGAACAGCGTGCACGTGAACGTGCCGTCCGTATTCGGCAGCGCAATCAGCATGAAGTCCTTGCGCGGCCAGATATGCAGCGCGTTCGTCTCGAGCTGGTGCGAACCATCGGCGTTGGCCGGTATGTTGAGCTCAATGTAGCTCTGCGGCATATAGGTCTGGCTGTAGCTGAACCTCGGCAGGTTGTGCGCGAGCCGCCGGACTTTCGAGTACGCGCCGTCTGCGCCGAACGCGTAGTCGGCCTCGACGACGCGCTGTTCGCCATTCGCGAGCTCGAACGTGGTCACGGCCGTTGTGAAATCGATGTCGACTAGACGGTGCTCGAAATGCGTCGCGATGCCGGCTTCGTCCTCGGCCAGGTTCAGCAGGTGCTCGTTGATGCCGCCGCGCGACACCGACCAGATGGCATCGCCTTCCTGACCGTACGGCAGCTTGCTGAGCTCCCCGTCCGCGCCGTGAATCGCGCGATGGTACATCGGAATGGCCTGCTGCCTTACCTCGTCGCCGATACCGATCTTCTCGAGCGACGACCAGCCGCGATCTGACAAGGCGATGTTGATCGATCTGCCCTGGTAGACGCTGGTCTGTCGCGAATCGGGCCGGCCCTCGTAGAGCCCGACCGCGTAGCCGTGCCGTGCCAGCGAGATGGCGAGCAGGGATCCGACCGGGCCGCCGCCGACCACGGTGAACGCCACCCGGCTCACGCCCCGCCTCCCGCCAGCAGTGTCCGCAGCAGCCTGCCGAAGACATGTACGTCTTCGAAGGAGTTGTAGAGCGGTACCGGCGCCATGCGGATGATGCAGGGCTCGCGAAAATCGGCGATCACACCGGCGGCGACCATGTCGTCGAACAGCCTGCGTTCGCGCCCGGCGACGTCCATCGAAATCTGGCAGCCGCGCCGCGCCGGATCCCGCGGCGTGATGATGCTGATGCGCGCATCCGGAAACTCGTCCGCCAGCGCATCGACCGTGTATTCGAGGTAACCCGTGAGCTTCTCGCTTTTTTCGCGCAACCCCGGCATGCCGGCCTCGGCAAACAGGTCGAGCGAGGCCTTCGTCGCCGCCATGCCAAGAATCGGCGCATTGCTGAGCTGCCAGCCTTCCGCGCCCTCCATGGGGCGAAACCCGCTCTCCATCTGGAAGCGCGTCGCCTTGTCGTGTCCCCACCAGCCGCCGAAGCGCGGCAGCTCGAAGCGCTTGCCATGGCGCTCGTGCACGAAGATCGCGCCGACGTTGCCGGGGCCCGCGTTCAGATACTTGTAGGAACACCAGGCCGCGAAGTCGACGTTCCAGTCGTGCAATGCGAGCGGCACGTTGCCGGCCGCATGCGCCAGGTCGAAACCCGCGACGGCGCCCGCATCGTGTGCGGCCCTGGTGAGCCGCTGCATGTCGAACAACTGGCCCGTGAAGTAATTGACGCCGCCGAAGAACACGAGCGCGAGCTCGTCGGCGTGCGATTCGATGGCCGCGAGGATGTCTTCCTCGAGGACCACGCGCTCGCCCTCCCTGGGCTGCACTTCGACGATGGCGTCGTCGGGCTCGAAGCCGTGAAACCGGGCCTGCGTTTCGAGCAGGTAGCGGTCCGACGGGAACATCTTCGCCTCTGCGATGATCTTGTAGCGTTCCTTCGTCGGACGATAGAACGACACGAACAGCAGGTGGATGTTGGTCGTCAGCGAATTCATGCAGACGACCTCGGATTCTTGCGCACCGACGATAGCGGCCATCGGCGGCGTCAGGCGCTCGTGATAGCTGTACCAGGGGTTGGTCGAATGAAAGTGCCCTTCGACGCCGTACTTCGCCCATTCGTCGAGTTCCAGCTCGACGGCGGCACGCAGCGACTTGGGCTGCAGCCCGAGCGAGTGCCCGGTGAAATACACGAGCTCGTCCGTGCCGAGTGACGGGAAGTGGAAGCGCTCACGGAATTTTCGCAGCGGGTCGGCCGCGTCCTGTGCCCTGGCGAACTCGAGTGTCGGTTCGTAATGCACGTCAGCTCGCGTCGGCCGCCGCCTCGTCCCGTGCCCCGTCACGGGGCGGAATCGACACCCAGCCCTGCGGCGGCTCCTTGCCGGGATGCAGCGCGCCGCACTCAGGGCACGTGCGCGCAGCCTCGTTGGCATAGAAGGACTCGTAGAGCGGCGGCAGGTCGTCGACGATCGACCGCAGCAAAACCTCGACGCGATGCACGAGGCTGCCGCACTCGAAACAGTACCACTCGAAGGCATCGGTGAGGCCTGCGGGACGCTTGGGTTCGATCACGAGCCCGACGCTGCCGGCCATGGGCCGCTGCGGCGAGTGCCGCACGTGCCTGGGCAGGAAGAACACGTCGCCTTCGCGAATGACGACGTCGTAGAACTCGCCCTCGTCGAAGATCTTGAGCACCATGTCGCCCTCGAGCTGGTAGAAGAACTCCTCGACCGGGTCGTCATGGAAATCGGTGCGCTGGTTCGGGCCGCCGACGACGAACGCCATCATGTCGGCGTCTTCCCAGATCTGCTTGTTGCCGACGGGCGGCTTCAGCAGGTGTCGGTGTTCCTCGATCCAGTCCTGGAAATTGAACGCGCTGAGTCTCGTCATCGTCGATCGGCCCTCACCCGGCCCTGTTGCGGGTCGCGCCAGTTTATCCCAGATGGCGATTGGTGCGGCAGGCTTCAGTGTCTCGCGCGAGGCTCACCGGCGCTCGTAGGTCCTGAACGAGTAGTCGTGCTCGTTGCGCTCGTCGGCCTCGTGTGTCTCGTCGGCGACGAGCCGCCAGTCGTCGACCGAGACGTCGGGGAAGTACGCATCGCCGTCAATCTCGGCGTGCACGCGCGTCAGGTACAGGCGCCCGGCGTCGGGAAGAAACAGCGCGTACACCTGGCTGCCGCCGATAACCATGATTTCGTTGACGTCGCCGGCCGCGGCGAGCGCCGCCCGTTTCGAGCCGACGACGTCACAACCCGGGGCCGCGAACCCCGCCTGGCCCGTGATGACTATGTTCTGCCGGCCCGGCAGCGGCCGGCCGATGGACTCGTAGGTCTTGCGGCCCATGACAATGGGCTTGCCCATGGTGACGGTCTTGAAGCGCCTGAGGTCGTCGGACAGCCGCCACGGCAGCTCACCCTGCGAGCCGATCACACCGTTCTCGGCGGCGGCAACGATGACCGAAATCATACGGCCACGGCGGCCTTGATGTGCGGGTGCGCCTCGTAGTTGAGGATCTCGAAGTCGTCGTACTCGTACTCGAAGATGCTCGGCGGACGCCGCTTGATCGCCAGCGTCGGCAGCGGCAGCGGCTCGCGCGCCAGCTGCTCGTCCGCCTGCTCGAGGTGGTTCAGGTACAGGTGGCAGTCACCACCCGTCCACACGAAATCGCCGACCTTGAGGTCGACCTGCTGCGCCAGCATGTGCGTCAGGAGCGCGTAGGACGCGATATTGAACGGCACGCCGAGGAAGATGTCGCAGCTGCGCTGGTAGAGCTGGCAGGACAAACGACCGTCGGCGACGTAGAACTGGAACAGGCAGTGGCAGGGCGGCAGCGCCATGTTGTCGATCTCGGCGACGTTCCAGGCCGAGAGGATGATACGGCGCGAGTCCGGAGTCTCCCGCAGCTGCCGCACGACCTCGGCGACCTGGTCGATCTTGCGTCCGTCGGGTGTCGGCCAGCTGCGCCACTGCACGCCGTAGATGGGCCCGAGATCGCCATCGTCGTCGGCCCACTCGTCCCAGATCGACACGCCGTTTTCCCTGAGGTAGCGAATATTGCTGTCGCCCGAGAGGAACCACAGCAACTCGTGAACGATCGACCGGATGTGCAGCTTCTTGGTCGTCACGAGCGGAAAGCCTCTGGACAGATCAAAACGCATCTGGTGCCCGAAAACGCTCAGCGTGCCGGTGCCCGTACGGTCTTCCTTGCGCGCGCCCGTATCGCGCACGAGGCGCATCATGTCGAGGTACTGCTGCATCTATCTCGCCGCTCCGTTGGTGCGATAACCCATGGCCAGCATGATAACCCCGGCGACGATCATCGGCACACTCAGGACCTGGCCCATGGTCACCCAGCCGAGCGACAGGTAGCCGATGTGCGCATCGGGGACGCGGTAGAACTCCACGAAGAATCGGAACACGCCATAGAGCATCAGGAACAGGCCCGAGGGCGCCATGTACGGCCGCGGTTTCGAGGTGAACCACCAGACGATCGCGAACAACAGGAAACCCTCGAGCAGGGACTCGTACAGCTGCGACGCGTGCAGGACCTGGCCGTCGACCTTGAAGCCCCACGGCACGTTGGTCGGCTTGCCCCACAGTTCGCCGTTGATAAAGTTGCCGATGCGCCCGAACCCGAGGCCGAGCGGCACGAGCGGCGCGACGAAGTCGGTCATGCGCCACATCGTGTGGCCGAGCTTGCGACCGTGCAGCCACATCGCCAGCAGGACGCCGAGCGCCCCGCCGTGGAAGGACATGCCACCCTCCCAGATCCTGAGCAGGTACAGCGGGTCCTCGAGGAACTTGTCGAAGTTGTAGAAGAGCATCGAGCCGATGCGCCCGCCGATGATTACGCCGAGCATCGAATAGAACACGAGATCGTCGACCTGCTCCGCGTTGACCGGTGAATCGGGCCGCCTGCAGCGCTTCTTCGCCAGCCACCAGGCCAGCAGGAAGCCGACGACGTACATCAGCCCGTACCAGCGGACCGCAATCGGGCCGATCGAAAAAATTACCGGGTCGATGTCCGGGTATGTCAGCATTGCGTCCAGCTCGGCAATTTCACAAGCCGGTATCATAGAGCAAACCATGTCCAATCGCCTCGCCAGGGAAACCAGCCCCTACCTGTTGCAACACGCCGACAACCCCGTCGACTGGTATCCGTGGGGCGAGGAGGCGTTCGCGCTCGCCAGGGAGAGCGGCAAGCCCGTGCTGCTGTCGATCGGTTACTCGGCCTGTCACTGGTGCCACGTAATGGCGCACGAGTCGTTCGAGGACGAAGCGACGGCCGAGCTCATGAACGAGTTGTTCGTCAACGTGAAGGTGGATCGCGAAGAGCGGCCCGACGTCGACAAGATCTACCAGACCGCACACCAGCTGCTCACGCAGCGCGGCGGCGGCTGGCCGCTGACCATGTTCCTCGACGGCCAGGACTTGCGGCCCTTCTTCGGCGGCACCTATTTTCCCAACGAGGCGCGCTACGGCATGCCGGCCTTCGGCGACCTGCTGCGCAAGGTCGCCGACTACTACGGCCAGAACCGGGACAGCGTCCGGTCGCAGGGTGAGCGCATCGTCGAGGTGCTCGCGAAACTTCAGCCTCCGCCCGCCGCCGGTGACGTCGAACTGCACGACGGCCCGTTGGCCGCCGTCCGCGACGCACTCGCCGGGACCTTCGACCGTGAGCATGGCGGATTCGGCGGGGCACCCAAGTTCCCGCATCCGACGACGCTCGAGCGCCTGCTCCGGCACTGGCGCGGGACGGCTGACGATCCCGAGCCCGACGTCGAGGCGCTGTACATGGTCGCGCTGACGCTGGCCCGCATGGCCGAGGGCGGGCTGTTCGATCACGTCGGCGGCGGCTTCTATCGCTACTCGGTCGATCAGTACTGGCAGATTCCCCATTTCGAGAAGATGCTCTATGACAACGGTCCGCTGCTCGCCATCTATACGCAGGCCGCTGTCGCGACGGGCGAAGACCTGTTCCGCGCGACCGCCAACGCCACGGCCGACTGGATGCTGGCCGACATGCGCGCCGCCAATGGCGGTTTCTTTGCGACGCGGGACGCGGATTCCGAGGGCCACGAAGGCCTCTATTACCTGTGGAAGCCCGACCAGGTTCGCGATCTGCTCGGCGACGACTACGACGTGTTCGCCCGCCGCTTCGGACTGGACCAGCCCGCCAACTTCGAGGGACGGTGGCACCTCACGGTGCGTGAGCAGGTGAGCGATGATGAAGAAAAGATCATCGCGCGAGCCCGCACGACCTTGCTCGAGCAACGTGCGCAGCGCGTGCCGCCGGCACGCGATGAAAAACAGCTCACGGCGTGGAATGCGCTCGCGATACGCGGGCTGGCGATCGCGGGCCGTGCCCTCGATCGCGCCGAGCTGATCGACGCCGCGGTCGCCGCCGTCGATTTCCTGCGCGAGACGATGCTGCGCGACGGACGGCTGCTCGCGAGTTACAAGGATGACGAGGCGAAGTTCGCGGCCTACCTCGACGACCACGTCTTCCTTCTCGATGCGCTGATCGAATTGCTGCAGGCGCGCTGGAGTGCCACTCACCTCGAATTTGCACAGCAGGTCGCGGACTTGCTGCTCGAGCACTTCGAAGACAAGCAGGACGGTGGCTTCTGGTTTACGGCCGACGACCACGAGCAGCTCATCAGCCGTTTCAAGCCGCTCGCCGATGAGGCGGTGCCGTCGGGCAACGGCATCGCGGCACTCGCGCTGCAGCGGCTCGGTTTCCTGCTCGGCGAAACGCGCTACCTCGAAGCCGCCGAGCGCACGCTGCGCGCGGCCTGGCGCGCGCTGCAGGACGTTCCGCACGGGCACGTAAGCCTGCTGGCCGCGCTGGAAGAGTACCTCGCACACCCCGAGATCATCGTGATTCGCGGGGAAGGCGCGGACATCGCCCGCTGGCGCGAATCCGCCGCCGGCGTCTACGCGCCGCGCCGGCTCGTGTTCGCTATTCCGGCCGGCGAAGCGGGCCTGCCGGGCGCGCTCGCGGAGCGGGCCCCGATCGAGGGCGAAACGGTTGCGTACCGCTGCGTCGGCACGCACTGCGAGCTGCCCGTCACGAGCTGGGAGGCGCTCGCAGCGCAACTCTAGCGGCCTAGCGGTGCGCGGTCAGCACCTCGCCCGTTGACGCGCGCACGGGCCGGCCATTGGCGTCGCGGAATGACACGGGCACGGAATCGATGCGCATACCCATGTTGCGCTCCACGGCGAAGTGCAGGTGCGGGCCCGACGAGAAGCCGGAGTTGCCCGAATCCGCAATGTATTCGCCCGCCTCGACGCGGTCGCCGGGCTGCACGCGAATCGAGTTGCGATTGAGGTGTGCGTAGACGGCAAAAGTCCCGTCGTCGTGCAGGATGCGCACGAGGTTTGCGAGCTTGGCATACGCGTCCGGGTCCGGCCCGCCGGCGAAGTTATTGCTGGCCACCTCGAAAACGACGCCGCCGCGCGCGGCGATGACGTCGGTACCGATCGGCATGGCGAAGTCGATGGCATACATGCTGTCGCGCGTGCGGTGGGTAGCGGAAACCGGGAACGTCTGCGTGACTTCGTGGCGGGTGCCCAGGGAATACGGTACGCGGTAGGTCACATCGCTGGCCGGCCGCGCGGCCGGGTCGCCGGGCAGCCAGACGTAGCGATACTGTGCCGACGGCGCCGCTACCGTACCGAGCACCGGCAGCTCGAACAGGACGAGGTCGCTGCGGGCCGGGATGACCCACAGGAGATCGTCGTCGGGATGCGGATAGTCGACGCCCGCGATATTGTCGAAGAACAGCTTGAGTTCGACCGGCGCGTGATAGCGGTTGCTGGCAATGAACTGGAGCCCGCTGCCCGTGAAAGAATGGCTGACCGAGACGCTGCCGCGGCGCGCACGACGCTCGACGGAGCGGGTCTCGGCGTTGCGACCGTCGGCGGGCGGCCTGTCCGAGAAGATCCACTCGCCGTTCTCGCCACGGTACTTGTACAGCGTCTGCGCCGATGCGATTCCCGAGAACAGGAGCGCCGCGCCGAGCACCGCGACGGCCACGCCGAATTGCAGTCTACGAGCCAAGATCGACGCGTCTCCAGCCGTCGTCGGTGCGACGAATTTCGTAGGCGGGCCAGTACTGGGTGTCCAGCTTCAGCGTAATGACCTCGGGCGTTTCGTTCCACGAGACGGTCTTGAGCCGCACTGACTCGCGATGCCCGATATCCTTGACGGCATCGATAAACGCCTGCAGATCGGGCGTCGGAGTCTCGTTGACTTCGACGACGCGGCGCCCGGCCCACAGGCCGTAGCGCGTCGCGGGCGATCCGTAGCTGAAGTAGGCGACGTACACGCCGTCCGGGGAGACTCCGCGCTGCGCCGCCATGGCGCGATGTGGATCCTGGATCAGCGCGCCGGCCCACGATATGGCGCGCGAGATGCCCTTGCCGTCCAGCGCGGCCGTCCGCACCGGCATCTCGAGTACTTCACCGTTGCGCCACACCGTCACCTTGACCTCGGGCTTCTGTGCGGCGTGCTCGAGCTCTCGGAACGAGGTCACGACCTCGTCGTCGATCGCGAGCAACATGTCGCCGTTCCTGAGCGACTCCGCGGCGGGCGACCCGGCGACGATGCGCGTAATGCTGAGTGCGCGGCGCCGCACCGGGTTGTTCTCCTCGAGGCGACGCACCCAGTCTTCGTCCACACCCATCTTGCGCGCCGCGAACAGCGGGGAGTAGACGAATTCGGCCTCGAGCGAGTAGATCGGCTGACCGCGGCGCACGATATCGACGAACTGCTCGGCCACTTCGGCACCGATGCCGCGGTTGAACTGCGCGAGGTCGCCGCCCGCCTGCACCGCAAAACTCGACCAGGTGGCGCGCACTTCGCCATCGTCGTTGACGAGCACGCCGTCGAAGTCGTTCGGTGCATTGACGAGCGAGATGCCCTCGATGTTCGAATCCCGGAAACGCAGCGTCCGCGACAGTGGCAGCATGAGCGGATCCACCGAGGCCACCGTGCTTTCCTGGTGCACGAGCTGGTGATCGCCCTTGATGCCGACCACCCACACCTTGTCACCGGGTCGCACCGTCGACGTATCGAAGCGTGCCTCGCGTACCGGCGTGGAGCCTATGCTGTCCGGGTCGTAGGACACGATTGCGTAGTTATGCAGCGGATGCAGCTGTTCGATCCTGGCCTTGACCTCGAGCGAACCCGCGAAGGTGACGGTCACGTCGCCGATCGCGAGCGGCACCGTGTTGCGGTCGACGAGTACGAAGCCGCGCTTCTTGTCGACGATAAGACCGGTGCCGTAGTAGTGGCGATCGCCGACACCCGACAGCGTGTACGGGAGATCGAAGGTGACGACCACGAGCGATGGCGCAATGGCGCGTGCAACCGGGTCGCGGAAAGCGGTCAGGCGCGTGCTGCCCGTTTCGGGGAGCGCGGGCGGCGGGCCGTCCACGAGGTCGCGGCAGGGCCATATGCCGATGGCATCGTCGCGCGCGCAGCGCCGTGACGGGAACCACACGCGGTCCATTTCGAGCAGGCGGACGATCGGGTTCTGCGGGTTCTCCATCGTCACGTAACGAACCAGGGCACGCTCACCGTCCGCGAGTTCTGCGAGAGACGCCTCGAAATCGTCGAGCGTGTCGACCGGCTTGCCATCCATCTCGATGACGACGGCACCGCGCGGTATGCCCGCACGCGACAACAGGTATCCGGGATTCGCAACGTACACACCGCTCGCCGGGCGATTGTAATGCCGCGCCTGCTGATAGGAGAGCCGATTGACAATGGCGTCACCGAACTCGATGTACTCATCGGGCGTGATCTCGTGCAGGTCGTCCACCCGGACGCGGGCGTCGACACGGCGCCCTCCCCGCTCGACGCGAATATCGACCTCCCGGCCCACGTGGTTGTCGAGCACGGCGGCGAGCGGCACGAATTCCGTGATCGACTCGCCGTTGATGCTGATCAGGATATCGCCCGGCGCGAGCATGTCGGATGCGGCCGAGCCCGGTATCACCTGGCCGACCGTCAGCATGCCGGTCTGCCCGGGCTGCTGTTCGCGGACGAAGCGCTCGGACGCTTCGGTCAGGCCGAGACGGCGCAACTCGTCGAAGGGTTCGCTGCGAAAAGTGGTCTGCAACGTGCCGCGAGTCACCTGTTCGTCCTGCTGCAGCTTCTCGAGCACGCGCTCGATGCGATCGAGCGGCAGGAAGAAACTGCTCGCCGCCGAGTTGTTCGCGCCCGCATTCAGGGCGACGACCTCGCCCTCGATGTTGACCACGGGCGATCCCGACGAGCCACCCGAGGTACCCGACGCCGCCTGCAGGTAGAACGTGTTGAAGTCGTTGTACTTGCCGCGCCCGTACTCGGGAGCCTTGCGATCGAGTCGCGCGATCGTGCCGGCCAGGATCGAGAGCTGTTCGCCGGCGTCGTTGCCAATGACCCTGATTTCCTTGCCGATACCGGCCGCTTGCGGCTCCAGCGGTAGCTCCACGGGCTCGATGTACCTGAGATCGGCCGGGTCGTAGCGGAAGAAGCCGAAGTCGTGCACCGGATCACGGTACACGGGCGTCAGCGCAACCTCTTCGTTATTACGAAAGACGGCCTCGGCGATCACGGGACCCGGCGTCACGACGTGACGATTCGTCAGGATCAGGCCGCGCTCGGCGTCGACGACGAATCCCGTCGCCTGGCTCGACGTGTTCCATTCCGTATCGAATGCACGCGTCGAGTCAACACGGATCGAAACGACGCCCGAGGAGATTCTCTCGAGCGTCTCAGTCCAGGCACGTTCCTCGGCCGCAAGGACCGGCAAGCAAAACAAGAACGCGGCAAGCGCCGCGAGTATTCTGTCGTGAGTCATACAGACCTTTCGACCAAAAACTGCAGGACAAGGTCCCTGATCCGCCTATTTGAGCAGAATCAGGGGCATAGCGCGAATACGCGCATCACAGTCAGTGCTGCGTGGGAGGGCCTTGAGGCCCGATTCGCGGCTAAAGCCGCTCCCACGGCTTACCCGTCGTAGCGCAGATCGAGCTCGCGGGCAGCCCTGACGTCGTCGAGGCGTCGAACCGGCATCGTGTACGGCGCTTCCTTGTACTCTACGCCCTCTTCCTTCGCTGCCGTCGCAATGGCGACCATCGCCGCGACAAAGTTGTCGAGCGTCTCCTTGCTCTCGGTCTCGGTCGGCTCGATCAGCAGGCACTCGGGCACGAGCAGTGGGAAATAGGTCGTCGGCGCATGGAAATTGCGATCGAGCAGCGCCTTCGCGAGGTCCATCGCCGTCAGGTGGTAGTCGCGGGCCTCGTGCTTGAGCGTCACGATGAACTCATGGCTGGCCCGGCGCTCAGGGTATGCGAGTTCGAATCCCGCCTCGCGCAGCCGCACCATCAGGTAGTTGGCATTGAGCGTCGCGTACTCGGCAATGCGCTCCATCCCGTCGCGGCCGACGAGGCGCATGTACACGTAGGCGCGCAGCAGGACGCCGGCATTGCCCATGAAGCCGGACAGGCGCCCGATCGTCTGCGGGAAGTCGTCCTCGGTCGCCCAGTCGAACAGGGTCTCGCCGTCGACCTGCGTTTTCTTGACCATCGGCACGGGGAGGAACGGCAACAGACGCTTGTTCACCCCGACGGCGCCGGAGCCCGGACCGCCGCCGCCGTGCGGCGTCGAGAAAGTTTTGTGCAGGTTCATATGGATGACATCGAAATCCATGTCACCCGGGCGTACCTTGCCGAGGATCGCGTTCAGGTTGGCGCCGTCGTAGTACAGCAGGCCGCCCGCCTCGTGAACACGATCGGCGATATCCTTGATATGCCGCTCGAACACGCCGAGCGTCGACGGATTGGTCAGCATGATGCCCGCCGTATTCGGCCCGAGTACCGTCTCGAGGGCGGCCATGTCGACGTCGCCGTCCTTTCCTGTCGGGATTTCCTTCACGGTGCAGCCGCACATCGTCGCCGTGGCCGGGTTGGTGCCATGCGCCGCGTCGGGCACGATGATCTCGGTTCGATGCGTGTCGCCGCGCGCGTCGTGATAGGCCTTGATCATCGCGACACCCGCGAGCTCGCCCTGCGCGCCGGCCATCGGCGTCAGCGATACGCCCCGCATGCCCGTGACGTCCTTGAGCATCTGCTGCAGTTCCCACATGCACGACATGAACCCCTGCCCGTGACTGACGGGGCCCAGCGGGTGCCTGCCCGCGAACTCGGGCAACAGCGCCAGCGTGTTACAGACGCGCGGATTGTATTTCATCGTGCACGAGCCCAGCGGGTAGAACTGCGTGTCGATCGAAAAATTCTTCTGTGACAGGCGCGTGTAATGACGCACGACCTGTAACTCCGATGCTTCGGGAAGTCGCGGCCGGTCCTCCCGCAGGAGTTGTTGCGGAATGTTCGTGTCGCCGGCGTCGGCCGGGGCTTGTGCGAAGGCGCGACGCCCCCCGCGCGATTTTTCGAATATCAGTTCAGACATTGAGTTCTATTCCCAGCGCACGAAAGGCCGCCACGTAATCAGGCTCGGTCCTGATGTCCTCGATGTGCTCGCGATGCACGATCGTGTTGTTCTCGTCGATGACGAGCACGGCGGGCGAAAACATACCGGCCAGCGGCCCATCGAGAATCCGCACCCCGTAGTTTTCGCCGAAGCCCGCATGCCGAATGGCGGACAGGCCTTCGGCACGCTGCAGGTCGTGTGCCTCCCTGAAACGCTTGTGTGCGTAAGGCAGGTCATAGGACACGACGAGAAACGCGAGATCGTCAACGCTGGCGGCGTACTCGTCGAAGCGAATGACGGTGCGCGCGCAGACCTCGGTGTCGACGCTGATACCGATGTACATGATCTTGCGCCTGCCCATCCAGTTGGCGAACGAAACGTCCTGCAGCTTGGTATTGACGAGCGACACGTCGGGCGCGTGCGCGCCGACGCGCGGCAACTCCCCGTGCGTCCTGTAGCTCGAGTTCTCGAAGCGAATTTTGGCGACGATTGTCCCGGACATCAGCGCATTGCCTCCCCGAACGCCGCGATGCAGGCGTCGATGTCGGCGACGGTCTTCGTCTCTGTCGCACACACGAGCAGAGCATCGGTGCCGGCGTATTCGCTGAGGTCGTAACCTGCGAGGATGCCTTGCGCGTCCAGCGCCTCGAGCACGGGTGCGACCGGTCGATCGAGCCTGAGCGCGACTTCGTGGAAGTACGGCGCATCGTAGAGGCGTTCAACGCCGTCGAGCGCACATAATCCGTCGACGAGGCGCGTCGTGTTCGCATGCGACAGGCGCGCCACGCGCGCAATGCCGTCGTGGCCAAGCAGCGACATGTAGATCGTTGCCGCCGTCACCATGAGACCCTGGTTGGTACAGATATTCGACGTCGCCTTCGTCCGCCGGATGTGTTGTTCGCGTGCCTGCAGCGTCAGCGTGAAACCCGGCTTGCCGTCGAGGTCGACGGTGCGGCCGACAATGCGGCCGGGCATCTGCCGAACGTGTTTTTGTTTGCACGTCATATAACCAAAGTAGGGTCCGCCCGACGACAGCGGTATTCCAAGCGGCTGCCCTTCGCCGCAGGCGATTTCGACACCCTCCTCGCCCCAGTGTCCCGGCGCCTTGAGCAGCGCGAGTGACATCGGGTTCGCGATGCCGATCACGAACGCGCCTTGCGCATGTGCCCAGTCCGTGAGCCTGTCGACGTCCTCGAGCGTGCCGTGAAACGTCGGCTGCTGGATCGCGACCGCGACCGGCTCTCGCCCCTCGGGCAACGCGTCGAACGCGATGTTACCCGTAGCCGCGTCGCGCGGCAGCCACTCGAAACCCAGCCCCTGGCCGCCCGTGATCGCGTGCGCGACTTTCTCGTAGACCGGATTGACGCCGGGCGCGAGCAGGATGCGGCGACTCTTGACCTTGCGATTTGCCCGCACGGCCATGAGCGCGGCTTCGGCGAGGCCCGATGCACCGTCGTACAGTGACGCATTGCTGACGTCCAGGCCGGTCAGCGCCGTGATCATGGTCTGGTACTCGTAGATGGTCTGCAGCGTCCCCTGGCTCGCCTCGGCCTGGTAAGGCGTATAGGCGCTGTAGTACTCGCCGCGCGTCGCGATGTCCCAGACTACCGCGGGGATATGATGCTCGTAAGCGCCCGCCCCGATGAAACTGAGCGGCGTTCCGTCGAGGCTCGCGCGCTCGCGCATCAGCCGCACGATTTCCATCTCGCTGAGCGCGTCGGGGATGTGCTGCAGGTGATCGATGCGCAGCTCGGCCGGAATCTCGTCGAACAGGTCTTCGATCGAGTCCGCGCCGATGGCGTCGAGCATCTCCCGGGTGTCTTTTTCCGTGTGCGGGATGAAGGGCATTCTAGTCCTCGAGTTCGTCGAGCAACGCCTGGTAGGCATCGGGCGCGAGGAGCTCACCTTCGTCAAACTCGCCGACATTGATGCGCACGATCCAGCCATCGCCATATGGGTCCTGGTTGATCTTCTCGGGATCGTCCGCGAGGTCTTCGTTGATCGCGGCAATACTGCCCGCGATCGGCGCGTAAACGTCGGACGCTGCCTTAACCGACTCGACGACGGCCATCTCGCCGCCTGCCTCCACGTCCTGTCCCTCCTCGGGAAGTTCGACATACACGAGATCGCCGAGCGCGTGTGCGGCGTGCTCGGTAATACCGACGGAGACCGTGCCGTCGTCTTCGCGACGCAGCCACTCGTGATCGTTCGTGTAGAGGAGATCGCCCGGCAATTCAGTCATTGTGTTACTCCCGTTCCGGTTGTTATTCAGATGTCGATACGCACCTGGCCGCTGCGCACGAACGGTGTCTTCACGATGCGCACGTCCAGCAACTTGCCGCGGATGTCGACCTGCGCGCGATCGTAGTCGCCCGCCGGCAGGCGGGCCAGCGCGATGGAGCGCCCGATCGTCGGCGAAAAGCCGCCGCTCGTAATTTCTCCCTCGCCAACACCCTCTACGACGACCCGCTGATGATTGCGGAGCACGCCCTTGTCTTCCAGCAGCAGGCCGACGAAACGCTGTCTGCCGGTATTTTCCCGCTGCTTCTCGAGTGCGGCGCGGCCGATGAAGTCCCGCTCCGCCGGCTCCCACGCCACGGTCCAGGCGAGCCCGGCTTCAAGCGGTGAGATCGACTCATCCATGTCGGTGCCGTACAGGTTCATCGCGGCCTCCAGCCGCAGCGTGTCGCGGGCGCCCAGGCCACAGGGTTCAACGCCCGCGGCCAGCAGGCGGTCCCAGACGGTCGGGGCGTCGGCCGCGGGCAGCATGATCTCCCAGCCGTCCTCGCCCGTGTAGCCCGTGCGGGCCACGAACCAGCCGGCCGCCTGCATCGCATGAAACGGCTTGAGGCCCAGCGCACTGTCGCGGTACTCGGCGGCAATGCAGGGCGCGGCGAGTTCGCGCGCGCGCGGTCCCTGCACCGCGATCATCGCAAGTTCCGCGCGTTCGACGACGTCGACGTCGAACGCCTCCGCCTGCTTGCGGATCCATGCGAGGTCTTTCTCGCGCGTCGCGGCATTGACGACGAGGCGGTAGTCGTTATCGCCGACGAAATAGATGATCAGGTCGTCGATGACACCGCCATCCTCATTGAGCATGCAGGTATAGAGCGCCCTGCCATGGCTGTCGAGCCGTGCGATGTCGTTGGCGACGAGGTAGCGAAGAAAGTCGCCGACGCGCGGGCCCGACAGGTCGACGACCGTCATGTGCGACACGTCGAACACGCCGGCATTGCCCCGCACGGCATGATGCTCTTCCTTCTGCGAACCGTAGTGCAGCGGCATATCCCAGCCGCCGAAGTCGACGATGCGTGCGCCGGCTTCGACGTGGCTTTCGTAGAGCGGTGTCTTGGAACCCATACGATCCGACCATCGAGTGTCAAAAAAAAAGGGCGGCAGGCACCACTGCCTGCCGCCCCTCTGTCCTTTGGTACCTGAGAGATCAACGACCGCAGTCGCATTCCCCTTCGGTGGGCCGCAGCGGCCTCTCTCCAGAGCTGATCAGCGTACGCGGTCCTTCTGCCTGAGCGTTTCCGAGCGAGTTGCGCCTTCGGCGCCCCGATGGAACGGGGTCTCTTCTGCGCACGCTATGGATCAGTGTGCGCATGATAGCCAATGGGTTTAGCGGTTGCCACCGGCACGACGGACAGTGACAATGCCGCCTCCACAATTCAGGGAGTTGCGATGAAAAGGACCGGGATTGTCTGTACTTTGCTGCTGCTCGTGGCAGCGGGATCCGCGCTGGCCGACGCGACCGACGACTTTCGTGCGCTGCTCGACGAGCACTGGGAATGGACACTGAAAAACCGGCCGGTGCTGGCGTCGACGATGGGCGACCGCCGCTACAACCGCGACTGGACCGACACCAGTCCTGCCGCCATCGAGCGGCGCCGCAAGGAGACGCGTGAGTTCCTGCGCCGCGCCTACGCCATCGACCGGGACGCGCTGGCCGACGACGACCGGCTCAATCACGAGCTGTTCCGTCGCATGCTGCAGGACGACGTCGACCAACACCGCTTTGACGGCCACCTGCTGCCGTTCTCGCAGCGCGGCGGCGTGCAGAATCTCGACAACACGACGAATCGGCTGCGCCTCGAAAGCGTGGCCGACTACGACGACTGGCTCGCGCGTCTCGGCAAGATCGATGACGTCGTCAACCAGACGATCGCGCTCGCCGAGAAAGGCCGCAGGTCCGGCATCACGGCGCCCAGGGTCCTCATGGAGCGCATCCCGGACCAGATCGCCGTGCAGCTGGTCGAGTCGCCTGCCGACAGCCCGTTCTTCAGGCCGTTTGCGAACCTGCCCGAGCGGATTCCACCGGCCGAGCGCGAGCGCCTGCGGGCGACCGCCAGCGACGTCATCGAGAAGACCGTGCTGCCCGCCTACCGCAGGCTCGATAGCTACTTCAGCAACAAGTACCTGCCCGCGGCGCGCGACACGATCGGCCTGTCGGCCTTGCCGAACGGCTCGGACTGGTACGAACTGCGCGCGCGGACCTACACGACGACACGGATGACGCCGGACGAGATTCACCGCGTCGGTCTCGACGAGGTCAGGCGCATTCGGGGCGAGATGGAGGAGATCATCGCGGAGGTGGGCTTCGATGGCGGTTTCGCCGATTTCCTCGAGCACCTGCGCACCGACCCGCAGTTCTACTTCGACGATCCCGACGACCTGTACCAGGCCTACCTCGCGACCAGCAAGCGCATCGATCCCGAGCTCGTCAGGCTGTTCGGCAAACTGCCGCGCATGCCCTACGGCGTCAAACCGATCCCCGCCGCCATCGCGCCGGACACGACGACAGCTTATTACTCGCGGCCGGCCGGCGACGGCAGCCGCGCGGGCATTTACTGGGTCAATCTTTACAGGCCCGAGGTGCGGCCCAAATACGAGATCGAGGTCCTGAGCGTCCACGAGGCCATGCCAGGCCATCACCTGCAGCTCGCGCTGCAGCAGGAACTCGGCGAGCTGCCGATGTTCCGCCGCTTCATGGGGTTCACGGCCTTCGTCGAAGGCTGGGGCCTCTACAGCGAGCGCCTCGGCTACGACCTCGGGCTATACGAAGACCCCTACTCACGCTTCGGGCAACTGACCTATGACATGTGGCGCGCCGTCCGGCTCGTCGTCGACACGGGCATGCATTACAAGGGCTGGACGCGACAGCAGGCCATCGACTTTTTCAAGGACAACGCCGCCAAGACCGAGCACGACATCGTCAACGAGATCGACCGCTACATCTCGTGGCCCGGCCAGGCGCTCGCCTACAAGATCGGCCAGCTGAAGATCCTGCAGCTGCGCGCGCGCGCCGAGGTCGAGCTCGGCGAACGATTCGACATCCGCGCGTTCCACGACGAATTGCTCGGCGCGGGGGCGCTGCCGCTCGACCTGCTCGAGCGGCGCATGGACCGCTGGATGGCGGCACAGCAGTAGCGAACGACAACTGTGGGAGGGCCTTCAGGCCCGATTCGCGGCCCAGGTGCCCTCGGGGCATGAAGCCGCTCCCACATCCGTGGCTCCCGGACGGTTATTCCTTCGACCATTCCGGTATGCGTCCCGGCGTCCACGGTGCACCCTTGAGTTCGAGCGTGTCTTCCAGCGCCTCGACGTCGGTCGCCAGCGTACGCAAGGACTGCAGCGCAACAGCAAACTCCCGCGCGGCGACCGCATAGGAGTCGCGGTAATTGCCGCCCACCGCGGACTGCGAATATACGAGCCTGTTATAAAGCGACGAGACCCGGGATGCGATCGGCAGCGGCACGGGCTCGTTACGCCCGCCAATCGTGCTGTCGCCCTGTAGCGCTACGCCGAGATCTGCCAGGCGTTCCTCGAGTTGTCGCAGCACGTCGCGCTCGACATCCCCCGCAGCAGGCGTCACGGGAATCGCCGCACGCACGTGCGCGAGCCGGTTCTGCAGTTCGCTCATCGCCTTGTTGCTGCCCTGCACGGCGCGCTGCAGCTCGGCGACCCTGACCTGGAAGTCCTGCAACGCCTTGCGGTCGCTCGTAATCTCGGGGCTGGCATCGAGTGACTTGACCGTGAACGAAACCGCGTCGCCTGTTTCTTCCAGCACACCGTCGCGCTCCACCCCGAGGCGCGCCGTGTACGTGCCGGGCAGTACCAGCGGCCCTGCAGGGTCGCTCATCCAGTACGGTCGATCTTCGGCCGGCGCGATATTCACCGGATCGGGCGGCGGCAGGCGCAGGTCCCAGGCCGTGCGATGCAGTCCGCCGCCCGTATTCGCGGCAACCTGGCGCACGAGACGGCCGCCGGCATCGCGAATCAATATGTAGAGCGCCGGGCCCTGTTCGCGATCCTCAATACGCAGATCGTCCCACGCGGGGTACGGCGTATCGCCGCCCTCTTCCTCGATCTCGATTTCCTGCTCGCGCCGTACTTCCTTGCGCGACTTCAGCCCGTCTTCGAGGTAATAGGTGAACACGGCGCCAAACTCGGGGTTGGGTGCCGTGAAGAAGCCATGGCCAATAGAGCCTTTCTCCTGGCCGCCCCAGAGATCGCCCTCGATGTACAACCACGGGTCGCGCGGCGCAAACAGGTGCAGTTCGTCGAGATCGGCTGCACGGGTACGCAACGGCGTGTAGTCGTCGAGGATGTAAATGCCGCGACCGAACGTGCCGACGACCAGGTCATTCTCGCGTTCCTGGATCTCGATGTCGCGGACCGAGATCGTCGGGAAACCGCTCTTCAGCTGGCTCCAGGAGCCGCCGCCGTCCTGGCTGGCGAAGACCCCGTACTCGGTGCCCAGGAACAGCAGGTTCGGATCGACGTGATCCTCGACGATGCTGTGCGCAAAGCCGCGCTCGGGCAGGTCGCCGCTGATCGACTTGAAGCTGCGGCCGCGATTGGTCGACTTGAGGACATAGGGCTTGTAGTCGCCGCGCTTGTGATTTTCCATGACCGCGTACACCACGTCGGCGTCGTGCGCGGACGCGAGTACGTCGTCGATATAGGTCATGTCGGGCACGCCGGCAAACTTGGTCGTGCGCCGCCAGCTCTGGCCGCCGTCCTCGGTCACGTTGAGCACACCGTCGTCAGTCCCGACATAGATCAGGCCTTCCTGCAGCTTGCTCTCGCTGATCATGATCGCGCTGCCATAGATCGAGGTCGAGTCGTTCTTGGCAATCGTGTCGATACCCCAGACGCGACCCATGACGTCGAGCTTGTTGCGATCGAGCTGCCGGGTCAGGTCCGGGCTGACCTTGCGCCAGCTGTCGCCGCGATCGTCGGAGCGGAACAGGTACTCGGACGCGTAGTAGAGGCGCTTCGGATCGTGCGGGCTGACGATGAGCGGCGTATTCCAGTTCCATTTGTAGTCGTTCTCACCGCTCTCCGGCAGCGGCGCAATATAGACGCGCTCCTGCGTGCGACGGTCGTAGCGCGCCAGTCCGCCGTACTGGTATTGCGCATAGAGTATGTCGGCATCGGTCGGGTCGAACTGCGGCTCGTAGCCGTCGCCGCCCAGCACCAGGTTCCAGTCCGAGTTGGTGATGCCGTGCTCGTTCGTCGTGCGCGACGGCGCGCACAGCGAGTTGTTGTCCTGCGTGCCGCCGCAGACGTTGTAGAACGGCTCGTTGTAATCGGGCTGGATACGGTAGAACTGCGTGATCGACAGGTTGCGCACATGCCGCCACGTGCTGCCCCGATCCCAGGTCTCGTAGATGCCGCCGTCGCCACCGATGTACAGATGCTTCGTGTTGTCCGGATCGATCCACAGGGCGTGGTCGTCAACGTGCCGCCATTGGTTGGATAACGCGCTGAACGTTACGCCGCCATCCTCGGACATCATCGTGAAGGTGTTGAGTGCATACAGGCGCTCGGCGTTCTGCGGATCGACGACGATCTCGTTGTAGTACTGCGGACTCGTCGTCATGTAGCTCGAGCGCTTCTCCCAGTTGCTGCCGAAATCGGTCGAGCGGTAAACGCCCTTTTCGTCGTCGTTCGCCTCGACGATCGCGTAGATCATGTCGGGGTCGCTCGGCGCGCCCGCCAGACCGATGCGGCCCATATGGTCTGACGGCAGCCCCGCCGTTACTTCTGTCCAGGTCTTGCCGCGATCCGTCGATTTGTGAATGCCGCTGCCCGGACCACCGTTGATCAGTACCCACACGTGGCGGCGGCGCTGGTAGCTCGACGCCACGATGACGTCGGGATTGCGCGGATCGACGACGAACTCGTTGACGCCCGTATGCTCGTCGATCTCGAGAATTCGCTCCCAGGTTGCGCCGCCGTCGAGCGTGCGATACAGGCCGCGGTCGCCGCCGTCCTTCCACAGCGGCCCCTGCGCGGCGACCAGCACCTCGTCCGTGTCCTCGGGATTGATCCAGATCTGGCTGATGTGTCCCGAGTCCCCGAGACCCATGTTCGTCCACGTCTTGCCGCCGTCGATGGATTTGTAGACGCCGTCTCCGGCGGCCACGCTGCGCTGTGCGTTGTTCTCGCCCGTGCCGACCCAGATCGTGTTGCTATCGTGAGGATCGAGTTCGACCACGCCGATCGCGTACGAGCCCTCGTTCTCGAATATCGGCTGCCACGTGATGCCGCCGTTATCCGTCCTGAAGAGGTTGCCCGACGCGACGCCAACCAGGAACTCGTGGTCTCCGCCCGGGTAGAACGCGAAGTCCGAAATGCGGCCCGAAGTGATCGCCGGGCCAATGTGCCGCAGCGGCAGCGACGCGAGCGGATTGCCCTCTTCCTCGTCGTCGGCAACCGCGGGGGAGAATACGAAGCCGAGTATGCAGGCCATACCCAGGAACATTGGCAAGCGCAGAAGATTGCTCATTGGTCTACCTCATCAGAGTTTGAATTCCTGCCGGCAAACGCCCGCGCGTTTTTCCGGCGTTGCTGCATCGTCATAGATTGCCTCGATGCGCGCGATGCGATCCGCCAGGCCGGCACGGTTCGCAATCTGGATGCTGAGCCCTGGCCGCGCATTCATCTCGAGGATCAGCGGCCCGCGGTCACGATCGATCACCATGTCGACACCGAGGTATCCGAGGCCGGTGACCTCGAATCCGCGCGCCGACGACGCGAGAATAAAGTCCCACTGCGGGATCTCGAGGCCGGCCACGAGCGCCCCCGTGTCCGGGTGTTCGTCGACGATCTCGTTGTCGAGTACACCGGTCGTCGTAATGCCGGTTCCCATGTCGATGCCGGCACCGACCGCGCCCTGGTGCAGGTTGGCTTTGCCGTCCGAGGCGCGCGTCGGCAGGCGCACCATGGCCATCGCAGGATAACCGCGGTAAACGACGACGCGAATGTCGGGCACACCCTGGTAGGACACCTCCGTGAACACGGGGTCGAACTGCACGCAGTACTCGATCAGGGCCTTGTCAGGATTGCCGCTCAGGCTGTACTGGCCGCCGACGATGTTGGACAGGTGATAGAGAATTTCGTCTTCCGAGACGACCACGCCGCTCGACAGGCGGAAACTGTCGCGCTTGCGCTCGCTGCGACCCGTTATGACGAAAATGCCGTCGCCGCCACTGCCCTGTGCCGGCTTGATCACGAAGCTCTCGTGATTCTCGACGATAGCCGTAAACGACCGTACCTCGCCCTGGTTACGAATGATGCCATACAGATCCGGCACGGCCATGCCGGCCGCCAGGGCGAGTTCCTTGGTCAGCACCTTGTCATCGACACGCGGATAGAGCCGCCGCGGATTGAGGCGCATGATGAAGTCGGAGTTACGCTCGTTGAGTCCGAGCACACCGGCTTGATGAAGTTTTCTTGCCGCGTCCAGCACCCCGGTAACTAACCTCGCAATTCCTTGAACCGATGCAGCTCGGTCAGGCGGTAGCCCGTATAGCGTCCTGCCAGCACAACCAGCGCGAGCACGACGAGCAGCAGTTCGGGAAATGTGAATACGATGTGTTCGAGCCACGGCAAGCCCATGAACGCATAGGCCGCAACCGCCACGAGCAGGCTGCCGAGTCCCGCCCGCATGGCGTCGGCGGCGCCGCGCTCCTCCCAGACCACCGACATGCGCTCGATGGTCATTGCGATGATCACCATCGGAAACAGCGCCACGGACAGACCGGTCTCGAGCCCGAGCCGATGCGACATCAGGCTGATGAACAACATGAGCAGGACCACGACGATCAGCACGGCGCTGAGTCGCGGCACGAGCAGCAGGCGCAGCCTCTCGAGCAGAAAGCGAATGCTGAGGCCGAGCGCGACGAGCAAGGTGAACAGGATGACGCCCCACAGCAGCCTGGTCTCGCGAAACGCAAGCGCGATCAGCACCGGCATGAACGTGCCGAAGGCATCGATGCCGACGATATTGCGCATGACGACCATGACCAGCGCACCGATCGGGATCATGAGCAACACGCTGTACACAGCCTGCGTCTGGATCGGCAGGCTGTATAGCGAAAAGTCGAAGGCGCTGGTGCCTTGTTGACGGGCCTGCGTTTCCGCGATGGCGATCGCATCGAGCTGGTTGCGCTGCACCGCAAATTCGACCCGCACCCGGCTGCCGCCTTCGACGTTCGCGAGCGGTTCGTTGCCGCGCCACCATACGAAGTAGCGATCCGGCAGAGTCTGCTCTCCCGTGGCCGGGTTGAAGTACAGCCAGCGATCGCCATCGTGAACCTCGAGCCACGGCAGGAGCGGCGCGTTGCGCTGCCGGCCGGCGAGCGCGAAGCCGTGAACCGTGCGTGCAGGAATGCGTGCCGAGGCAAGCAGGGTCGTCGCGACAGCAACGAATTCGGCCTCGCTGGTGACGTCCGACAGCAACAGTTCGACGTTGGCGTCGGGGGAGGGATCGTTCAGCCGGCGCAACAACTCGGTCGTGAACGATGCCGTGTCGGCTGACCGGTCGCGCACATCCGAGACCAGCACGTCGGCGGCCGTGGCGAGCGGCTCCTCGATAACGGGGCGCGGAGGGAACGGCGGCACGGTATCGGACTCGTCGACGGCATCGTCCTCGTAAACCGAAATACGATAATAGATCGTCTGCTCGCCGTCGGCCCGGCGGATCGTCCACTGCGCTTCGCGCCCGCCGCTACCGTAATTGAGGCTGAAGCCATAGCCGCGGGAGACCGAATTTTCGTTGAGCGTCCTGAAACCCGGCGTCAGCGTCGGCACATGCAGCTGCGCCTTGATCGTGCCCGGGCCACTATCGAAACGAACGGCCGCCTCGATCGTCCAGACGGGCCTCTCATGGTCCTCGCCGAGCGGGAAGCCGAGAACCTGCCACTTGTACAGGAAGATGGACGCACCTATTACGGTCAGCAACGCGGCGAGCATATAAACATATCGCTGCTTCATCTGTTTCCCAGCTGCCCGTAAGTCAATCGACGCCCAACGCGACCTTGACCGCGTGTTCTCTTATCGGTCCGCCGCGGTTGAAAACGCGCATGCCGGCCGCGCGAATTCCCTCGACGAACTTCGAGTCTGTCGCAAACAGGCGGTTCAGGCCAGTCATGAAATGCAGCATGGTCGCATTGGCACCCTTGCGCGCCCTCTCGTAGCGCCTCAGGACGGGTCGATCGCCGGGATGCAGGCCCGCACCGAGGGCGCGGTGCACCTGCCGCGCGAGCTCCGCGGCGTCCTGCAGCCCGAGGTTCGCGCCCTGCCCCGCGAGCGGATGAATCGCGTGTGCGGCGTCGCCAATGAGTGCCAGGTTCGGCAGCACATACTGCTGCGCATGACGGGCGCACAGCGGGAATGCGCCCCTGGGCCCGGCGACGCCGAGTTCCCCGAGGACGTAGTCCGATGCGTCACTCAGCATGCGCCCGAGCGCCACGTCGTCGGCATCGAGCGCCGCCTGTGCCCGCCCGGGCGTTGTCGACCAGACGACCGACACGCGGCCATCGGCGAGCGGCAGCATGCCGAGGGGGCCGTCGCGCAGGAAGCGCTGCCAGGCCGTGGCGCGATGCGGCTTCTCCGGTCGCAGGTGCGTGACAAATGCCGTCTGCTCGTAGGGCCACTCCTGCGCCTCGATACCGGCCGCCGAGCGCACGAACGAGCGCGCCCCGTCCGCGCCGACAACGAGGTCCGCCGCAAGCCGTGTACCGTTCCCGAGTTCGATGTCGTAGCACCGCGCCTCGCGCCTGACGGCCCGGATCGGGCACGCGAACCTGAGGTCAACCGGGGCGTCGTCGAGCCGTTGCAGCAGCGCGGCCTGCAGCAGGACATTCTCGACGATAAAGCCGAGCTGCGGCACGCCGAACTCCGCCGCATCGAAACGCAATGCCGTGGCGCTGTCCGGCGAATCGTTCTCATCCCAGACGCGCATGCTCTCGTAGGGACTCGCACGCATCGCCGCTACATGGTCCCAGGCGCCGACCTCCTCGAAGAGCGCGGCCGTCCCCGTGGCGATCGCAGAGACGCGCAATGCGACGTCGCCGTCGGGCGAGAAGTCCGGGCGCGGCGCGGCGTCGACGACCGTCACTTCCAGAGCTTCACCCGGCACGCCCCGGCCGAGCAGCATCGCCGCCATGAGGCCGGTCACGCCGCCGCCGACCACGACGACCCGGTAGCGCCTGTTCATCTGACGGGCACGCCTCGCGAGAGACGCGGCAGGCGTCCCGCGAGACCCATCGTGTGCCGCGCGAATACCCTGCGCACACCGGGAACGAGATCGAAACCGAGCATGCCGATGTTGCGCAGTACGCGCAGTGGTCGTCGTTCGCTGCCGAACAGCTTCACGAGACTGTCAGTGAAGCGCACGAGCTTCTTCTGATCGGCACGCCGCCAGTCGGCGTAGCGCGAGAGTATGGCCGTGGCGCCCGGGTCGAAATCCCCGGACTGTGTGCGTGCGTCGGCGATGCAGTCGACGATCGCCGCGACGTCACGCATGCCGAGATTGAAACCTTGTGCCGATACGGGGTGCAGGCCGTGCGCAGAATTTCCGATGAGGACGCTGCGCGTCGCCGTGAGGCGTAGCGCCTTGCTCAGTATCAACGGGTAGGACACGCGCTTGCCGATACGCGAGAAGCGCCCGAGCCGGTGACCGAACTGGGCCTGCAGCTCGCCAAGAAAGGCGTGGTCGTCGAGCGCCATGACGCGGTCGGCATCGTCAGCCGAAACGGTCCAAACGAATCCGGCCCGTCCGTCCGCGACGGGCAGGACGGCGAGCGGCCCCTGCGGCGTGAAGCGCTCGTAGGCCACATTGTCGATGGCTTTTTCGGTCAACAGGTTGCCGATGACCGCCCGCTGCCCATAGCTGCTTTGCTGCGCCGTGATCCCGAGCATGTCGCGCACCGTCGAATTGGCGCCGTCGGCAGCGACGAGCAGCGCACAGGCCAGGGTCTGGCGCTCGCCCGACGCAAACTCGACGCTGGCCCTGGCGGCGTCTTTTGCAAGCTCGACGTCGACGATGCGCGCGGGACACAGCACGTCAATAGACTGTTCGTCGAGGGCCGCCTGCAGCACGCCGCCGAGCACGCGGTTAATGACGACGTAGCCGAGCGCCTCGACGCGCTGCTCGTCGGCGTCGATATGCGAGAAACCGAAGCGTCCCTGGTCCGAGACGTGAATCGCCCGAATCGGTGTCGACGCCGCGACGATGTCGGGCCACAGGCCCATCGCCTCGAACATGCGCTGGGTGCTGCGCGACAGCGCCGTGGAGCGATCGTCAAAACTCGGTTGCGCGGCCTCGCGGCGCGCGACG
Source organism: Woeseiaceae bacterium (assembly GCA_013042375.1). Classification (GTDB taxonomy): domain Bacteria; phylum Pseudomonadota; class Gammaproteobacteria; order Steroidobacterales; family Woeseiaceae; genus UBA1847. The sequence goes on from JABDQH010000073.1 coordinate 124,697, forward strand.
GCCTCGACGACGGCGACGCGCAGGCCGAGCGGCGCCAGCGCGAGCGCAAGACTGGTACCGATCATGCCGCCGCCGGCTATGACGATGTCGTAGTCGCGTTTGTTCATGCGCTCTGCACCATCGCTTCGACGCCGTCGGGATCCTTGACCAGGCCCTTGCTCAGCACGTCGGGCCCCTTGTTGGTCACGGCCACATCATCCTCGATGCGAATACCGATGTTGCGGAACGCCTTCGGGATACCGCGCTTTTCCGGAATGTAGATGCCCGGCTCGACCGTCGTCACCATGCCCGGCTCGAGCATTCGCCATTCCTCGCCGACCTTGTAGTCGCCGACGTCGTGGACATCCATTCCGATCCAGTGGCCCGTGCGGTGCATGTAGAACTGCCGGTAGGCGCCGTCCCGAATCAGCTTCGGCAACGTACCGTCGAGCAGCCCGAGTTTCTTCAGCCCTTTGGCAATGACCTTGACGGCCGCGTCGTGGGGATCGTTCCAGTGATTGCCGCGCGTGGTCTTGTCGATCGCCGCAAGTTGCGCATCGAGCACAATCTCGTAGACAGCCCGCTGCTCGGGCGTGAACCGGCCGTTCACCGGGAAGGTCCGCGTGATGTCCGAGGCGTAGTAGTCGAGCTCGCACCCGGCGTCGATGAGCAGCAGGTCGCCGTCGCGCAGCACGGCGCTGTTGTCGACGTAGTGCAGCGTGCACGCATTCGCGCCGCCACCGACGATCGGGCTGTACGAAACCCATGCTCCGTTGCGGCGGAACTCGTGGCGAAACTCGGCCTCGACTTCGTACTCATAGAGCCCCGGCCGCGTCATGCGCATGGCGCGCTTGTGCGCCTCGACAGCGACCTTCGCCGATTTGCGCATCGCCGAGATTTCGGAGCGGCTCTTGTAAAGCCGCATGTCGTGCAACAGGTGGTCGAGCGCCACGAATTCCTGCGGCGTATGCAGCCCCCGCGACGTGCCCGAGCGCAGCGAATTCACCCAGTCGGCAATATGGCTGTCAAAATCCGGGTACAGGCCCATCGTGTAGTAGACGCGGTTGCAGCCCTCGATCAGGCCCGGGATGATCTCATCGATGTCATCGACTGGGAAAGCATCATCGGCGCCGAACTCCTCGACGGCGCCATCCTGGCCGGCGCGCGATCCATCCCACAGTTCCCTGCCGGGATCCCGCTCCCGACAGAACAACAGGTACTCGCCCTGCGGCCTGCCCGGCGCGAGTACGGCAACGGCCTCGGGCTCGGTGAAGCCGGTCAGGTAGTAGAAATCGCTGTCCTGGCGGTAGCGATATTCGACGTCGCGACTGCGTTTACGCACCGGCGCCGCCGGCAGGATGACAATGCCGCCCGCGCCGACCATGCGCATCAATTGCCTGCGCCGGCGTTCGAATTCGGTGTTCTTCATTACGTCTCTGCGTCGCGGATGTCGGCGAGCTCTTCGAAAGCGAGCTGGGCCGCTACCCGGATGTATTCGAGGACCTCAGCATACGCCGCTTCGTTACTTTCTTCATCGGCTTCTTGGTCGATCCCGGCTCGCGTGAGCTGCAGCATGTCGCGGATAATATCGGACAGGGGCTCGGCGGCGAGACGTTCCTTGAGCGGCCCGGCGTGCTCGGTCGAGACCAGCCCGTGCAGGAAGCCCTCGCACCAGTGCGCCATAGCGCCCGTACGCTGCTCGGTATCGGCGTCATCGCCCGGCAGAAGCGGTGTGAACTCGGACAATCGTTCGGAAAGCTCCCAGTAAGTCTCCTGGTACAGGGTATCGAGCAGGCGACGACTCTCCGCCAGCATGGCATTACGCTCGTCGGTGCCCTCGAGCACGTGCAACAACCAGTCCGGACCGGCTGCTACGCCGGCAACGGCCAGCCAGCCTGTCAGCAAACCGTGTGTCTGCGCCGCATCCCAGCTGCTGCCGCTGCGACGCAATGCGTCGTCGAGCTCGTCGAAGGCGACTTTTGCTTCCATCCGTAACCCGCGCTTTTCAATTCCCGGAAACCCTACTATATTTGACCCTATGGCTGACAACATCAATGCAACATTCGAGCACGAGTTAAAGCGCCTCGAGAAGCGCGTCGACGCGCTGGTGCGCGTTTGCGATCAACTCCAGGACGAAAACCGCTCGCTCAAACAACGACAGGACGCGCTGACGTCGGAGCGCGCAAGCCTGCTGCAGAAGAACGAGCAGGTTCGTGCCCGCGTGGAAGCCATGATTGGTCGCCTCAAAGCGATGGAACAGGGTTCCTGATTCGAGGCCACATCCTCACAACGATACGGCACACGGAGATCGCCGCATGACCCAACAACTGGCGCAGGTGAGCGTCCGCATTCTCGACAAGGAATACCAGGTAGCCTGCCCGGCCGACGAGCGCACCGACCTGCTCGATTCCGCAGAGGTCCTCGATAACAAGATGCGCGAAATACGCGATACCGGGCGTATCGTCGGGCTGGACCGAATTGCCGTGATGGCCGCGCTGAACATGGCCAACGACCTGATGCATGCCCGGGAACGGGACCAGCGGCTGGAAGGCGACTACAGCGAGCGCCTCAAGTCGATCTCGGACCAACTCGACGGCGCCCTCAGCAGCACGAGTCAACTCGACTTCTGATACCCGCTTCGGGCAACATATCCCCTACGGCGCTTCCTGCGGTGTTCGACGCCGACCTGGAAACCTTTCGACCCTAAATCATTACCTCGGGGTCGTGCTCTGTCGGTCGCATTTGCGCAGGGCCGTTGCGACGGTAAGCCTGTTGCGATCACGGCTGACCCCACCTGTTGCTCTGGTTCGAGAGCGACGGCTCGGTGACGGCACAGGCGGGAAGCGCCACCTTTTTTCCAATCTCGACCGCATGATGAACTCGACCAGCGCAAATCGAAATATCGGGCTGTCGGCTCGACGCAGTCTGTCAGCGGCAGAGAGCGCGCGCGCATCGGCACGCATCTGCGCACGCGTGTGTGCGTCGCGCGAGTTTCACGCGAGCAAGGACATTGCGTGTTATCTGCCGATGCACGACGAAGTCGACACGCGCGCCATCATCGAGCGTGCCTGGTGCGCAAACAAGCGCATTTTCGTCCCCGTTTTGCGCGGTCCGGCCGAAATGGTGTTTTGCGAAATGCAGCCCGACACCGAGCTCGAACAGAATCATCTGGGTGTCTGGGAACCCGTACGCGGATTTCTCATCGACGTGAGGCGACTCGATATCGTGATCGCGCCGACCGTGGCATTCGATACTTCCGGGCACCGTATCGGCATGGGCAGCGCGTACTACGATCGTTGTTTTGCGCACCTGAGACTGCGAAAAAACTGGATCAAACCGAAGCTTATCGGCGTCGCGTTCGACTGCCAGAAAGTCGAGGAGATTGCGCCAAACCCTTGGGATATACCGCTTTACAGCGTAATCACCGAAAGTTGATACGCAGATTCGTTCCTGGAAAAACCATTGTCGGACGCACGGCGCGACATCCCTTTCCTGTGCTGGCAAAGCAGCCACTTCGTATCGCTTTAGCGAAACGTCTGCGGCATTCATGAAGGTGTCGCAGCAACGAAATCGTGTATTCGTCTCGGTGCCGAATCGTTGCCTGCGTCACACCGAAATTACGGAGTCCGACGCGACGCAGTTCGGGCGTGGAATTACCTTGTTTTCGTAGTGGTTTCTTGCCGATGAGTTTGCTGGATTTTTTTCCATATAGTTGCGTATACTCAGCCGCGGGTACCCGACACGGAGAAAATGATGGCTACCAAAAAGAAGTCTCGTAAAAAAGCTTCGAAGCGAAAAGTCGCCAAGAAGCGCAAAGTAGTACGCAAGAAACCGGCCAAGCGCGCGGCGAAGAAGAAAGTCGCCAAGCGTAAGACCAGGAAGAAAGCTACCAGGAAGAAGGCCAAGAAAAAGGCCAAAAAGAAGGTAACGAAGCGTAAGGCGAAGAAGAAGGTCGCCAAGCGCAAGACCAAGAAAAAGGCTAAGAAAAAAGCCAGGAAAAAGGTAGCCAAGCGCAAGACCAAGAAAAAGGCTAAAAAGAAAGCCACGAAACGGAAAACGAAGAAGAAGGCTAAACGCAAGGCTAAGAAGAAAGTAGCCAAGCGTAAGACAAAGAAGAAAGCAACGAAGCGCAAAGCCAAGAAGAAGACGGCGAAGCGCAAGACAAAGAGGAAAGCTACCAAGCGGAAAGCCACAAAACGTAAGGCGACCCGCAGAAAGAAACGGTAGCGAACCGCAGCTTTCGGAAGAAACCTTCTTCCTTAGCACGCAAAAGAGCCCGCTCCGGCGGGCTCTTTTCTATTGCGCGGCACGTACATGAAGTGTGCGCTTACGCACGTGCAATTCGACGCAATTTCACTATAGTACCGAGCTATGGACGCTACCGAGAAGAAGCGCGCGGCGGCCAAAGCAGCGCTGGAGTTCATCGAACCAGGCACCCGCCTCGGTGTCGGTACAGGATCGACGGTGAATTGCCTGATCGAACTGCTGCCGGACGTGCGCGATCGTATCGATTGCCTGGTCTCGAGTTCGAAAGCGACGACTGCCCTCCTCGAGGAACTCGGGTTCGAGGTGAGAACACTGAACGAGGTCGGCTCGACCGACGTCTACATCGACGGCGCCGATGAGAGCGACAAGCACCTGCAGCTTATAAAGGGCGGCGGCGGCGCACTGACGCGCGAAAAGGTACTGGCAGCTGCGGCCCGCCGGTTTGTCTGCATCATCGACGACTCCAAGCTCGTCGGTATGCTCGGCACCTTTCCCGTTCCCGTTGAGGTCCTGCCGATGGCGCAGGAATTCGTATCCAGACGCCTCGTGAAGTTGCGCGGCCAGCCGGTCTGGCGCGAGGGCTTCGTCACCGACAACGGCAACCACGTTCTCGACGTCCAGGGCCTGCAGATCGTCAACCCGCTGGATATGGAAGAACGCATCGACCGCATCCCGGGCGTGGTCGCCGTGGGCATTTTTGCCCACCGACCCGCGGACGTGCTCCTGATCGCCGGCGACGACGGCGTCCGGGAGATGCGTACCTGACGTGGCGCGCCCGATCGGCAAGCTAGTCTGCAAGCGCTGACAGCGGTCGATGAAGACCATCGGCCTGCTGGGCGGTATGAGCTGGGAAAGCACGCTCGGTTACTACCGCGCCATCAACAAGGGTATCAGGGAGACGCTCGGCGGCTTGCATTCGGCCCGCATCGCCATGGTCAGCGTGGACTTCGAGCCGCTCGAACGACTGCAGCATGCGGGCGACTGGCAGGCAATAGCGAGTCTTCTCTCGGCCGCCGCCATCGACGTTGAAGCGGCCGGCGCCGATTTCCTGCTCATCTGCACCAACACCATGCACCGGGTTGCGCCCGAGATCGAGGCGGCCATCGGCATCCCGGTTCTGCACATTGCGGATGCCACCGCCGAGGTCCTTGTGTCAGCGGGCATCGAATCGGTTGGCTTGCTTGGCACCGCATTCACGATGGAGCAGGATTTCTACAAGGGCAGGCTCGAAGACAGGTTTAGCTTACGCGTGCTCGTGCCAGACGCCGGGGACCGGCAGCTCGTTCACCGCGTAATCTACGAGGAGCTGTGCCTCGGCGAGACGAAACCCTCCTCGAAGGCGGAGTACCTGCGCATCATCGACGGGCTGGCCACGAACGGTGCCGAGGCCGTCATCCTCGGCTGCACCGAGATCGGCATGCTGGTCAGGCAGGCCGACACGAGCGTGAGGCTGCTCGATACGACGGCTATACACGCGGCGAAGGCCGTCGAGTTTGCAGCTCAGGATCGGGGATGATCCGGGCCGGTTTTTTGGGCGACCGGCCTGCGAGCGGAGTTGGCGCGATATTCGTCAGGGCCTGCGCCTGCCGCCTCTTGCCGCGGCGACCATGAACACGTTGTCCTGAATTTCGCGATTAATCTCGGTGTTCATGCGAATGATGTCGGCCAGCGTCAGCGACTCGACCAGTTCCCGGTCCTCTCTGCTGAGTGCCTTCGCGTACCAGAAGCGATCGCCGTCGCGCAACGCCAGGAATTGTCGCTTTACAATTTTGTGAAACAGCTCACCCAGCATGCCTCCCGCATACGGGTCCTCCGCGACCCCGCCAACCCACAGGTCGATGTCATTGACGTCCCTGTAAGTACGCCGCAGGCGCGAAACCGTCTCCGGGTTCCCGGAAACATCGGCAAACCTCGTCACCGGCGCAAGGCCCAGCGCAATGCGCGCGCTGTTGTAGTCGGGGTTGCCGTGGTCCCGGCCGCGCTGGATATTCAACGCAGCCAGATCGAGCCCGCCAAGGCCCGGATCGCCGAACAGGAAGTTGCGTACGTCGTCGATGACATAGGCGTCGACCTGCTGGCAGAGTTGACCTGCCAGACCGCGCAGCAGCGGTTCGATGCCGTCCCGGCGCAATATTTGCGGGGCGAAGAACGCGTCGCGCAGGGCCAGATTGCCTGCGGCGATGACCTCGCCGTCGGCATCGAGGCGCAGCAACGTCGGGCTAAGCATGCTGTGGCCGATTCTGAACGCGGCCGTCGAGAACTCGTTCGCCACGCGGGCATCCGTACCGGGCCGGTAGCCGGAGTAGCGACCAACCGCGCGCGGCCCTAGCAGTACGGGCAGAAACTCGTGGTACGTGATGTGTTGGATCTCCGCGACGACGATAGCTCTGGCGCGCTCATAGATCTGGTCGCCAGACACCTTGGACTTCCGACCGGCATGCTTGTCCCGTTCGCGCGCGACGACCCTGGTTTGCCCGGCAGGAGGGCGATCGGAATATACGACGTTGCCGCTCTCATCTTCGTATCGATACATCTTCCCGGACCGCGAGCCACGACGATCCTTTGCCGAATCACGTCCGTTGGCTTCCGACAAGAACAGGTTCGCGAGCCTGTTGTGCTCGCGCACGAACAAGGTGTGCATGGCGGCCAGCCCTGCCTGCTCATTGCTGCGCACGTCCCCCGCGAGGAAAAGGTGCGGACTGGGACCACCGGCGTTGGCAAGGCCATCAAGGTTGCGCGGCAACAGGTTGCCCGGCTCGACCTTCAATCGTCCGGTACCATCCATGGTCCGGAGCGCGACGGCGCGTTCGTTGTCCGATCCATAGACCATCGAAGCATCGATCCAGCCGGATATTTCGTTGATCTGCTGGCGAACTCCGTTGCCGTCGTGGAGGTAGATCGAGCGGTTGAAGTCGATGCCAGTGCCGACCGGAAATACGGGGTCGTCGTCCGGTATCACGATCGGGTGGCTCTCCGGTGGATCCGTACCATCGCTAAGGGTAATGTCATGGTCGATGAACTGCCCCCACTGCCAGACGAAGTCGGTTGCGCCGAAGGTGTTCGGCCGGCTACCGCTTTGCGCAAGGACGATGTTGCTGACCGTTCTCGGCCACGGACGTGTCTGGCCCGCTATCGAATCGACGCCGTCGAGGTAATCGTTCGGCAACAGGCGTCGCAGCGCGGTATGCGCCGCGTTCATCTCGGAGTCAGACAGGTTGTTCCTGGATCCATCGAACGGGCGAGACGATCGCCTGTCCCGTGACTTGGAGCGCTTGTCTCGTCGGATTCCTAATACCGGCGACACCCTGGGATTCGTGTCGGCGTCTTGTTTGTGTCTCGCACTTCGCTTTTGCGTCTCGGCGGAAAGTGCCGCACTCGTGCCGAACAGCAACGCCACGGTGAACAGGCCGACAAGAAAAACATCGGCGCTGCGAATTGGACGGTACATGGCTCGCCTCCTGCGATCGATCGCAGGAGCTCATGCGTGGCGCGACTGCTCTGGCTTCAAGCTCCTGTCCAGCTGCCGACGGGCGTCATATTGCGCATGAACGTGTACGTCGACCAGCAACCCCGCTGTCCACGTTAGTAACTCCTGGACCGGTGGTTTTGCGTCCCCGCCTTACGACGGGTTTGCCTTTTAGTCATCAGTGACAAGATCGAGCCTACACCTATGAATATTGCCTGACAATTGTCTCCAAAAACGGACATCGCCCGACATATGCGGCTTATGTCAAGCATGGGTTTGCTCGTCGCGTGGGGGGATGGATTCGAATCGCCATGAGGCGATTCTCATCTCCATCTTCCCAAGCCAGAAAACTGAAAAGGGCCCCGCGAGGGGGCCCTTCTTATTTTTTGGCTGGGGGAGAGGGATTCGAACCCCCGTTGGCGGAGTCAGAGTCCGCAGTCCTACCACTAGACGATCCCCCAAATAAGGATCGCGCTGCGCGTGCCTAGCGCTTCGAGTACTGCGTCGCGCGGCGTGCCTTGCGCAGGCCTACCTTCTTGCGCTCGACCTCTCGCGCATCGCGCGTGACAAAGCCGGCCTTGCGCAGGCCCTGGCGCAGCGACTCGTCGTACTGCATCAGTGCGCGCGTCAGCCCGTGGCGAATGGCGCCTGCCTGTCCCGTCGTACCGCCGCCTGTCACCGACACTTTGACGTCGAACTTTTCGCCGAGCTCGGTGAGCTCCAGCGGCTGGCGCACGATCATCTGCGCCGTCTTGCGTCCGAAGAACACATCGAGAGGCTTCTTGTTGACCACGATGTCGCCCTTGCCAGGCGTCAGGAATACGCGCGCCGTGGATGTCTTGCGACGACCTGTACCGTAATAAAACGTCTCACTCATAATCTCTACTCAGCCCAGGCGCGCCTCAGGCGTTCACTTCCAGGGAAATCGGCTGCTGTGCAGCGTGGGGGTGTTCGGGGCCGGCGAATACGCGCAGCTTCGAGAACATCTGGCGGCCCAGGGGCCCGCGCGGCAGCATGCCCTTCACGGCACGCTCGATCGCGCGCTCCGGGTGTATCTCGAGCAACTTCTCGAGCGGCATGGATTTCAGGTTGCCGATGTAGCCGGTGTGGTGGTGATACACCTTGTCCTTCAGCTTGTTGCCCGTCACGCGGACCTTCTCCGCATTCACCACGACGATGTAGTCGCCCGTGTCGACGTGCGGCGTGTATTCGGGCTTGTGTTTGCCACGCAGGCGGCGCGCGATCTCGGTCGACAGGCGACCCAGCGTCTTGCCCGTAGCGTCAACCACGTACCAGTCGCGCCGAACCTCTGCAGGCTTTGCAGAAAACGTCTTCATAATCTTAAGGCTTCCAAATTCAGGGCCGCCGCTCGCGCACGCAAGAGCGTCGCCGTAGCGGCGAAAGGCGCGAAATTCTACTGCAGGGCAGGCCCCAATGCAAACGCCCCGGGGCCTTTCTCGAGTCGCTCGGCTAGAATACGTACTCGAGCGAGAGCGCCGTATAAGTATCTGTTTTTTCTAGCAATGCCGGCACGTCGGTATTGTGCTTGACCGTGAACGAGGCAACCAGCGCAAGCTCACCCAGGAGCTTGGCCGAAATCGCGCTCACCGATTCGAGGTAAGTGTTCTCGCCGCCGCTCTCGGCGAGGAGGTCCTGCCGGAATTCCGCGGTCTCGCTGAACAGCCATTTGTAGTACAGGCCGCCGGTG
>JABDQH010000096.1 GCA_013042375.1 Woeseiaceae bacterium
GCTTTTATCACCGGCCTTCATGGCGACCTTCATGTCTTCTGTGATTTGGCCTTTGAGGGACATGGGCGGGAAGGTTAAGCGATTTGCTCCACGAATGCGGAGCTCAAAATTGATTTAGTAGAGACGCTTGCGCTTGGCTTGTTCGCGGGACAGGCGCTTCATGTGGCGCTTGACCGCGGCCGCCTTCTTGCGCTTTCTCTCCTGCGTCGGCTTCTCGTAGTACTCGCGACGGCGAAGCTCGGTCAGTATGCCGGCCTTCTCGCAGGCACGCTTGAAGCGCCGCAGGGCAGCGTCAAAATACTCGTTCTCTTTAACTCGAACGCTTGGCATTGTTCAGTTGATCCGTCCAAACATAAATAAGCCCGGCACGGGGCCGGGACTGAGCAGCGCATTCTAGCGCCCGAACTGGCGGTTTGCAAAGAAAATATAGGGTGCCAGCCACCCTGTTGCGGGCCGCATCACGCTGCCCGCGCGACTGTTACAAAAACTGGAAATAGGGTGACTGGCACCCTATTCTGCGGCCTATGCTGGTCCTGGGAATCGAAACGAGCTGCGACGAGACGGGCGTGGCGCTGTACGACACGGAGAACGGCCTCGTTGCGGATGCCCTGCACAGCCAGGTGGACCTGCACGCCGTGTACGGCGGGGTCGTGCCCGAGATCGCCTCGCGCGATCACGTACGCATGCTTTTGCCGTTGATTCAACGAGTTATGAGCGATGCCGGCGTCGACAAGCCGGACGCGATCGCCTACACAGCCGGCCCGGGCCTGGTGGGCGCTCTCATGGTCGGCGGCGGCATGGCGGCCGGGCTCGGGCTGGCCTGGGATTGCCCCGTGGTTCCCGTGCATCACATGGAAGGCCACCTCGTTGCCCCGATGCTCGAGGACACGCCGCCGCAATTCCCGTTTCTCGCGCTGCTCGTCTCGGGCGGGCACTCGATGCTGATCGCGGTCCGGGCCTTCGGCGACTACCGGCTTCTCGGCACGACGCTCGACGACGCCGTCGGCGAGGCCTTCGACAAGACGGCCAAGCTGCTCGGCCTCGGCTATCCGGGCGGACCGGCGCTGGCGGCGCTGGCAGAAGACGGCGACGAGAATGCGTATGACTTCCCGCGACCGATGCTGAACAAGCCCAACTTCGATTTCAGCTTCAGCGGCCTGAAGACGGCCGTCATGCTCGAGGTGCGCAAGGCAGAGGCCGCGGGAAAGCTCGCGAACCGCAAGGCCGATCTCGCCGCTTCGTTTCAGCGGGCCGCCGTCGACACGCTGGTTGCCAAGTCGCTGCGCGCTGCCCGGGCCGAAGGGCTCGAGCGCGTGGTCGTCGCGGGCGGCGTCGGCGCGAATCGGCTCCTGCGCCACGAGATGGCGGCACGTTTCGAGGGCGAGGTCTACTACCCGAGGCTCGCTTTCTGTACCGACAACGGCGCGATGATCGCGGTCGCGGGGGCACTGCGTCTCGCGGAAGCGGGCGAGGCCTCCGAAATCAGGGCTCAGCCGCGCTGGTCGCTCGAATCACTCGGTGTACCGGCCTGAGCCGGACGGGATAAACATGGACAAGATATTTCTGCACGAACTCAAGATCGAGACGATCATCGGCATCTGGGAATGGGAGCGCAAGATCCGCCAGACCATCATCATCGATCTCGAAATGGCGGCCGACATTGCGAAAGCTGCCGCCACCGACGACGTTGCCGATACGCTCAACTACAAGCTCGTCGCCAAGCGCCTGCAGGCGTTCGTCGGCGAGTCGAGTTTCCAGCTCGTCGAGACGCTCGCCGAGCGCATCGCGGGCATCGTGCGCGAGGAATTCGGCGTCAGCTGGGTCAAGGTCACGGTCCACAAGCCCGGCGCAATTCGCGGGTCGCGCGACGTCGGCGTTGTCATCGAGCGCGGCGAGTAGGCCGACATGGCGACCGTGTACGTCAGTCTCGGCAGCAACATCGATCCCGAGAACAACCTGCATCGCGGCATTGCCGAGCTGCGCCGCCGCTATGGCGAGCTGCAAATCTCGTCGGTATACCGCAGCGCGGCCGTCGGCTTCGACGGCGACGATTTCCTGAACCTCGTCGCCGGGTTCGAGTCGGAAGAACCACCGCTCGCGATCTGCGAGGCCATCGAGGTTATACATAACCTGGCGGGCCGCGATCCGGATAGCGGAAAATGGGCATCGCGTCCGCTCGACATCGACCTGCTTCTCTACAATGACCTGGTGCAGGAGGAGCGGCCGGTGTGCGTGCCGAGAAGCGACGTCCTCGAGTACAGCTTCGTGCTGCGCCCGTTGGCGGAGCTGGAGCCCAACCTGGTACATCCGGTGACCGGCAGGACCATGCTGGAGCACTGGAAAGAATTCGACGCGGCGAGTCACCCGCTGGAACTCGTCGGCGTCATGCTTTGAGGAAATTTGCATGCGTAAGTTGGCAGTACTACTCGTTACAACCCTCGTTGTCAGTGCCTGCGGCAGTGACGGCGAATCGTTCACCGGCATCGGCGGCGGCGGTCAGCCCGCGGCCTGCAGCAACGACGGCCAGAAACAGTTCGTCCTCGACGCGCTCTACGACTGGTACCTGTGGAACGACCTCTTGCCAGCCGGCATCAACATCAGCGACTACGCGAGCCCGGAGGAGCTCGTCTTCGAGGTGACGACGACCTTCGGTCCCAGGGACGCTAACGGCGACCCGCTCGATCGCTTCAGTTCGGTCGGGTCGCTCGTGGCCGACCAGCAGTTCTTCGGCGAAGGCAAGTACGAGGGCTTCGGCTTCAGCTGGCGCGAGGAAAGCAACGAGATGCGTATCAGCCGCGTGTTCGAGGGCAGCCCGGCCGGGCTCGGCCTGCTGGCGCGTGGCCACTACGTCGACAGGCTCAACGGCCGGACGTATGTCGACGTTCGTTCGAACGAGGGCGTCGGCGCGTTTTTCGACGCCAACGACACGGTCACGTTCTCGGTGCGCCGGCCCGACACCTCCACCTTCGATACCGTGATCACGAAAGCCATCGTCACGATCGACCCGGTTCCGGCCGCGCGCATTCGCGTCATCGACATGGGCGCCGGCGTACCGCCGGTCGGCTATTTCGAGTTCCGCACCTTCATCAGCACGGCCGAGCCCGTGTTTGATACCGTGTTCGAAGATTTCATCGCGGCGGGCGTCAGGGACGTCGTCATCGACATGCGTTACAACGGCGGCGGCCTCGTGCGCACGGCGGAGCTGCTCGGCGACTACCTCGGTGGTTTCGCCAACGACGGCCTCGTGTTCTCCGAGACCGAGTACAACGCCGACCGCAACCCCGAGTTCACCGAAAACGAGCGCAAGTCGTTCTTCTCGCGCCTCGGCAACTCGCTCGACATCCAGCGCTTCATTGTCGTCGCCTCGCGCAGCACCGCGTCCGCGAGCGAACTCGTGACCAACTCGCTCGAGCCCTATGCCGATGTGTGGGTCGTCGGCGACAACACCTTCGGCAAACCGGTAGGGCAGATCGGTATCCCCTTCTGCGAGGAGAAGATCCTGCGCCCGACCTCGTTCAGGACCAAGAATGCCGCCGGTTTCAGCGACTACTTCGACGGCCTGTCCGTCGATTGCCCGGCGGAGGATCTCCTCGACATTCCGATCGGCGCCGACAACGACCCGAACCTGGTTGCGGCGCTGTCGATCTCGTCGACCGGTGCCTGCCCGGTCGCGACGACGCCGCCCGGCGTGCAGGCGCCGGAATTCCTCAAGGATATCGTCCTGCCCGAAGCGCGCGGCGATTCGGCGCGCGAGCTGGCCAACGCCTGGTAGTTCTACCAGCCGATCGAACGCCCGCCGTCGACGGCGACGATCTGCCCCGTGACGTAGCCCGCGTCGCGCAGCAGGTAGAGCACGCAGCCTGCGATGTCGTCGGGATTTCCGGGCCGTTCGAGCGGCACCTGGCGCAGGATGGTCTGCTTGACGGCGTCCGACATGCCGTCCTCGGGCCACAGGATCGCGCCGGGAGACACACCATTGACGCGCACCTCGGGTGCCAGGTCCTTGGCCAGCGAGCGTGTCAGCATCGCGAGGGCCGCTTTAGCCGGACCGTACACCGCATGGTCGCGCAGCGGGCGCTGGGCGTGGATATCGACGATGTTGACGATTCCGCCCCGGGTCCTCTGTAGCTCGCCGGCCGCGGCCTGGACAAGGAACAGCGGCGCCTTGAAATTGCTGCCAACGAGGTCGTCCCAGTGGGCCTCGGTGATCTCACCGACCGGCGTCGGGTAGAACGTCGAGGCATTGTTGACGAGGCCGTCGAGGCGGCCGCCCCAGGCGACGACGTCGTCGACGAGCCGGGGCAGGGCCGTCATGTCGAGCAAGTCCGCCTGGAACGTCCGCGCGGAATTCTCGCGCTCGGCGTTCAGCCGATCGGCGAGCGCCCCGGCTTCGTCCGCGGAACCGCGAAAATGTATACCGACGCACGCCCCGTTTGCGTGCAGGCGTGTCACAATGGCCGCGCCGATACGGCGGGCCGCGCCCGTCACAAGGACGACTTTGTCAGCAAGACTATTCTGGATCATCAGGCGATATTGACATGCAAGCGGACACGCCGCCATCGTTGCCAGCACCGGATGCGCTGAGCGCCGCTCACAGCGAGCGCGCCGCCGCATACATCCGCGACCACATTGTCGACGCCGGTGGCAGCATCGCGTTTTCCGAGTTCATGCATCACGCGCTGTATGCGCCGGGGCTCGGCTATTACGCGGCCGGGACGACGAAGTTCGGGGAGGGCGGCGACTTCATCACGGCGCCGGAGTTGTCGAAGGTATTCGGCCGCGTACTGGCACGCCAGTGTGCCGAAGTGCTCGCCGAGATTGACGGGGGTGGCATCCTCGAGTACGGCGCGGGCAGCGGCAAGCTCGCGGCCGACATGCTCGAGGCACTGTCCGGGCTCGATGCGCTGCCGGCGGCCTACCTCGTGCTCGAGGTTTCGGCCGACCTGCGCGAACGCCAGGAGGATTACCTGCGCCGACGCGTGCCGGATCTCGTCCATCTCGTGACGTGGATAGACTCGCTGCCCGAAGGCCACCGCGGCGTCATCGTCGCCAACGAAGTGCTCGATTGCCTGCCCGTGGAGCGCTTCGTGCGGCGCGGCGACAGCGTGATGCAGGTGCGCGTGGCCGTTGAGAATGACGGTTTCGTGTTCACCGAGGGTCCGCCGCCCGAGAACCTCGCCCTGGCCGTTGCCTCGATCGAGAGAGGCATCGGCGCGCCGCTCCCCGACGGCTACATGTCGGAAGTCTGCATCGCTACGGGTCCCTGGCTGGGTGGAATGTCATCCGCGCTGCGCGAGGGCGTCGTTTTTCTTTTCGACTACGGCGTCTCGCGACGTGAGTACTATGCACCCGACCGTTCCGCGGGCTGGCTGCGCTGCCACTTTCGCCATCGTGCCCACAGCGATCCGCTGGTCCTCGTAGGTATCCAGGACATGACGGCCTGGGTCGATTTCAGCAGCATTGCCGCTACCGGGACGGCGCACGGCTTCGATCTCGCGGGGTACGAGACGCAGGCACAGTTTCTCTTGGGTGGCGGACTGGAAGTCGAGCTGCAGGACATCGCGACCCTGCCCGCGGAGAAACGGCTGGCGTTGTCCAATGAGGTCAAAACACTTACGCTCCCCGGTGAAATGGGCGAGCGCTTCAAGTGCCTCGCACTCAGCAAGGGATCGGTGGCGACGCCTTCCGCGTTCGCCCACGGGGACAGGACCCACACGCTATGACAACCGTCCAGATCGTCGTGCTCGCCATTGTGCAGGGGCTGACCGAGTTCCTGCCCATCTCGAGTTCAGGGCATCTCGTGCTCGTTCCCTTTCTCGTCGAGTGGACCGACCAGGGCCTCGCTTTCGACGTGGCCGTGCACTTCGGGTCCCTGCTCGCAGTGGTCATTTTCTTTCGCGACGACATTGCGGGCCTCATACGTGGCGGCCTGCAGATACTCGGTGGTGACCTGCAGTCACCGCAGGCGAACATGGCGCTCGGCATCGGGCTCGGCACGATCCCGGCCGCGGCCGCGGGCCTCCTGTTTGCGGGCTGGATCGAGCAGAACCTGCGCGACCCATCGGTCATCGTCTACACGCTGGCCGGTTACGGTATCCTCATGGCGCTGGCCGATCGTTACGCGCGACGCGATCGCGCGATCACGCAATTGAGGATTCGCGATGCCCTGATCATCGGCATGGCGCAGGCGCTGGCGCTGGTCCCGGGCACGTCGCGCTCGGGCGTGACCATAACGGCCGGCCGCCTGCTCGGTTTCGAGCGCCAGGATGCCGCGCGCTTCTCGTTCCTGCTGTCGGCCCCCGTAATCCTGCTGGCGACCGTCTACAAGGGCGGCGAGATGGTGCTCGGCGACACGCCGGTCGCATGGGACGAACTCGCTCTCGGCGTGCTCGTGTCGGCTGTTGTCGCGTACATCAGTATCGAGTTCTTCATGCGTTTCGTGACGCGTATCGGCCTGGCGCCGTTCGCGATCTACCGGCTCGCGCTCGCGGCGCTTCTTCTTTACGTACTCGCCTAGGGGCCGCGCGTCGCCATGAACTCGGTGATGGCGCGCAGGCGCTCGCGGCGCATGGCCGCGGGAATCTCGCGATCATCGTTGCGCGCCGCCACGGCTGCGGCGTCGATCGAGCCTGCAGCCTCGAAGGCGCCGCGAAAAAATCCCGCCTGCTCGTAGCGCCGTTTCTCGAGCCCGGCGCGACCGCGCGCGTCGGCTTCGCACGTGAGCAGGAACTGCTCGAAGCGCTCGGGCCGGCGGAACGCGTCGGTCCTTTCGAGGACCTTGAGGACGGTCTTCGGGCGCAGCTCCAGTGCACGATGGACGTGGGTGTGGAACTCGGCCACCAGCAGGCCGAGGTCGCGGCAGGCTTTCGGCACGGGCAGGCGTTCGCAGAGGGCGCGAATGAGTTTGCAGCCGCGTTTCTCGTGCCCCGAGTGCCGGGGCAGCTGGCGCCCCGGCGTTGTTCCCTTGCCGAGGTCGTGCACCAGTGCGGCGAAGCGGACCTCGAGGTCGTCGGAGAGCTTCTCGGCCTGGTCGAGCACCATCATGACGTGCACGCCGGTGTCGATCTCGGGGTGCCATTGTTGCGGCTGCGGAACACCGAAGAGCCGGTGCACCTCGGGGTACAGGACGCGCAGTGCGCCGCACTCGCGCAGCACCTCGAAGAACACGCGTGCATGCGCTCCCGCCAGTGCCAATTCGGTCTCCTTCCACACGCGATCGGGCACGAGGGCATCGATTTCGCCCTCGTCGACCATGTGTCGCATGAGTGCGAGCGTCTCGTCGGCGATCGTAAAACCGAGCGCGGCGAAACGGGCCGCGAACCGCGCGACGCGCAGGATGCGCACGGGATCTTCGACGAACGCGTCGGAGACGTGCCGGAGGACGCGATTCTCGATGTCGGCGCGGCCGCCCCAGGGGTCGATGAGCCGGCCGTCGCTATCCCGGGCCATCGCGTTGATCGTCAGGTCCCGGCGCCGCAGGTCGTCTTCGATCGTCACGTCGGGCGAGCAGTCGAAATCGAAGCCGTGATAACCCGGCGCCGTCTTGCGCTCGGTGCGGGCGAGGGCGTATTCCTCTTTGGTCTCCGGATGCAGGAACACGGGGAAATCCTTGCCGACGCGCCGATAGCCCTGTGCCTCGAGTTCCCCTGGGGACGCGCCCACGACACACCAGTCCCGTTCCCTGTGCGGAATGCCGAGCAGCGCGTCGCGAACCGCGCCTCCTACGAGATATACCTGCATCGTGTCATAGTACCCGAATGCCGCGTCTCGTCCTGCTCGTCGCCTTGTCGTTACCGCTTTCCGGGTGCTACTACCTGCAGGCGGCGGCGGGGCAGTGGGAGCTGACGCGCAAGCGCGAACCGATCGGCGAGGTGCTCGCGCGCGAGGAGACTTCCCCCGAACTCGCGGCGCGGCTGCGTCTGGTCGCCGAGGCGCGGCAGTTCGCCGTCGACGAACTGGGCCTGCCCGATAACGATACCTATCGAACCTACGCAGATCTCGAGCGCGACTACGTGATGTGGAGCGTCTTCGCTGCGCCCGAGTTTTCCGTCGAGCCGAGGACCTGGTGCTTCCCGGTTGCCGGCTGCGTGAGCTACCGCGGCTACTTCGTGAAAGAGAGCGCCGAGCGGGAAGCGGCGCGCCTCGGCAGGAAAGGCTATGACGTGGCGGTGTCGGGCGTCATGGCCTACTCGACACTCGGCAAACTCAAGGATCCTGTCCTGAGCACGATGATGAACTGGGATGACGTCCGGCTCGTCGCCGTGCTGTTCCACGAGCTCGCCCATCAGGTCATCTACGTCAAGGGCGACAGTGGCTTCAACGAGTCATTTGCGACGGCCGTCGAGGAGTTCGGCGTGCAGCGTTGGCTCGAAGCGCGCGGGATGGACGCGGCCTTCGGCGACTACCAGGCGCGTCGCGCAGTGCGCGGACAATTGTCGGCGCTCGTGGCAGCCGCGCGCACCGATCTCGAAGCCTTGTACGCGCTTATCATCGATGACGAGGAGAAGCGCGCTCGCAAGCGCGCCCGCCTCACGGCATTGCAGGCGGATATCGCCGGGTCTCTCGAGGAGGCAGGCCGCGAGGCGGGCGGCTGGGTCACGGGCGAGCTCGACAATGCCCGCCTCATCCCCATGGTGCTCTACGAAGGCCGGCTCGACGAATTTCGGGCACTGCTCGAGACCTGCGAACAGCGCATCGATTGCTTCTATGAACGGGCGCGCGAGCTAGCGGGCAGCGAGCTGTAACTCTTCGGGTGCGATGACGCGGCCGAGCTCCTCGGAGATGCGCCACACGTCACCCGTCATGCGCCAGTGGAAGATCGCCTTTGCGGCCATGACCTTCTTGACGTAGTTGCGCGTTTCGTTGAACGGGATGTTCTCGATCCAGGCGCGCGTGTCCTCCGCGCCATGCTCCGGGAGCCACTCGTCGACTCGATGTGGCCCCGCGTTGTACGCCGCCGTAGCAAGTACGTGGTTGCCGCCGAATCGCTCGGCCATCCGCCCGAGATAGGACGTGCCGAGCCGGATATTCTTCTCGGGGTCGGTCAGCGTTGCGACGCCCGACCACGGCAGCCTGATCTCGCGCGCCACGGCCCTGCCGGTCCCGGGCATGAGCTGCATCAGCCCGATCGCGCCGGCGCTCGAGCGGACGTCACGCATGAACAGGCTCTCGCTGCGGGCGACGCCGTAGGCCCAGGTCGGCTCGATGCGCGCGGCCGAGGCGTGCGATTCGAACTCGGACTGCCAGGGTAGCGGGTAGCGAATTTCGAGATCGTCGTACTCGCCGAGGCTGGACACCGTTGCAATGGCCCGCGAGTGCCAGCCCCAGCGATGGGCAAGGATAGCGGCCTGCCTCTTTTCCTCGGCAGTCAGCATGTCGATGGCGGCATTCCACTCGGACCGCCCCCGGCTCTCCATGCCGACGAGGAAGAGCTCGCGGGCCCGGATCATGTCGGGCCTGTTCGCGACGGCAGCCAGGGCTTCGTTGTCGGCCGGCAGCGACGAGTTATCGAACGCATACTCGCTGCCGAGTTCGTCCGCCGCCAGGAATCCGTAGTAGCTGCGCTCCTTGCTCAGCGCCTCCAGCTCGGCGCGGGCGTCGATTGCACGGCCCGAGCGCAGGGCCGCGACAGCGTGCCAGTAGCGCCACGCTTCCGTAGTGCGCTCCGCGTCGTCCATGGCGTCGATGTCGAGGAGCAGGCGTCGCCACTTGCCGTCGCGCAGGCTGACGCGCGCACGCCAGCGCATGACTTCGTCGTCCTGTGCGGCGCGCGGCAATGACGCCAGCAGCCTGTATCCGTCCGGCAGGTTGTCGCGCGCCATCCATAACGCGATGTGGCGGCGCGTACGCAGCTTCTGTTCCGCGGAGAAGCCGTAGCGTCGTTCGACGTCGCGCCACACGCCGTGCGCGGCAACAGGATCCCGGTAGGTCAGGCGCTCGGCGGCGTAAACGAGTTGCTCGCGATAGGCTTCGCTGTTCGCCTTCCGAGAGTGGTTTTCGAGGAAAGTCCCGGGATCGGATTGCGCCCGTTGCCACGTCGCTGCAATCGCGACGTGGGTGTCGTCAATCTTCTTCGCGAGCCAGCGTGCGAGCTGGAACTCGCGGGACTCGATGGCCAGCGCAAAGCGCTTGCGATATTCGAGCGGCCCGATCAGGCCATCTTCCTTGAGGTACGCGAAGACCGGGTCGCATTCGTCGACCTGGCTGGTGCCGACGAGCCACAGGTCCAGTGCGCGTCCGGGTACGCGTGCCAGCCGCCCGGCGTCGATGTCGGATTGCAATGCCAGGCAATCGAGCCGCGCGACGCCGCTACCCTCGTAGAAGCGCTCGTAGATGCGGTGGAAGTCGCCGAGCCTGCCCTGGCGCCCGAGGGACAGCGCGTACCGGTAGCGCAGCTCGCGCGCCGGGCGCAGCGCGCCGTAGGTGTCGAAGAAGTCGCTGAACAGGGTGTCCGGTAACTCACCGGTGTTAGCGCGCAGCCAGGCGGCGCGCAGATCGGGCCACAGGACGTAGCGCTCGAGAAGCTCGCGCTCGGCGGCGGGGAGATCGTCTACCGGGCTCCAGTCGCCGCGCTCGACGGTCTCGTAGACGCGCTCAAATAGTTCGCGCTGCTCATCGATCTCGGCGGCCCGAGCGGGCAGTGCAGTGAGCAGGGTCGCGACGAGAACGGCAACGGCGATGCGTGCGAAGAGCCTTCCGTTGCCGTTCTCGGGGTGCATGCATCTAGGGCCTGTCAACACTCAATCGATAGTCACTGTTATGACCAAAAAGGGGCCAATCAAGGCGCGTCGAGCGCCATTTGGTCACTCCAAATAAGCGAGTAGCAACGCCGAGTGGCGCCTTTCTGGCCATAACCCGTAGGGCCGGGGCTATTTTTCCGCCCGGCCGCGTTATCAGTCGCTCATATAGATTCACTATACATCGCTCCTTCTGCCTTGCCGAACAAAAAAATAGCGCCGGCAGTGACTATCGATTGAGTGTTGACAGGCCCTGGCTTACCGTATCTGCAGCATCAGTGAGCGGTCGCCGCGCCGCACCAGCAGGAACAGGATGCGGTTGCCCTGCGCTATTTCGGCCAGGTCATCGAGGTTCCGCACGAGGACGCGGTTGACGGCCGTGATGACGTCGCCGGTACGCAGGCCGCGCTGGGCCGCAGGGCTGCCCTCGACGACTTCCGTGACCTCGACGCCGTTGTCGCTCGACGCGCTGTTCGGTGCAAACGTCGCGCCGTTCAGGCCCGGGTGAATGTTGGCGCCGGCCAGCAACTGTTCGCTCGCGCTACCGAGTTCGGTCGACGTCGAACGCGTCTTGTTGTCCCGAATGTAGCGAATGCCGACGGTGTCGCCTGTGCGCAGGAGACCGATCGTCTTGCGCAGTCCGGAAGCATCGTCGATCTTCTTGTTGTTGACACCGATGATGATGTCACCAACCTCCAGCCCGGCCCGTTCGGCCGCCGACTCCGGAAACACCCGCGTGACGAGCGCGCCGCTTTCGACGTCGAGGCTCAGGGTCCTCGCCGCTTCCGCGTCGATGTTCTGGATGTTCACGCCGAGCAGGCCACGGCGAATTTCTCCGAAGTCGATGATCTGGCCCATGACCGAGCTCGCGATCTCCGTGGGTACGGCGAAGCCGATACCCACGTTGCCACCCGAGCGCGAGATGATGACCGAGTTGATGCCGATCAGTTCGCCGTCCATATTGACGAGCGCGCCGCCCGAGTTGCCCGGGTTGATCGATGCATCGGTCTGGATGAAATCTTCGAGGCCGTCGCGGTTGAAACCGGCGCGACCGAGCGCGCTGACGATACCCGAAGTTACCGTGTGGTTCAGGCCATAGGGGTTGCCGATGGCGATGACGAAGTCCCCGACTCGGACACCGCTTGAGTCGCCGATCGGCATCTCTGTCAGGTCATCGCCCTCGACCTTGAGCAGCGCGATATCGGTCGCTGCGTCGGAGCCCATGATCTCTGCATCGAGCGTGCGACCGTCGATGAGGCCGACCTGGATCTCGTCCGCCTCGGCAACGACGTGGTGGTTGGTCAGGATATAGCCGTTCTCGGCGTCTACGATGACACCCGAGCCCGCGCCGCCGACTTCGGCGGAACGCCCGAACGGGCTGCGGCTAACCTGGGTTACCCCGATGTTGACGACTGCAGGTGATGCGGCTTCGACAAGCGGCGCCAGGCTCGTGACCGGCCGATCGTCTATCGTGGCCGGCAGGGCGGCCTGCGCCGCGGTCGATACAAGTGCCAGGAGCAGGGTCGTCCAGAAAAATCGGTGCAGCGTTTTCATAGAGGTCCTCGGGAGTACGGGTCTTTAGTCAGATCGCGCCGGTCAGCATAGGTTCACGAAGCTGAATCGTCCGTGAATTATAGGCAAAGATGCCCGGGCGCGACGCATGGTCGCGCCCGGGCATCATACAGTGTTGCCTCAGGCGGCCTCGACCGTGATGCGGCGCGTCTGCACCTCGGGCGTCTTCGGAATCGTGACCTCGAGGATGCCGTTGGTGCAACGGGCCCCGATGGCCTCGGCGTCGACGGCTTCGGGCAGCGTGAAGCGACGCAGGAAGCGGCCCGTGGCGCGCTCGATGCGCTGCACGCCCGTGTCCTCGTCGCTCGCGATCGCGTGGCGCTCGCCAGAGATGCTCAGCGTGCCGGCGTCCATGGATACGTCGATGTCATTGGGATCAACGCCGGGAACGTCTGCGCGTAGCACGAAGCGGTTCTTTTCCTCGATGATGTCGACGGCCGGGGCCCAGTCGGCGACGGTGCTCTCATCATCGCCTGCGACACGGCGTCCGCCAACGAGGCGGTCCAGGTCACGGTGCAGGAGATCGACGAAAGACCAGGGTTCAAAACGTGCGATATTCATGTTTGCCTCCACTTAAGAAATGCAGCGTTGAGGCTAAAGTTGGGCTGCAGATAAGCTTTTCAAGGGCCTGTTTTGCGACAAGAATAGCTACTAGATGTAGTGTTTCCGCGGTTTCATGAAAGTGCCATTTATTTTTGCCCAAATTTAAAGCACTTACTCCTAAAAAATCGCTAAGCTGTTGTTTTTTGTCGCTAAAAGCCGACACAAGAAAATACGCGAAATGCTTGACAGGGGGGGCTTACGGGCATAATCTTGTCTCACTTGGACACAACATCTTGTGTCTGACTCACAAGGGAGCAGAGGCCGTTCGCGGCTCTCGTCGTGCGTTCTGGCCGCACCGGCGAGCGGGGCCTTATTCTCTCGAAGAACAGGGTATAACCCAAAAAATATTGGGGCTCCTGGCTTGGGTTACAGGGAGAAACACGACCTATGAAGTCTGCCGTAAATCTGGACACGCACGCGGTCACGGACATGGAATTTCAGCCTGCATCGCTCGATATCTGGGATGCAAAATATCGACTGGCCGCCAAAGACGGCAGCAAGATCGACGAGACCATAGACGATACCTACAAGCGCGTGGCGCGAGCGCTCGCCAACGTCGAGACCGAGTCGAAGCGCGAGCACTATTTCGAGAAATTCCTGTGGGCGCTGCGCTCGGGTGCGATCCCGGCGGGCCGCATCATATCCAATGCGGGCGCCCAGGAGCACAAGCCCGCGACGTCGACGATCAACTGCACGGTCTCGGGCACGGTCGGCGACTCGATGGATAACATCCTCAACAAGGTGCACGAGGCGGGCCTGACGCTGAAGGCCGGCTGCGGCATCGGCTATGAGTTCTCGACGCTGCGCCCGAAGGGCGCCTACGTAACCGGGGCGGGCGCCTATACGTCGGGACCCCTGTCGTTCATGGATATCTACGACAAGATGTGTTTCACGGTGTCGTCGGCCGGCGGGCGCCGCGGTGCGCAGATGGGTACCTTCGATGTCGGTCACCCGGACGTCATGGAGTTCATTCGCGCCAAGCGCGAGGACGGCCGCCTGCGCCAGTTCAACCTGTCGCTGCTCGTCACCGACGAGTTCATGCAGGCCGTCATCAACGAGGAAGACTGGAGGCTCGCGTTCCCGGTCACGCCCAAGGAGGTCGAGGACGACGAGCTCGACGTCACGGACAGCCGCCAGTTCGTATGGCGCGAATGGCCCGAGGCGGGCAACTACGTGCAAAACGGCGAGGGCCTCGTCGCCTGCAAGATTTACAAGACGCTGCCGGCGCGCCGCGTGTGGGATGTCATCATGGCCTCGACCTACGACTTCGCGGAGCCCGGCTTCGTGCTGATCGACAAGGTCAACCAGATGAACAACAACTGGTTCTGCGAGAATATTCGCGCAACCAATCCCTGCGGCGAGCAGCCGCTGCCGCCCTACGGGTCCTGCCTGCTCGGCTCGGTCAACCTGACGCGCTTCGTCGACAAGCCGTTCACCGGCGAAGCCCGCTTCGACTGGGAGAACTTCCGCAAGGTCGTCAAGGTCTTCACGCGCATGCTCGATAACGTCGTCGAGATCAATGGGCTGCCGTTGCCGCAGCAGCGCAACGAGATCCAGCGCAAGCGCCGCCACGGCATGGGCTTCCTGGGATTGGGGTCGACCACCACGATGTTGCGCATGAAGTACGGCGAGCCGAAAGCGGTCGAATTCACCGAGGAAGTTGCCAGGCAACTCGCGCTCGCCGGCTGGGAGGAGGGCCTCGAGCTCGCCAAGGAGAAAGGACCGGCGCCGATCATGAACGAGGCCTTCGAGGTCACCGAGGCAATGCTGCGCAAGCGCCCCGAGATGCGTGCCGACGGCTACCAGGCCGGCGACAAGGTCCCGGGCCGCATCCTGCACGCGAAGTACAGCCGCTACATGCAGCGCATCGCCGCCGAGAACCCGGCACTCGTCGAGGAACTTGCGACGACGGGTGCGCGCTTCACGCATCACAGCTCGATCGCCCCGACCGGCACGATCTCGCTGTCGCTGGCGAACAACGCGTCGAACGGTATCGAGCCGAGTTTTGCGCATCACTATTTCCGCAACGTCATTCGCCAGGGCAAGAAGAGCAAAGAGAAGGTCGACGTGTTCTCTTTCGAGCTGCTGGCCTACCGCGATGCGATCGACGCGGATGCGATGCCCCCGGGTCCGGGCGCCGACAGTACGCTGCCCGATTACTTCATCACGGCCGACGAGGTAACGCCGAACCAGCACGTCGATATCCAGGCGGCTGCGCAGAAGTGGATCGATTCATCGATCTCGAAGACGGCCAACGTCCCGACCGAGTATGCGTACGATAGTTTCAAGGACATCTACCTGTACGCCTACGAGCAGGGGCTCAAGGGTTGCACGACCTTCCGCTTCAACCCCGAGGCGTTCCAGGGCGTACTGGTCAAGGAACAGGACCTCAAGAACACGACTTACACCTTCACACTCGAGGATGGATCGACCATCGACCTCAGGGGTGACGAGGAGATCGAATACGACGGCGAGGTGCACACGGCCGCCAATCTCTTCGACGCGCTCAAAGAGGGTTACTACGGAAAATTCTGATGCGAAAGATCGACAAAAAGATCGTCGGCTACGCGGTCAACCAGCCGGCCGAGGAAAAAGAAGAGCAAAAGCGCGAGTTCGCGCGCGAGGGCGGCGGCGATCGCGCCGAAGTCATCCGCATGCACGAGAGGCTCGAGCGCCCCGAGATGCTTGTCGGCTCGACCTACAAGGTCAAGACGCCGGTATCGGATCACGCCATGTACGTGACGATCAACGACATCATCCTTAACCAGGGCACCGAGCACGAGAAACGCCGCCCGTTCGAGATCTTCATCAACTCGAAGAACCTCGACCACTACCAGTGGATCGTGGCGCTGACGCGCATTATTTCGGCTGTGTTCCGCAAGGGCGGCGACGTCACGTTCCTCGTCGAGGAACTCAAGGCCGTGTTCGATCCGCGTGGCGGTTACTGGCAGACCGGCGGCCGGTTCATGCCGTCGATCATCGCCGAGCTCGGCCACATCGTCGAGAAGCACCTTGTCGCCATCGGCATGATGGCGCCGCCGGGCCTCGACAAGCACCAGCAAGAGCTCGTCGCGCAGAAGCGTGCCGAGTACGAGGAATCGCAGCGGCAAACCGACGCCTTCTCCGAGACGGAGTACCCCGAGGGCGCGCAGCTGTGCACCAAGTGCAACACGATCGCCGTCATCCTCATGGACGGCTGCATGACGTGCCTGAGCTGCGGCGACTCCAAGTGCGGCTGAGGCACGCGGGCCAGGAGACCTGAAGCCCGCAGGCTACAACCGCACTGCAAGACGAAACACCCGCCGGTTCGGCGGGTTTTTCGTCTGGAATCCGAGCCCCTTTCGCGAGACTCCATAGCCGCGCCTCGCGCATCACTGCTGTCTGCGCGGTGGCAATCCCGTGTGCTGCGACAGTGCCTTACCTTTGCGCACGCGCTTCTCGTGTGCCGCAGCCGTGTTCTTGCGGCGGGCAGGCTCACGCTGTTGTGCGTCTTTCGGTTGCCGCGCGGGCACGAGCTGCCCGTCGCCGGAACCGATCAGGCGGGCGAGCCCCATTTCGCGCAGCGCCGCACGAATCAACGGCCAGTTGTCCGGATCGTGGTATCGCAGCAGTGCCTTGTGCAGCCGCCGTCTTTCCGGGCTCTTGACCGCCTCGACGTTCTCGCTCTTGTAGGTCACCTTCCTGAGCGGGTTCTTGCGTGAGTGATACATCGCCGTCGCCGTCGCCATCGGTGACGGGTAGAAGCCCTGCACCTGGTCGGCGCGAAAGCCGCTTTCCTTGAGCCACAGCGCGAGGTTCACCATGTCCTCGTCGGTCGTGCCGGGATGCGCGGCGATGAAATAGGGGATCAGGTACTGTTCCTTGCCGGCTTCCGCCGAAAACGCCTCGAACATTTCCTTGAAGCGATCGTAGCTGCCGATACCCGGCTTCATCATCTTGTCGAGGGGGCCGCGCTCGGTGTGCTCGGGGGCGATCTTGAGGTAGCCGCCGACGTGGTGTGTCACCAGCTCCCTCACGTACTCGGGGTCCTCGACCGCGAGGTCGTAGCGCAGGCCGGACGCGATCAGTACTTTCTTGATGCCGGGGAGATCGCGCGCCTTGCGATACAGTCCGGTCAAGGCCGAATGGTCGGTGTCCAGGTTCTTGCAGATTCCCGGGAAGACACAGCTCGGCAGCCGGCACGCCGACTCGATCTCGCGGCTCTTGCAGGCCAGCCGGTACATGTTCGCTGTCGGCCCGCCAAGATCGGAGATGACGCCCGTGAACCCCGGAACCTTGTCGCGAATATCCTCGATCTCCTCGAGAATCGATTCTTCCGAGCGGTTCTGGATGATGCGGCCTTCGTGTTCGGTGATCGAGCAAAAGGTACAGCCGCCGAAACAGCCGCGCATTATATTGACCGAGAAGCGGATCATTTCGTAAGCGGGAATACGCGCGTCAC
This sequence comes from Woeseiaceae bacterium, assembly GCA_013042375.1. Taxonomy (GTDB): domain Bacteria; phylum Pseudomonadota; class Gammaproteobacteria; order Steroidobacterales; family Woeseiaceae; genus UBA1847. Next base: position 17,353 of record JABDQH010000096.1, read on the forward strand.
CGTAAAACGGGTGAGGTACGCGCGCATAATCGAAACCGAATACGTAATCCATTTCTTCGGTACTGAGAGGAATCGGTGGGGGATTGAACCAGATCTTCTGTCCACCCTGGTTTTGCACCAGTGCGCGCGCATTGCCGGGATTGGTTTCGAGATGGAGCACGCGACTCGCGTGTGCATAAAGTACCGGGTCGCGACTGACATCGTTGAAAGAGGGCAGGCGCACCACGGTTTTAAAGCGCTGTTCGAGTTTCTGTTGCACGCGCGCGAGCTTACCCTCGAGCTTGACCTCGGCAGCAGGCGCCTGGTCGTTGTCCGGGCTTGCATCGCAAACCGATTCATCGATGATTGCGTAGGGATTTTGCGGATTTTCCACGCGCCCGGGTTTATCCACGTTGGTCGAATCGATCACGGTCCAGTCGGCCGGCAAATCCTTGACGAAAAATGCGGTCCCGCGCACATCGCTGATTTGATCGACGGTTTCACCGTTGGCCAGGCGATGCGCAATCTCGACGATCGCACGCTCGGCATTACCGTAGAGCAGAATATCGGCCCTGGCGTCGGCCAGGATTGAGCGCCTAACCTTGTCCTGCCAGTAATCGT
>JABDQH010000020.1 GCA_013042375.1 Woeseiaceae bacterium
CAAGAACTCATCGACGAGTACTGTGGCGGCATGGCCGACGGGCACACCTTCAGGGCGTATCTTCCGGGCGGTGCATCGGGCGGAATTCTCCCCGCGAGCATGGCCAACATTCCGCTCGATTTCGGCACGCTCGAGGCGCACGGGTGCTTCATCGGGTCGGCCGCCATCATCGTGCTGTCGGACAAGGACAGCATTCGGGGAGCCGCGCTCAACCTGATGCGCTTCTTCGAGGACGAGAGCTGCGGCCAGTGCACGCCCTGCCGGGTCGGCACCGAGAAGGCCGTGCAGCTGATGTCGGCAGCGAAGTGGGACGAAGACCTGCTGCGTGAACTCGGGGATGTGATGGCCTCGGCGTCGATCTGCGGCCTGGGCCAGGCGGCGCCGAACCCGCTCTTCTGTCTGCTGAAGTACTTCCCGGAGGAGTTTTCATGAGCAAGACGATCGCGTTCACGCTGGATGGCAGCCCGGTCGAGGCATCGGTGGACGAGACGATCTGGGAGGTCGCCAAGCGGCAGGGCAATACGATTCCACACCTTTGTCACGCGCCCGAACCCGGCTACCGTGCCGACGGCAACTGCCGGGCGTGCATGGTCGAGATCGAAGGCGAGCGCGTACTCGCTGCGTCCTGCGTGCGCAGGCCAGCGCAGGATATGGTCGTGCGTACGGCGTCGGACAAGGCGCGCAACGCGCGCAACACGGTCATGGAACTGCTCGTCGCCGACCAGCCGGCGCGCGAAACGGCGCACGACCCGCAATCGAAGTTCTGGAAGTGGGCCGATGCGATGGGCATCGTCGACAGCCGCTTTCCGTCGCGGCAGACACACGAAGGTGACAGCAGTCACGTCGCCATCGCCGTTAACCTCGACGCCTGCATACACTGCAATCTCTGCGTTCGAGCCTGCCGCGAAGTGCAGGTGAATGACGTCATCGGCATGGCCTATCGCGGTCACGCATCGAAGATCGTGTTCGACTTCGATACGCCGATGGGTGAGTCGACCTGCGTCGCCTGCGGCGAATGCGTGCAGGCCTGTCCAACCGGCGCGCTGATGGAAGCGGACCTGCTCGATGAGGCCGGCACCCTGCAGGAATTCCCGGACCGCAGTGTCGACACGCTGTGTCCCTATTGCGGCGTCGGCTGCCAGACCACGGTGCACGTCAAGGATGACCGTATCCTTCATATCGACGGGCGCAATGGCCCCGCCAACGAACAGCGTCTGTGCGTGAAGGGCCGCTTCGGCGCCGACTACATCCGCCACCCGCATCGGCTGACCAAGCCGATGATTCGCAGGGACGACGCATCGAAGGACCGCGCATTACGGCTCGATCCGGCGAACCCGTGGAGCCACTTTCGTGAAGCGAGCTGGGAGGAGGCGCTGGAGCGAGCGGCGGCAGGCCTCAGGAAAGCGCGCGACGCAAGCGGATCGTCGGCGCTCGCCGGGTTCGGTTCGGCGAAGGGATCGAACGAGGAAGCCTACCTGTTCCAGAAATTGGTGCGAGCCGGTTTCGGCACGAACAACGTCGACCACTGCACGCGACTCTGTCACGCCTCGTCCGTTGCGGCACTCATGGAGGGCATTGGCTCGGGGGCCGTGACGGCACCCTTCACGGCCGCGGATAGCGCCGACTGCATCATCGTCATCGGCGCGCGGCCCGAGCAGAATCATCCGGTCGCGGCCACCTATTTCAAGAATGCCGTGAAGCGTGGGGCGAAGCTCATAGTCGCGGACCCGCGCGGCCAGGGACTGGGCCGTCACGCGACCTTCAACCTGCAGTTCAAGGCCGGCACGGACGTGGCGCTGCTGAACGCAATGCTTCACACGATCGTCGAGGAAGGGCTGCACGACCCGCACTACCTGGAGACGCACACCGAGGGCTTCGGCGAACTGGCCGAGCGCGTCAGGGCCTTCCCACCCGAAAAGATGGCCGATGTCTGCGGCATCAATGCGGCAACCATCCGTGACGTCGCGCGCCTTTATGCAACGTCGCAGAACTCGATCATCTTCTGGGGCATGGGTATCTCGCAGTCGGTGCACGGCACCGATAACGCGCGCGGACTCATTGCGCTCGCGCTGGTTACCGGGCACGTGGGCCGGCCGGGTACCGGGCTGCACCCGCTGCGCGGGCAGAACAATGTGCAGGGCGCCTCGGATGCCGGGCTGATCCCGATGTTCTACCCCGACTACCGTCCAGTGGACGACGAGGACAATCGGCAACGCTACGAGGACTTCTGGGGTACGGCGCTGGATCCCAGGCGCGGTCTTACCGTTGTCGAAATCATAAATGCGATCCTCGCGGGAGAGGTCACGGCGATGTACATCCTGGGTGAGAACCCGGCCATGTCGGACCCGGACCAGGCGCACGCGCGCGAAGCGCTGGCGACACTCGAGCATCTCGTGGTGCAGGATATCTTCCTGACAGAAACCGCGTGGCAGGCGGATGTCGTGCTGCCGGCCTCCGCGCACGCCGAGAAGACCGGCACGTTTACGAACACCAACCGCCAGGTGCAGCTGGGACGGGAGGTTGTACCGCTGCCTCATGACGCGCGCCAGGACTGGTGGATCACGCAGGAAATCGCGCGGCGTATCGGTCTCGACTGGCACTACACACACCCGCGTGATGTTTTTGCAGAGATGGCCGAGATCATGCCGTCGCTTGCCAACATCACGTGGGCGCGGCTCGAGCGCGAGGACGCCGTGACTTATCCCTGCGACGCGCCCGACGAACCCGGCAATGCGATCATTTTCGGTGACGGTTTTCCGACGTACAACGGCCGCGCCAGGATCGTGCCGACCGAGCTCACGCCGCCCGATGAGCTGCCGGATGATGAATTCCCGATGATCCTGAGCACGGGACGGATGCTGGAACACTGGCATACCGGCGCCATGACGCGGCGCGCGCAAACCCTTGATCTGCTCGAGCCCGAAGCGGTCGCCTGTCTGTCGCCGCGCGATATCGAGCGGATGCAGCTCGAGCCCGGCGATTTCATCCGCGTGTCGACGCGGCGCGGCGCAATCACGCTGCGCGTGCGCCTGGACCGCGATGTCGCCGACGGCACGGTGTTCATCCCGTTCTGTTACACGGAAGCGGCCGCCAACCTGCTGACCAACCCGACGCTGGATCCGTTCGGGAAGATTCCCGAGTTCAAGTTCTGCGCGGCGCGCATCGAACCGGCAGAAGGCGTGGCCGCGGAATAGGGCTCACGGGAACAGGCCCGGGTCGCAGACCCGGGAGAGGGTCGATACGGCTGGAATCTATTCGATGACGCCGCAGGCGATGCGGGCCCCACCACCGCCGAGCGGCTTCGGATCGTCGCTGTAATTGTCGCCGTGCGCGTGCACCATCAGCGCACGTCCAATGATGTTGGCTACGGTCAGCCGCGGCGCCGTTACGGGCGTCGTTGCCGTACCGTCATCGGCGACGACCAGCCGGGGCAGGTCGCCGAGATGGCCGCCTTCCACCGTCGGACCTTTGTGCGTGCCGGTACCCTCGGGGTCGTAGTGACCGCCCGCCGAGAGACCGGCCACCATGGCGCCGTTCTTTTCGACCGGGTCGCAGCTGGGATTCTGGTGGATGTGAAAACCGTGCTCGCCGGCCGGCAGTCCTGTCAGGTTCGGCGTCAGCATCAGGCCGTTATCGCTGTCGGTCGCGACGACGGCGCCCACCGATTCTCCGAC
>JABDQH010000039.1 GCA_013042375.1 Woeseiaceae bacterium
ATGACGGCGGGAATCGCGGCGAACAGGCCCATCGCGGTCGCGATCAGGGCCTCGGCGATCGGCGGGGCCACAACGGCGAGTGTGGCCGTCTGCATGGCGCCGATCTTCATGAACGCCACCATGATGCCCCAGACCGTGCCGAACAGGCCGACGTAGGGGCTTGTCGAACCGATCGTCGCGAGCGTTGCGAGGTTCTGCTCGAGACGATCCATCTCGCGCATCTGGGCCACACGCATCGCGCGCCGGCACTCCTCGATAATCTTCTCGGGTGTACGGCCGCCGGCCGATATCGAGCGATTGAATTCGCGAAAGCCCGATTCGAAGATGTTCGCCATGCCGATCGCGCCGCCCTTGGCGCGGGCCGCGCTCTGGTACAGCGTGTTGAGATCGCCGCCCGACCAGAAGGCCGCCTCGAACTCGTCGGACGATTCCTGGCGCCGGCGAATCAGCCGCCGCTTGGTGAAGATGATGCTCCACGAGACGAGCGACGCCCCGATCAGCAACAGCATCACGATCTGTACGGGGATACTGGCTTCCATCAGCAACCCGATCACACTCATGTCTGCACTCATGACGTTTCCTCGAAAATGTCGGGCGGAACGCGCCTCGGCCGCATCGTGTCGGCGTCGAGATACGCCGCCTTGACGGTGCCGCTGATCAGCATTTCGCCCTCTGAAGTGTCACGAAAAATCTTTTGCTCAATGTCGAAGGTCACGCGCGTCAGCTTCTTGAGTTCGGCTGTCACCACCAGCTCGTCGGAGAGACGAGCCGGACTGTGAAATCGTGTGTTGACCTCGGCCACCACGAATATGCGGCGGTCCTCGTCCTGCAGTTTCACCATGTCGACGCCCAGCGAACGCAGCCACTCCGTGCGCGCTCTTTCCATGAAACGGAAGTAATTCGCGTAGTACACGACGCCCTGCGCGTCCGTGTCTTCGTAGTAAACGCGTATCGGCAGCTCGAAGGGTCCCACGTCAGTTCTCCTCGAACGGCAGCTCCGCCGTCGTCGAGCTTTGCGGCGGCGTCAGCCCGAAGTGAAGATAAGCGTTGCGGGTCGCGACCCGGCCACGCGCCGTGCGCATCATGAAACCCTGCTGGATCAGGTAGGGTTCGAGTACGTCCTCGATCGTGCCGCGCTCCTCGCCGATTGCCGCCGCGAGGCTCTCGATGCCGACGGGACCGCCGTCGAACTTGTCGATGATCGTCCTGAGCAGACGCCGATCCATCGCGTCGAAGCCGTGCGGGTCGACCTGCAACACGTCCATCGCGTGTTCCGCGACCTCGCCGCTGACGACACCATCACCTTTGACCTCTGCAAAATCCCGCACCCGCCGCAGCAGGCGGTTGGCGATACGCGGCGTGCCGCGCGAGCGCACCGCGATGGCCTCAGCTCCCGCATCCTCGGTCGGCAGATTCAGGATGCCCGCCGAGCGCCGCACGATCCCCTCGAGGTCGGTTGCCGAATAGAACTCGAGGCGCTGCACGATGCCGAAGCGGTCCCTGAGCGGCGAAGTCAGCAGGCCCGCGCGCGTCGTCGCGCCAACCAGCGTAAACGGCGGCAGGTCGAGTTTGATCGAGCGAGCCGCGGGCCCCTCGCCGATCATGATATCGAGCTGAAAGTCCTCCATGGCCGGATAAAGGACCTCTTCAACGACCGGGCTCAGCCGGTGAATCTCGTCGACAAACAGGACATCGTTGGGCTCGAGATTGGTCAGGATCGCGGCCAGGTCGCCCGGGCGCTCCAGCACCGGTCCCGCCGTGTGCCGCAGGTTGACACCCATCTCGTTGGCGACGATGTGCGCGAGCGTCGTCTTGCCGAGGCCGGGCGGACCGAAGATCAACAGGTGATCGAGCGCCTCGCCACGGCGCCGCGCCGCCTCGATGAAGACGCCCATCTGTTCGCTCACAGCGGGCTGGCCCCTGTAGTCGGCGAGCTTCTGCGGACGGATGGCCCGGTCGAAAGCCTTGTCTTCGCCGACCGACTCCGCGGTTGTCAGCCGGTCGTGTTCGACGCCAGCCATTACGCCGCCACCTGCTTGAGCGCCTGCCGAATGATGTCTTCGGCCGACTTGTCATCGAGGTCGAGCTTCTCGAGCAGCCTGTTGACCTCGGCCGGCTTGTAGCCGAGCGCAACGAGCGCATCGAAGGCTTCGGAGCGCGGGCTCGAGCCGACCTCGATCTTCGTGCCCGGCAACGACGGCACGCCGATGTTGTCGACCTTGCCGTTCATTTCCATGACCAGGCGCTTTGCCGTCGTCGGGCCGACACCAGGCACTTTTGCAAGCGTCTTGGTGTCTTCGTAGTCGATACAACGCCGGAAGTCGCCCGGCGAGAGTGACGAAAGGACGGCAAGCGCGACCTTGGCACCGACACGATTTACCTTGAGCAGCATGCGAAACAGCGCGCGCTCCTCGGCCGTCGAGAAACCGTAGAGAATCTGCGCATCCTCGCGTACGAGCATGTGCGTGTTCAGGAAGATGTCGGCGCCGATCTCCGGCAGCTCGAGGAACGTCGACATCGGCGTTTCGACTTCGTAGCCGACGCCGGCGCACTCGACCACGACATGCGGTGCGTGCTTCGCCGCGAGGCGCCCTTGCAGCGAGCCGATCATGCGGTCCCCGCGATGCGGTTGCCCGAACCGAGGCGCGCCCGCAAACGTCGCTGGGTGCCATGGCACAGGGCCGTTGCCAGCGCGTCGGCAGCATCCGCGGCCGGCGTACCGTCGAGTTGCAGTATGGACACGACCATATGCTGGACCTGCTCCTTGGTCGCAGCGCCCGTGCCGACGACGGCCTGCTTGATCTCACGCGGTGCGTACTCGTACACCTCGAGGTCGTAACCGAAGGTCGCGCACAAGGCAGCCGCACGGGCATGACCGAGCTTCAATGCGCTACTCGCGTTCCTGTGCATGAATACGCTTTCGATGACGACGATGTCCGGGCGGTATTCATCGACGATTGAATTAACGGCCTCGTAAATCTGGCGCAGGCGGTCGGCGAAGCCGCCGTCCGCGCTTTTCACCGTCCCGCTCGTCACGTAGGTTGGCGAATCGCCGCGATAATCGAGCACGCCGAAGCCCGTCAGGCGCGAGCCCGGATCGATTCCAAGAATGCGTTTCGTATCGCTCAAGTCTGTGCCAGTACGTCTTCGCTGATATCGGCGTTCGAATACACTTCCTGCACGTCGTCCAGGTCCTCGAGCATCTCGAGCATCTTGATCATGGACCCGGCTTCCTTGACACCGAGCTCGGCGTTGGTTGACGCGCGCATTGTCACCTGCGCCGCATCGGGATCGATGCCGGCCGCAACCATGGCATCGCGGACCTGCTCGAGATCCTCGGGCGCCGTGAGCACCTCGAAGGAGCCGTCATCGTCGACGACAACGTCTTCGGCGCCGGCTTCGATGGCGGCTTCCATGACGCTGTGCTCGTCGGCACCGGTCGCGATCAGGATCTGCCCAACCTTGTCGAACAGGTAGTTGACGGACCCGTCAGCGCCGAGATTGCCGCCAAATTTGGTGAAGGCATGGCGTACATCGGCGACGGTACGATTGCGGTTGTCGGTCAGGCAGTCGACCATGACGGCCGTGCCCCCCGGGCCGTACCCCTCGTAGCGAATTTCCATGAAATCCTCGCCACCCGTCTCGCCGGCGCCGCGCTTTATTGCACGCTCGATATTGTCCTTGGGCATCGACTGCCCCTTGGCTTTATCGATCGCGAGCCGCAGGCGCGGATTTGCATCGAGATCGGACCCGCCCATCTTGGCCGCGACGGTTATCTCGCGAATGAGCTTGGTAAAAAGCTTGCCGCGCTTTTTATCCTGGGCGCCCTTGCGATGCTGGATGTTCGCCCATTTACTGTGTCCTGCCATGATGTCCTGACTGTAATATGCCCAAGTGCCGGTTTCGGCCGGCCTGACGGCGCGAAACTGCGCGTATGATAACGGGTATTTCCGCCATCGGCACACGAGACTGGGCTTGTACATGTCGGCTTTCAGCGACAAGACAATGACACGCGAAAGCGTCCACGACGCGGTTCGTGCCTACCTCCGCGAACTCGATACGGACGAGCATGTCGCCGCTTTTATCGCCGAAGGCCGCGCCGTGGCCGAGATCGTCGCGCCGCTCGGCCTGCCGGACGAGATCGTCGCGGCCGTGCGCGTGTACCCGCTGTTTCGTGGCGGAATTCTCGACGCGGATTCATTAAAAAACAAAGCATTAGAGGGCGTTTCTCGATTAATTATAGGGCTGGGACAGCTCGACGAATTCGACCTCCCGGCCCATTGGCGGCCGGGCGAGGCGCTGGCCGTGCGCCAGTCCGAGGCCCTCAGAAAGATGCTGCTGGCAATCGTATCCGACGTGCGCCTCGTGCTCGTGCGCATCGCCGATCAGCTGTATCGGCTGCGCCGGGCCAAGGACGCCCCGGACAAGGAGCGCGAAGCGCTGGCCGTCGAAACGCGCGAGATCTATGCGCCGCTGGCCAACCGTCTCGGCGTGTGGCAACTGAAATGGGAACTCGAAGACCTCGCTTTTCGTTACCTCGAGCCGGATACATATGCCGACATCGCCAGTGCGCTGAAAGAAAAACGCGGCGAGCGCGTCGGTTTCATCGAAAAATTCCAGTCTGTGCTGCTCCGGGAACTCGCGGCCGAAGGCATCGAGGCGGACATATCCGGGCGTCCCAAGCACATCTACAGTATTTACCGGAAAATGCTGCGCAAGGACCGCGGCATCGAGGCCCTGTACGATATTCGCGCCGTGCGCATCCTCGTCGACACGGTCGGCGATTGTTACGCGGCCCTCGGCATCGTGCACAACCTGTGGTCCTACATTCCTGGCGAGTTCGACGACTACATCGCGAATCCGAAGGACAACGACTACCAGTCCCTGCACACCGCCGTCGCAGGCCCCGAGGGCAAGACGGTCGAGGTCCAGATACGAACACACGAGATGCACCGCCATGCCGAACTCGGTGTCGCAGCACACTGGCGCTACAAGGAAGGCGGCGGAACACCGGCCGCGTTCGACCAGAAGATTCGTTTCCTGCGCCAACTGCTGGAGCCGACCGACGATGGCGCCGACCTGCTCGAGCAGATCCGCGACGATTTATTCGAGGATCGCGTCTACGCGGTGAGCCCCAAGGGCGACGTCGTCGAACTCTGCGCGGATGCGACGCCGCTCGACTTCGCATACAACGTCCACACCCAGGTCGGACACCGTTGTCGCGGCGCCAAGGTCAACGGCCGCATCGTGCCGCTCACCTACCGCGTGAAGAACGGCGACCAGATCGAGATCATCACGGGCAGCCAGCCACAGCCCAGTCGTGACTGGCTCAGTCCCAAGCTGGGTTATCTCGCCAGCGGCAAGGCCCGCGCCAAGGTGCGGAGCTGGTTTCGCCACCAGGACCGCGAACAGCACCTGCGCCAGGGGCGCGAGGTGCTCGATCGCGAGCTCGCGAGACTCAACGTCAGGGATGTCCCGACCGACGCGATTGCCAGGCAGCTCAAGTACAAGGATGCGGACGCCCTCTGCGTCGCCCTCGGCGCGGGCGACCTGACGTCGGCGTCGATCGCAACCGCATTGCAGCACCTGCGCGGCACCGGCCTGTCCGAACGAATTCGCCCGAGGCGTGCCCGGCGCAAGCAGGACGCGGCCGACTCCATCGCTGTCAGCGGCGTCGGCGACCTGCTGTGCAATTTTGCGCGTTGCTGCAAGCCCGTACCGCCCGAAGCGATCGTCGGATACATTACGCAGGGCCGCGGCGTCAGCATTCACCGGCAGGACTGCGGCAACTTCCTCGGCCTGAACCGGCGCCATCCGGAACGTATCCTCGAAGTCAGTTGGGGGCGCTCCAGTGACGCCGCTTACCCCGTCGACATCAGCCTGCACGCGTTCGACCGCGGCGGCCTGATGCGTGACATCACCGCCGTACTCGCCGACGCGCACGCGAACATCACGGACCTCAAGAGCCACACGGACCAGAAATCCCTGCAGGTCGTCATGCAGCTGAGCCTCGAGGTCAGCGACTTACCGACGCTGAGCACGGTTATCGCGAAGCTGGAACAGCTCCCCAATGTAGTGTCGGTAAGGCGCCAGGCCTAAACGCGTTCGTGCCAAGGTTCGGCGCCGGAACCTACGCCCCAGGCGCCGATTCGGTGCCCACTTTACGCTTCGCGATATCGGTAGCCAGGGCCATCATGGAAGTCAGGTCGGCAAGATTGGCCGGCACGACGAAGGTATTACCGGTCTTGGCGAGACTGCCGAACTCGGTTATGTACTGCTCGGCGATCCTGAGCTGCATGGCCTCGGCGCCGCCGTCGTCGATGACGGCATTGGCGACACGTCGCAGGCCCTCGGCCGTGGCCGTGGCAACGGCCATGATGGCCTGAGCCTCGCCTTCGGCGACGTTGATCTGCTGCAGTTTCGCGGCCTCGGATTCCTTGATGACTCGCTGCTTCTCGCCTTCGGCCTCGTTGATCTGTGCATCTCGCTCGCCCTCGGATTGCAGGATCACGGCGCGCTTTTCGCGTTCCGCGCGCATCTGTTTCTCCATCGCGCCAAGAACGTCTCGCGGCGGGTTGATGTTCTTGATTTCGTAGCGCAGAACTTTGACGCCCCAGGGATCGGAGGCTTTGTCCAGCTCGGCTACAACATTCTGGTTGATCGTGCCGCGTTCCTCGAACGTCCGGTCGAGGTCGATTTTGCCGATTTCCGAACGCAGCGTCGTCTGTGCCAGCTGCGAGATTGCAAACATGTAGTTGCCGATACCGTAGGACGCACGCCCGGGGTCCAGCACCTGCAGGTAAAGTACGCCGTCGACGCCGACCTGCACGTTGTCCTTGGTGATACAAATCTGCTCCGCGATATCGGCGGCCTGTTCCTTGAGCGTGTGCTTGTAGGCGACTCTCTCGAGGAACGGGATAAGAATGTGGAATCCCGCGTTCAGCGTCTTGGCGTACTTGCCGAGGCGTTCGACGACGTACGCGTTCTGCTGCGGCACGACGATCGCGGTCTTGACGAGTATGAGGATCGCGACGAACAGTACGCCGAGCGCGAATGCGAACGAGCCATAATCTGTCATGCTTATTCTCCTTGTTTATTCCGCTTCGACGTGCAGAGTCAGGCCATCGGCCTTGACGACCCTTGCCCTCGATCCAGCGCTGATCGTGCCACTGCCCACGTTTCTCACGGTCCACCTGGTGCCGCGGAATTCGATTCTCGCCTCGTCTCCTGCTGCCAGGTCGTTGACCACGTTAACCGTATTGCCCGACAGCGATGCCTTGAAGCCGACGACACCACCGTGAATCTTCTGGTACAGCGCTTTGCGAAACGTGAAGAACGAAATCAGGGACAGGGCCGCGAACATCGTCCATTGCGCCCACTCGGGCATGACGATCCCAAAAAGACTCGTCAGTCCGACGAGGACCGCGGAGACGCCAAGGAAGACCAGGTAGAACTGTGCATCGATCGCAAAAAGTTCTGCGCCGAGCAATAACGCGCCCAGGACCATCCAACTCCACCACGTCATAGCCTTCCTCCCGAGTGCTGCAATTGCCGCCACTATAGCCTGAATCGAAGATGAGCGGCAGCTTGAAAGTCGCCCGCGTAAACCCCATATGCGGTAACATCCCGCGAGCCGCCACAACGACACAAGAGGGGGACGGCATGCAGGAGTCAGGCACTTCGATTGCGGAGTTCTTTACGAATCTGGTCGCAACGCTGAACGGTTACGTCTGGAGCGACGCACTCATTTTCCTTTGCCTTGGTGCCGGACTTTTCTATTCGATCCTGACGCGCTTCGTCCAGGTGCGCCTGTTCCGCGAGATGATCCACCTGCTCGTCTCCAGCAAGGAATCCGACAGAGGTATCTCCTCGTTCCAGGCGCTCGCAGTTTCCCTGGCGGGACGCGTCGGGACCGGCAACATCGCGGGTGTAGCGGCCGCGATCGGCTTCGGAGGACCCGGCGCCGTGTTCTGGATGTGGGTCGTTGCGTTTCTCGGCTCGGCTACCGCGTACGTCGAGTCGGCGCTCGGCCAGATATACAAGGAGGTCGATGAGGGCCAGTATCGTGGCGGACCGGCCTACTACATCGAGAAAGCGATGGGCCAGAAATGGTATGCCTGGATCTTCGCTACCGCGACCATCTTTGCCTGTGGCGCCCTGCTGCCTGGCGTGCAGTCGAACAGCATCGGCAATGCGGCCAACCTCGCCTTCGGCGGCGGAACCATGGTCAATTTCTTCGGCGACACCGTGCCGCTCGCGAAGATCGTAGCGGGAGCGGTCGTCGTCTCTGTACTCGGCTTCGTCATCTTCGGCGGTATCAAGCGAATCGCCCACGTCACGCAGGTAATCGTGCCCTTCATGGCGCTCGGCTATATCCTCATGGCGCTCGGCATCATCATCATGCACATCACCGAACTGCCCGCGATCATAGCCTTGATCGTCGGGGATGCGTTCAACCCGATGGCGGGTATCGGTGCAGCGATCGGCTGGGGCGTGAAGCGCGGTATCTACTCGAACGAAGCCGGCCAGGGCAGCGGACCGCATGCCGCTGCAGCGTCCGAAGTCGAACACCCTGCACAACAGGGTCTCGTGCAGTCGTTCTCCGTTTACGTCGATACCCTGTTCGTGTGCTCGGCGACGGCATTCATGATCCTGATCACGCAGCAGTACTACGTGACCGGACTCGACGGGTCGATCAGCAACGGCGTGCTCGGCAATGACGTCGTCATAGCGAGCCCGGCATTCACGCAGCTTGCCCTGGAAAGCGTCCTCGGCGGTTTCGGCAAGACGTTTGTTGCCATCGCCCTGTTCTTCTTCGCGTTCACGACGCTGCTGGCGTATTACTACATCGCCGAAACCAACGTGGCCTACATACGGCGCACGATTCACGTGCGCGGCCTGCTGACCGCGCTCAAGGTCGTGACGCTCGTCGCAGCTTTCTATGGAACCCTGCGCGAGGCCAATCTCGCCTGGGCCATGGGCGACCTCGGCGTGGGTCTCATGGCATGGCTGAACATCATCGGTATCCTGATCCTGTTCTTCATGGGGCGCCCTGCGCTGAAGGCTCTAAAAGACTACGAGGCGCAGCGCAACGCAGGCGTCGCGCACTACACGTTCGACCCGAAGGCGCTGGGCATACGCAACGCCCATTTCTGGGAAGACAGGAACGGATAAAAAGCGTTTAGAAATAGGGGTCAGACCTTTTTAACAATTACAGTGTTAAAAAGGTCCGACCCCTTTTTTCTTGTTCAACGATTCGGGAAGTTGAGCGCCTTGCCGTCCACGGCCAGCGCAGCTTCGTGCACGGCCTCGGCCAGCGATGGATGCGCGTGAATCGTGCGCTGGATGTCTTCCGTACTTGCCGAGAACTCGAGCGCGAGTACCGCTTCTGAAATCAACTCGCCTGCCATCGGGCCGACAATGTGAACACCGAGCACCTCGTCGTCGTCTTTCGACGCGATAATCTTGACGAAGCCCGAGGTCTGTTCCATCGCCTTGGCGCGTCCGCTCGCCATGAACGGAAACTGACCCGTCTTGTAGGCCCGGCCACTTTCCTTTACTTCGGCTTCGGTCTTGCCCGTCCAGGCAATCTCCGGGTTGGTATAGAGCACTGACGGGATCACGTCGTAGTTCATCTCTGCGATCTCGCCCGCGATCAGGTCGGCAACCATGACCCCTTCTTCCGAGCTTTTGTGTGCCAGCATCGGACCGCGCACGCAATCGCCGATTGCATACACGCCCTTGACCCGGGTCCGGCATTCGTCGTCGACGACGATGAAACCGCGCTCATCGAGCTGGATACCGGCATCGTCAGCGAACAACTCTCGCGTAACCGGACGGCGGCCGACGGCGACGACGAGTTTCTCGACTTCGAGGGTCTGCGTGCCGTTCTTGTCCTCGTATTCGACCGCGACCCCGCTCTCGCCTGCCGTGGCATTCTTCACCATGGCCCCCAGCCTTATGTCGAGGTCCTGTTTCCTGAACTCTGCGGCCGCGACCTTTGCGACGTCGCGATCGGCCATAAACAGAAAATCGTCCATGGCCTCCAGGATCGTGACCTTCGCGCCGAGGCGCGCCCAGACGCTGCCGAGTTCAAGACCGATGACGCCCGCGCCGACGACACCCAGCGTTTCGGGAACGGCTTCCAGTTCCAGCGTGTCCCAGGAATCAATGATCTTGTCGCCATCGAATTTCGCGATCGGCAGTTCGATCGGTTCGGACCCGGACGCGAGGATGACGTGCTTAGCGGAGATGATCTCCTGGTCGCCCTTTACGGGCGTAAACTCGACTTGCTTGCCCTTTAGCAGTTTGCCGTGGCCGACCAGGCCTTCGACACCCGCCGCCTTGAACAGTCCGGCGATGCCGCCCGTCAACTGGCGAACGATACCGGCACGTCTCTTCTGCATCGCAGCAATATTCATCTCGACACCATCAATGTCGATGCCGTGCTTGCCGAACTCGTGCCCGGCGCGATGATACAGCTCCGAGGATTCGAGCAGGGCTTTGGACGGGATGCAGCCCGCGTTCAGGCAGGTACCGCCAAAGGCGTACTTGCCGTCCCTGTTCTGCCACTCATCGATACAGGCAACACGCTTTCCATGCTGCGCGGCACGAATCGCCGCGATGTAGCCGGCCGGCCCGGCGCCGATCACCACTACGTCAAAACTTCTGCTCATTATCTTAGCGTCCTATCGCTGGCCTCACACCTGCAGCAGCAGGCGTGACGGATCCTCGAGCTGCTCCTTGATCGTCACAAGAAACTGTACGGCCTCTTTACCGTCGATGATCCGATGATCGTAAGTCAGCGCAAGGTACATCATCGGCCGCACCGCGATCTCTCCGTCAACGACCATCGGTCGCTGTTGAATCGCATGCATGCCGAGGATCGCGCTCTGCGGCTGGTTCAGAATCGGGGTGGACAACATCGACCCGAAGATCCCCCCGTTGGTGATCGTGAACGTGCCGCCGGTCAGGTCGTCCATGCCGATCGTGCCGTCCTGTGCTCTCTTCGCCAGTTCCCCGAGCGCCAGCTCGAATTCCGCGAAACCCATCTGGTCGGCGTCGCGAATAACCGGCACCATGAGCCCGCGATCGCTCGAGACCGCGATACCGAGATCGTAGTAGTTGTGATAGACGATGTCCGCTTCCTCGACCGACGCGTTGACGGCCGGAAACTTCTTCAACGCTTCGACCGATGCCTTGGCGAAAAAGGACATGAAGCCGAGCCGGACGCCGTGCTTCTTTTCGAACTCGTCGCGATAGCGCTTGCGCAGCGCGATCACTTCGGTCAAATCGACTTCGTTGAAGGTCGTCAGCATTGCGGCGGTCTGCTGCGCTTCGACAAGGCGCTCCGCGATGCGCGCCCGCAGACGCGTCATCGGCACGCGTTTTTCCTCGCGCGCCGGTCCGGTCATTACGACATCCACGGAGCCAGGCACCGTATCGCCAGGCGTCACATCGCCGTCCGTATCTGCCTTGAGGAATGCCATGACATCGGCCTTCGTGATGCGGCCGTTCTTGCCACTGCCTTCGACCATGGTCGCATCGAGATCATGCTCTTCGAGCAGACGACGCACTGCGGGGCTGGTCTTGGCGGGCCCCTGCGACTCCACGGGTTCGGGAGCCGCTTTCTTTGCCGGCTTTTCTGCAGGCGCAGGGGCCGCTGCCGCGACTTCACCCTCTTCAAGGATAGCGAGAACGTCGCCTGCGACCACCGTGGTGCCGTCCTCGACGACGATCTTGGTCAACGTACCGGCTGCCGGCGCAGGGACTTCGAGAACGACCTTGTCCGTCTCGAGGTCCACGAGGTTTTCGTCGCGAGAGACTCCCTCGCCAACGCTCTTGTGCCACGCGACCAGCGTGGCGTCGCTGACCGATTCCGGCAAAGGTGGAACCTTGATCTCGATGCTCATTTTGTTTTCCGTTTCGTCTTCTCAGGCTTTCGGACCTTGCTGGGCTCGGTATCGATATCGAGCGCGGCCTCGACCAGTGCCTGTTGCTGCTGCAGATGAACCTTGAAGATGCCTGACGCCGGCGCGGCTGCACCCGGGCGTCCTGCGTAATAGAGTTGTTGGTGCTCCGCCAGCGGCTCCTGCAGGCGGTGCTTGACCTGGTACCAGGCGCCCTGGTTGAGCGGCTCTTCCTGGCACCAGACGATCTCCTCGACATGACCGTACTGCGAGACGATGTCGGCATACTCGCGGATCGGGAACGGATACAGCTGTTCGACGCGCACGATGGCGATATCGTCGATGCCATGTACCTCGCGCGCCTCGAGCAGATCGAAATAGACCTTGCCACTGCAAAACACGACGCGACGCGTCTTCTGCACGTCGATCGCCTCGATCTCGGGGATTAAAAGTTCGAACCGGCCGGTCGACAGTTCCGCCAAAGGCGATACCGACATCTTGTGCCTGAGCAGGCTCTTCGGCGTCATGACGATCAGCGGCTTGCGGAAATTGCGCACGTGCTGCCTGCGCAACATGTGGAACATCTGTGCTGGCGTCGATGGCACGCAGACCTGCATGTTGTGCTCGGCGCACAGCTGCAGAAAGCGTTCGAGTCGCGCCGATGAATGCTCGGGTCCCTGTCCTTCGTACCCATGCGGGAGGAACATCGTCAGACCGGCCAGGCGCCCCCACTTGGCCTCGCCTGAGCTGATGAACTGGTCGATGAGCACCTGGGCACCGTTTGCAAAATCGCCAAACTGGCCCTCCCAGATGACGAGCGTGTCAGGTTCGGTGCTGGCATAGCCGTACTCGAAGCCGAGTACGGCTTCTTCCGACAGGAAAGAGTCGATGACACGAAACGCATTGGGCCGATCGACCATTTCGGCCAGCGGTGTGTACTCGCGATTGTTGAGCTGGTTGTGCAGCACGGCGTGACGATGAAAGAACGTGCCCCTGCCGCTGTCCTGCCCTACGAGTCGAACGTCGTGCCCCTCCACGAGCAAGGACGCATACGCCATCGTCTCGGCGAACCCCCAGTCCATGTCCATGTCACCGCGTGACATTTTCACGCGATCATCCATGATGCGCTGCACGCGGCCATGCAGCTTCATGTCGACCGGGAAGCTGGTTATCTCCTCGCCCAGGCGCGCGACGGTCTGCGGACTGATCGTCGTATCCGCGGGTTCGTCCCATTCGGTGTGCAGGTAAGGCGCCCAGTCGACGGTGAACTCGTTGCCGATCATGCCCAGACTCGAGCGCGGAACCGGTTCGCCGCGATCGAGCCGATCGCGATAAGCATCCTGCATTTCGGCGGCGGTCGTCGCCCCGATCACCCCGTCCTCCTCGAGACGGTTCGCATACAGGGCGCGCGTCGTCTTGTGACCTTTTATGCGGCTGTACATGATCGGCTGTGTTGCCGCTGGCTCATCGGCCTCGTTGTGGCCGTGGCGACGGTAACAGACGAGATCGATCACCACGTCTTTCTTGAATTTCTGCCGGTAGGCAAGCGCGAGTCGTGTCACAAACAGCGCTGCTTCCGGGTCGTCGCCATTGACGTGAAAAATGGGCGCCTCGATCATCTTCGCGACGTCGGAGCAGTAATCGGTCGAACGTGCGTCGGCCGGGCGACTCGTGGTGAATCCGACCTGGTTATTGACGACGATGTGCACGGTACCGCCGGTGCGGAAACCATTGGTCTGCGACATCTGGAAGGTCTCGGTCACGACGCCCTGCCCGGCGAAGGCCGCATCTCCGTGCACCAGCACGGGCAGAACTTCGTCGCGCTGGAGATCGCCGCGCCGCTGCTGGCGCGCTCGTACCGAACCCTCGACGACCGGGTTGACGATCTCGAGATGCGAGGGGTTGAACGCGAGCGCGATGTGCAGGTTACCGCCGGGCGTCTTCATGTCGGCCGAGAAGCCCTTGTGGTACTTGACATCCCCCGATCCCCGCAGCTCGTCGAGGTCGTAATTGCCTTCGAATTCCTCGAAGAGCTCTTCGGGATTCTTACCGAGAATATTGACGAGCACGTTGATGCGGCCGCGGTGTGCCATGCCGATGACGATTTCGCGGACACCCGAGGCACCACCCTGCTGAATGATGTCGTCGAGCATCGGAATCAGGCTTTCGCCGCCCTCGAGCGAAAAGCGCTTCTGGCCGACGTAACGTGTGTGCAGGTAGCGCTCTATGCCTTCGGCGCTGGTGAGCTGCTCGAGTGTCCAGACGCGTTCTTCGTTGCTCAGCAGCTCGCCGACAGCGCCTTGCTCGAAACGGCGCCGCAGCCATAGACGTTCACGGGCTCGTGAGATGTGCGCGACCTCGATACCGACTTTGCCGCAATAGATCGTCTTTAGCAGCGCAATGATGTCGCGCAACTTCATGCGCTCGCCCGTCGAACCGGCGAGGCCGCCAGTGAAGAACTCGGTGTCCATATCGGCTTCGGTGAGGCCGAGGTAGTCGAGCTTCAGGACGCCCGGAACCCGCCGTTCCATGAGGCCGAGTGGATCAATGTCGGCAAGCTGGTGCCCACGCAGGCTATAGACCTGGATGAGCCGGGAGACCGCCGCCTGCTTCTCGCCCGACGAAACCGCCTGGCCCCTGGCCCGCGTTTGCACGGTGCCCGAACGTCGCCCTTGTGCCGCCTCCGCAAGCAATCCTTCGCGGATTTCGGAATGCGCGATCTCCGTGGCGGGGTCGCCAAGCGAGACGAAATAATCGCGCCAGCCTGCGGCTACCGAAGCGGGATCTTCGAGGTACTTCTCGTAGAGCCGTTCGACGGCACTCGCGTTGCCACCGAACAGCGGTGTTGATGCGAGTTGTTCCTTGATGGAATTGCTCATTTTTTCAGGGGATTAGATCGCCACTCGGCGCACAGAATCACGGCCCCGGGCCGGGGCCCGCAAGAGGGTCGGTAGTTTAGCCCAAGCGTTCGGCGAGGGGAATCGGAATCGTGCGCAGCTTGTCGTGGCCTACAGGAGGCTGAACAGGTTGACGAGTTCGTAGCAGACGAGGACGGCGTAGCCGGAGAAAAATGTCGTCAGGAACAGCCCGGTGCGGAAGCGATTCATGAAGCGCGCCTTGGCGAGGAACACGAGCACGAGGATACCCATGCCGGTCATGCCGAGTTTGATGCTCGTAAAAGTCGCGGTACCCCGGTCCATGAGCGACTGCATGACCGGGTTCGCCTCGATCATGCCGAGGTCGAGGAGTCTCAGGGTAAGGAATGCGTCCGCGCAGGACAGGAGCATCGTGCCGGTCGCGAGGAAGAACAACCAGGGATGGTGCCAGTCGAGGAAGATAACCTCATGGTCCTCGCCGCGCCGATGGGCGTGGCGGCGGGAAAATGCGAATCCGTACGCGACCGTACGCCAGGTGAAATTCCGACGCTCCGTTTCCGCGCGCTGTTCGGTGTCTGTCGCCGTTACCGCCGTACTTCCGTCCATGTGCATCCAAACCACTCCATCAATGCTCGCCCGAGCTCGTAACTTCCAGCAGGTGCGCGATCACGTCGTTCCTGTCGCGCTGGTCCGTTACACCCGCAAACACCATCCGGTTCCCGGGCATGAAGCGGCCCGGCTGGTGGAGCCAGGCGTCAAGCGCCTCGGGCGTCCAGATAAAATCAGCTTCCCGCATCACGGCCGAGTACTCGAATCCCTGACGCGCGCCGACCTTCGAACCAAAGAACCCGTAAAGCGCCGGTCCGATCATGTGCGGTCCGTCCTTTTCGAGACTGTGGCAGGCCCTGCAAAAGGCTGCCTGCCTCTCCCCGTTTACGCGATCCGCGCTTGCGTAGGGCTCGGTCGCCAGATACTCCGTCACGCTGAGGACCACCTGCTCGCCCAACGTCTCCGCCGTCAGAGGCGGAGCCGCGTCCGGCCCACCGCCGGGTTCTTCGTCCTGCCTGCCGCAGCCGGCGACCAGCGCCACCAGCGCGGCGACCGCCATCAGCCTGGAGCCTGTGTTCATTGCCAAGTCCCGAAAGCTTTTGCCAGTCGCAAAATATAGTGCAATTCGTATACCAATGCCGCATCAAATTGATTTGCATATGGTTTTTTTTCCGGCCATTTTCGCGATCGTGTAAGGACTGTATAAATGTCCGACATATTGCGGGGCGTCGCGCCCTGGTTTGACAGAATCCGTTGCCGCACCAAGCCTGTGATACGTCGCACAGTCACCTGCGACACGTATCGTTAGGCTCGTTACTCGTATATCGCCTGGGCCGAACTACATGGATGTTTTCAGGATCAGGGCCGCTCTGGCCGCCTTTGCGCTCTTGGTATCAGGCACGGCCATGGCCGACTTCGGCATCGGGGTGAAGGCCGGAACGCTCGGGCTTGGCATTGAAGGTCGTTGGGAACCGCCAGTCCCGTGGTTCGACTTCCGGATCGGCGCCAATCAGTACGAGTACGCACACGAGATCACATTATCGGGCATCGACTACGACAGCACCCTGATGCTCGACAACTATTACCTGACGGGCAACCTGAAGTTCCCGGCAAGCCCGCTTCGCCTGACCGTCGGCGCCTATTCGAATGGCAACGAGGTCGAACTCTTCAGCCGGGTCCCAAGCGGCTTCGAACTCAATATCGGCGGCACGACCGTCCCTGTCGCCGAATCCGGTGCGCTGCGCGGCACGGCCACGTTCGACAAGACGGCCCCTTACTTCGGCGTGGGCTTCGATTTCGAAATTCTCGGCAAGGCCGGCGTCAATTTCGACTTCGGAGTGCTGTGGCAAAGCGAGCCGATCGTCGGGCTCGAGGCGACCAGCTGGGACGACCTTCCTCCCATCGTCCAGGATTTCGCTGGTCCTGCAATCGAAGCGGAACGCGCCGAACTCGAAGACGACCTGAGCGCCTTCAAGGCCTGGCCTGTCGTTTCGCTGTCGTTCGTCTACAACTTCTAGCGCGTCCGCGACCGCCGCCGCAGCGCGCCGGCGTTGAATCACCGCACTTGCATCCCGCCCCGTCATGCGCATGATGGTCGGTGCACTTCTCTGCGCTTGCCGATGCGCCCCAGGACATGGACGAACTCCCGATTACCGACACGCTCTCGATCCCGCTCGCCGAAATCGACATGCAGGCCGTGCGCTCACAAGGCGCAGGCGGGCAAAACGTGAACAAGCTATCGACGGCGATTCACCTGCGTTTCGACGTCAGGAACAGCCCTTCGTTGCCGTCCGGGGTTCGCGCGCGCCTGCTCGCCAGTGGCGATCGGCGCATCTCGAACGATGGCATCCTGATTCTCAAGTCCCAGGACAGTCGCAGCCAGGAACGCAATCGGCAGGCTGCTCTGCGACGACTCGCCGGTGTGATTCGCGCTGCGACGGTCCAGCGCACGCCGCGTATTCCGACACGCCCGGGGAAGGCGACCAGGGACAAACAGCTGGACGCCAAGTCGCGGCGTGGAAATCTAAAGCGGCTGCGCGGCAAACCGGAAAACGAATAACCCGGCTTGAGCAAGGTTTGTTACATTGTTACCATGTTACCTTTCTAGTCCAAGGTAGAACTCGCATGTCGCCAACCGTGGTCAAGCGCACCCAGACAGGAGTGCGCATCGAGACGTCTCTTCTGAAGGTCCTGAAAGGACTGGCCGAGTACACCGACCTGTCCCTCGGTGACCTGCTCGAGGGCATCGTCCTGCACGCATTCGAGGGCAAGGCCCCTTTCTCCACCGACACCCGCAAAGTGATCCGGCAGTTGAAGGCGGTCTACGGCTGCGAGCTCACGGCTGCCGACAGCCACCGCCTTGTGGAGGGAGAACAATGATCGCAACGCCGCGCGACGACTTGACCATTGAGCGCTTCGAAGCCGCCGACGTCGACCCCGCAGGTTTCGACCACGAAGCGCACGTCTATGTTGCCTGGTTGTACGTGATGGCGTATCCGCGCCGCGAGGCAATCGCCCGCTTCGACGCGGCCTTGAGGCGCCTGGTCGCAAAGGTGGGTGCGAGCAATAAGTACAACGCGACGATCACGTGGCTGTACCTCCTGTTGATCGCAGAACGCATTCGCGTCAACGAGGACTGGGCCTCGTTCCGCGCGCGCAATGCCGACCTTATCGACGGACTGCCACGCTCACAGGTCGCCTAGAACAGCCCTTCGATTCGCCCTTCGTCGTTAACTCGAATCGCATTCGCAGCCGGCGCCCTCGGTAGCCCGGGCATCGTCATGATCGAGCCACATACGACAACGATGAACTCCGCGCCGGCTGCGAGGCGAATCTCGCGTATCGGCACAACATGGTCCGTGGGCGCTCCAAGCAGCTGCGGGTCCGTCGAAAAGCTGTACTGCGTCTTCGCCATGCAGATCGGGTACTTGCCGAAGCCCTCTTTCTCGTACTTCGTAAATTGCGCACGCACCTTCTTGTCCGCGATGATCTCGTCGGCACCGTAGATCTCCCGGGCAATCGTGGAGGTCTTGTCCCACAGCGACATGTCGTCACCGTAGAGCGTACGGAATTGCGCGCTGCCCGAATCGCATAATTCGACCACGTGTTCGGCGAGCTCGGTCGCACCCTTGCCGCCGTCGGCCCAGTGCGTACACGTAATCGCGCGAATCCCGAACTGCCCGCAGAAAGACTGCACGGCGGCCACTTCCGCGTCCGTATCCGCCGTGTACCGATTGATGGCAACGACGACCGGCACGCCAAACTTGGCGAGATTACGCATGTGACGCTCGAGGTTCTGCAGGCCATTCTGCAGCGCTTCGACGTTCTCCTCGTCGAGCGCGTCTTTGGCCACACCGCCCTGCATCTTCAGCGCTTTTATTGTCGCGACCAGCACCGTTGCATCGGGCGAGAGCCCGCCTTTGCGGCACTTGATGTCGAAGAACTTCTCGGCACCGAGATCTGCGCCGAATCCGGCCTCGGTGATGACGTAGTCGGCCAGGGCGAGACCGGTCTGGGTGGCCATGACGGAGTTGCAGCCGTGCGCGATATTGGCGAACGGCCCGCCGTGCATCAGGCACGGGTTGTTCTCCATGGTCTGCACGAGATTCGGCTGCAACGCATCGCGCAACAACGCCGTCATCGCGCCGTGCGCGTTGAGCTGGCGCACGGTCACGGGCTCGTTGTCCCGCGTGTAGCCCAGTACGATGTTACCGAGGCGCTCTTCGAGATCCTTGAGATCGGTCGCGAGACAGAAGATCGCCATGATCTCCGAGGCCACAGTGATATCGAAACCCGCCTCGCGCACGACGCCGTTGGTAAATCCGCCCAGGCCCGACGTGATCGTGCGCAGCGTCCGATCGTTCATATCAACGACGCGTCGCCAGGTCACGCGTCGCGGATCGATGTTGAGCTCATTGTCCCAGTGCATGTGGTTGTCGATGAGCGCCGCCAGCAGGTTGTTGGCCGCCCCGATCGCGTGAAAATCGCCCGTGAAGTGCAGGTTGATGTCGGTCATTGGAACGACCTGCGCGTAGCCGCCGCCCGCGGCGCCGCCTTTCATCCCGAAACAGGGCCCGAGGCTCGGTTCGCGCAGGCACATCAGCGCATTCTTGCCGATCAGCTTCATCGCGTCGCCGAGCCCTACCGTCGTCGTAGTCTTGCCCTCGCCGGCCGGCGTGGGCGACACGGCCGTGACCAGGATCAGCTTGCCTTGCGGATTCTCGCCAATCTTGCGGATGAAATCGGCGCTGATCTTCGCCTTGTCATGCCCGTACGGAATGAGGTCGTGCGCCGGAATGCCCAGTCCCCCGGCGATCGACTGGATGGGTTTCAGGGTCGCCGCCTGGGCGATCTCGATATCGCTTTTTACAGCCACGGAATTCCCTCTTTTTGTTTTGACCGTGGCCGGGATTTTATAGCAAGCGCCTGGTCAGGGGGCGTTTTCGACCTTGTGGATTCTGCCTACGCTGTAGTCGAGAAAGTACAACTCGCCGTCCATATCCTCAGCGAAACTGACGATCTGGTGATCCGTATCGAGAAGTTCCTCCGGCGCCGTGCCCGCCGTCCCGTCCGCGCGCACCGCAAACAGCCGACCCGTGACGAAGTCACCGAAGAGGTACCAGCCGGCGAGGCCCGCTACGGCAGTGCCGCGGTAGACGTATCCGCCCGTAACCGAGGAGCCGATACTGTGGTCGTACTCGGTAAACGGGTCGGCGAAACTGGTCGCACAGCCGGTCGCCGGGTTGTAGCAATGCGCGCCTTCGCGGACGTCCCAGCCGTAATTGGAGCCGAGTTCAACGAGGTCGATCTCCTCCCAGTCACCCTGGCCGACGTCGCCCGCCCAGAGCTCGCCCGTCTGGCGATCGAACGAGAAACGCCAGGGATTGCGAAAACCCCAGGCAAAAATCTCGCCACAGGCAGCAGCACCGACACCCTGCGCGCATGGGCCGTTGACAGCATTGGGATTATCGGCCGGGATCGCATAGGGCGACGCGATGTTGACGTTTACGCGTACGATGCTGCCGTGCAGGTTCAGGTCGTCCTGCCCGTTCGCCGCCGCGCCCGAACCGCCGTCGCCGAAGCCGACGAACAGGAAACCATCCGGTGAGAACATGACCGTACCGATGTTGTGATTGGTGGCGGGCTCGGCGATCTGGAAAACGATCTGCTCGGTGCCGATATTGAGCGTGTTGCCGCCGTCCGTGCTCGAGAATCTGGACACATAGGAGACCATCGGCGAGCCGCGCGTAAACGCGACATAGACGTCCGGCGTTCCCGGAAAGTCGGGGTGGAATGCGAAGCTAAGCAGGCCGCCCTCACCGCCCGGGTTCACGATGCCGCTCAGGTCGAGGAACACTTCCGGAGAAGACGCGTTCGCGTTGTTGGCAAACTGGTACAGGACGCCGCCTTTTTCCGCCACGAACCAGCGTGACGAATCGTTTGGCGCCTGGCCCATCGCGACGGGTCTGTTGAAGGCCGGCAAGGCCGTGAACACAGGCGTGGTTGCGATTTCGGGAATCTGGCTGCCGCTGCCGCCACCACTGCCGCCGCCGATACCGACCCCGACGCCAATGCCATCGACACCGCCGCACGCCGCCAGCGTCACAACTGCCGCCATGCAGACT
>JABDQH010000051.1 GCA_013042375.1 Woeseiaceae bacterium
TCGCTCGTCGAGTGGGCGCCACCGCGGTAGGTGACGAGCTCGATCAGCGTCGGGCCGTGGCCACGTCGCGCGTGATCGGCCGCCCACAGCGTCGCCGAGTAGATCGCGAGGAAGTCATTGCCGTCGACGCGCATCCCGGGGATGCCGAGCCCGAGGCCGCGGGCCGCGAACGGGCGGCGCTCGCCGCCGGCCGTGCCCTGGAAGCTCGAGATGGCCCACTGGTTGTTGACGACATTGAGGATGACGGGCGCCTGGTAAACCGCGGCGAAGGTCAGCGCGTGGTGGAAGTCAGCTTCGGCCGTGCTGCCGTCGCCGAGCCATCCGGCTGCGATGTGGTCCTCGCCCTTGAGGGCCGACGCCATCGCCCACCCGACTGCGTGAGGGAACTGCGTGGCGAGATTGCCCGAGATCGAGAACACATTCGCATCGCGGCTGTGATACATGACCGGCAGCTGCCGCCCCTTGCACATGTCGCGCGTGTTGGACAGACACTGGCACATCATGTCGACGAGCCTGACGCCGCGGTACATGTACAAGCCCTGGTTGCGGTACGACGGGAAGCACATGTCGCCCGCCCGCAGCGCCATGCCCTGCGCGATCGAGATCGCCTCCTCGCCGCGCGCCTGCATATAAAAAGAGATACGGCCCTGGCGCTGGATCTGCCACATGCGGTCGTCGAAGGCGCGATTGAGGAGCATCCAGCGCAGGGCGACCTGGAGCTTTTCGGGCTCGAGGTTGGGATCCCAGGGTCCCTGCGCTTCGTGATTGTCGTCGAGCACGCGCACGAGGCCGTTGCTCAGGTACTCGAGGTCGCGCGTGCGCGAGCCGATTGGGGGCTTGTCGATGGCGCCGGCCGGTGACAGCTCGAGATAACTGAAGTCGGGCTCGTCGCCCGGGCGTGCGTGCGGGAGCGGGATATTCAGGCGCGATTTTTCAATCATTCAAAGAGCTCCGTTGTCCTGGTGGGCCGCCGCGACGAGGCTGCGGGCGAGTTCGTCGGCCAGCTCGTTCGTCGGTCGGCCCGTTCGTTTGGCCTGTTCGAAGATGTCTTCGAGGCGGTTCTTGATGCGCCCTACGTCGGTGCGGACATCGTCTTCCGAGGCGCCGCCGTAGTACTCGGCGGCGACGCTGATGATGCCGCCCGCGTTGATGACGTAGTCGGGGGCGTAGAGGATGTCGCGTTCGGCGAGGCGCGCGCCGTCTTCGGGCGTTGACAACTGGTTGTTGGCGGCGCCGGCGATGACGGTCGCCCGGAGCTTGGGAATCGTCGTCGATGTGAGGATATTGCCGAGCGCACAGGGCGCGAGCACGTCGACGTCGGCGAACAGTAACTCGTTGGGCGCGACGACCGTCGCCGGAACCTCGGCCAGCGTCTGCTTTACATGGTCCGTATTTACGTCAGAAATGATGAGTTCGGCGCCGGCTTCGTGTAACAGCTTGCAAAGGTGCAGGCCGACGTGGCCGACGCCCTGGACCGCGACGCGAATGCCCTCGAGCGAATTCTTGCCGAGGCGCGCCGCGACCGCGGCCTCGATACCGTCGAAGCAGCCGATCGCCGTCCACGGCGACGGGTCGCCGCCGGCGTCGGTGCCGGTCTGCGGCAGCCCGGAGACGTACTCGGTTTCCTCGCCGACGTAGCGCATGTCGTCGACGGTGCAGCCCACGTCCTCGGCGGTAACGTAGCGGCCGCCGAGGGAATCGACCGAGCGGCCGAATGCGCGCAATAGCTGCGGCGATTTTGGCGTGTCCTCGCTCGCCAGTATGACGGCCTTGCCGCCACCGAATTTGAGCCCGGCGACGGCGTTCTTGTAGGTCATGCCGCGCGACAGCCGCAGGACGTCGGTCAGCGCGTCGGCGTCTTGCTCGTAGACCCAGCGGCGCGTGCCGCCGGCGCCCGGCCCGAGTGCCGTCGAGTGTATTGCGACGATGGCCTTGAGCCCCGTGGTCTCGTCATGGAAGTAGTGCAGGGATTCGTGACTGTCGAATTCCGGGTGATCGAAAACGCTCACTGCCGTCCCCTTCAACGCGTCGTATTCACACGACTAATATATCCCGAAAATCGGGGATGCGGGTTGCAAATGCTTTTAGCTGGACCCAAAAACACGCATAATCTATGAGTATCTAAAGTGCCAGGAGCATAATTAATGCAATCCGTTTCGCTGGATCACATCGATCGCAAGATCCTCGGCCTGCTGCAGACCGAATCGGGCATCAACGCGTCCGCGATCGGCGAGCGTATCGGCCTGTCGCAATCTGCCTGCTGGCGTCGTATCCAGCGCCTGCGCGAAGAGGGCGTCATCAAGGACCAGCCCGTGGTGCTCGACCGCGAGAAAGTCGGCCTGACGACGATGGTCTTCGCGCACGTCAAACTTACCTCACACGGCCGCAGCAACCTGTCCGCATTTGCCGAAGCCGTGCAGAGCTTTCCCGAAGTCATGGACTGCTACGTGCTGCTCGGTAACGTCGACTTCCTGCTCAGGATCGTTGCCGAGGACATCAAGGCCTACGAGCGCTTCTTCTTCGACAAGCTCTCGCAACTCCCGGGCATCCAGGAGGTCACCTCGAGCATCGTCCTGTCCGACACCAAGCACACAACGGTGCTCCCGATCTAGGGGACAGTCACCTGAACTCCCAGTGACAGTCACCATAACTCCGTGTCCCGGGGAGATAGTGGCGTGGCACCTACTTGGCGCGGATGCCAGATTGAGGCCATCTCAGTCGTCGCGAGACAGCAAAATGCCGAGATACCCGAGACTCGTTGTGCCAGGAATTCCGCATCATGTGACACAGCGCGGGGTGCAGAAGAGAAAGACCTTCTTCAGGTCGCTCGACTACCTGACGTATCTTGAATTGTTGCGCGAATACAAGGAGAAAGCTGGTGTAGTGATCTGGGCTTATTGCCTGATGCCGAATCACATCCACATGGTTGTCGTACCCGAGTCCGAGACCAGTCTCGCGAGATGTTTCGGGCCTTTGCATGCCCAGTACGCCGCGAAGGTGAATGTGTCACATGGCTGGCAGGGTCACCTGTGGCAACAGCGTTTCTATTCCGTGGCAATGGACGAAAAACATACGTTGGCTGCCATTCGCTACGTCGAGTTAAACCCGGTTCGAGCAGGTCTGTGCAAATTCCCATACGAATGGCGGTGGTCAAGTGCGAATGCCCACCTCACCGACGCACATGACGTTCTTCTCGATAAGTCTGCCACAGATGATCTTGTGTCCGATTGGCGGGAGTACCTTCTCACGCCAGGTTCCGCCGAAGCGCAGGATGCGCTGCGCCGGCACACGCGAACGGGACGTCCTGTCGGAGACGAAGATTTCACCGAACAACTTGAAGCCCTTACCGGGCGCAGCATCCAAGTTCGAAAGCCGGGACCTCAACAGAATAGTTAAGGTGACTGTCACCCTTGGTAGAGGTGACTGACACCTAACGAGCTAGTTCTCGAAGGTGCGGACTACTGGGTCGGTTGAAGAGGAGGCCGACGCGCGCTTCATGCCTTGGGAGTTGTAGTGCATCGCAATTTCTCCGCTGCGGGTCACGGCGATGATGCCGCCGTCGCCGCCGAGACGGGCGACCTCGTCCAGCATCTCATCCACGGCGTCGCCGAGCGCCAGGCCCGAGCGGAAGCGAAACGCGATCGCGGCGGCGCCGCCCGACCGAATGATGTGCTCGCCGATGCCCGTGCACGAGATCGCAATGTCGTCATCGGCCCACGTGCCCGGGCCGATCAGCGGGGTATCGCCGACGCGGCCCTCGAGCTTGCCGAAGGTGCCGCCCGTCGACGTCGCCGCCGCCAGCGCGCCGCTCGTGTCGAGCGCCACGGCGCCGACCGTGCCGTGCGCGAAGCCATCCACGTCCTCTATGGTCACGCCGACGGGCAGGCGGTACCAGTTGGTCGGATCGGCGACCTCGGTGAATCCTTCACGGCGGGCGAACGCGGCGGCGCCGGGCCCCGCGAGCAAGACGTGCGGCGTCTTCTGCATGACGCGGCGCGCGACCGACACGGGGCTCGCGAAATCGCGTAACGCGGCGACGGCCCCGGCTTCGCGCGTGCGGCCGTCCATGATCGAGGCGTCGAGTTCGACGTGGCCGGCGCTGTTCGGCGCTGAGCCGCGCCCCGCGACGTACAGGCCGCAGGATTCGAGCTCACGCACGGCGAGCTCGACGACGTCGAGGGCCGGCGCGTCGTCCTCGAGTCGCGTGCGACAATCGGCGGCCAGCCGTTCGAGGTGGTGCTCGGTTTCGGCGTAGTCGCGCCCGGCGACGGCCCCGGCGCCGCCGTGCAGGGCCATTGCCCAGGTCTTGTTCAGCATGCGGTAAATCTACACGATACGACCGGCTGCCGAAGGTCGAATCCCGGGAAAAATGTTGTTAATTCGCAACAATGAGTGAAAAAACGGACGATTCATGAATTTTGTTGTGAAAAAACGTCAAATAGTACCACCTCGTGGAACCGGTTCAGCCCATCGTGGAATATCGGGAAAACAAGACCTTACGGGCTTTTTCTGAGGTGTCGGCGTGGCCCGGTCGTTCGCGGGTGTTGCCAGAAAACAATTTGTTGGAATTGTAGAACTGCCGCGTCGAATGGTATATAGTTCGGCGTCCTTGTCTGCGGGGTCGGCTTTTTGGGACCGCACACAATATTTCGAAATTATGTAGGGGATTCTCCAATGTCACAAAATCTGTCTGTCAGGAATGCCGTCAAGCTCGCGCTTGCCGTCAATGCTGGCCTTATCGGATTGTCAGCCGCTCCGGGTGCTCTGGCCCAGGAAGGCGCTGACGAACTTGAAGAGATCACCGTAACCGGTTCGCGTATTAAGAAGAAGGACTTTACGTCCAACGCGCCTGTTGCGACGGTCGGCTTTGAACAGATCGAGTTGACCGGTACGGTCAACACCGAATCACTTCTTAACACGCTGCCGCAGGCGGTTCCCGGTCTCGACCGTACATCGAACAACCCGGGTAACGGCACGGCAACGGTCAACCTCCGCGGCCTCGGCTCGAACCGCACGCTGGTGCTGATCAACGGCACGCGCGTCGTTCCGACGGGATCGGGCGGCTCGGTCGACATCAACGCGATCCCGAACGCACTGATCGAGAACATCGAGGTGCTGACGGGCGGCGCATCGGCCGTATACGGTTCTGATGCTGTCGCAGGCGTCGTCAACTTCCTCCTCAAGGACGACTTCGAAGGCGTTGCCATCAACGCCGGCTTCGAGCAGACCTTCGAGGGTGACGCCGGCCTCTACAGCACCGACATCACGCTCGGCGCCAACGTCGCAGACGGTCGCGGTAATGTCACGGTGAACTTCGCCTACACGGATCGCGAAGATCTGTTCCAGGGCGATCGCGACTTCGCGTTCTTCGCGCAGTTCGACGACGGTGACGGAAACATCTACAACGGTGGTTCCTCGGGTATCCCGAGCACGTCGATCTTCTCGGGCGCTTTTTCGGACTTCGCGCCTGACAGCTTCGGCGTCACGTTCAATTCGGACGGCAGCATCCGCCCGTTCGAGGTTGGCGACAGCAATGACTTCTACAACTACGCGCCGGTCAACTACATCCAGCTGCCGCAGACGCGTTACCAGGCGACGGCCCTCGGCCACTTCGACCTCAGTGATCGCATAACGGCCTACGGCCGCTCGCACTTCACATCCTCGAAGGTGCCGCAGCAGCTCGCGCCGACGCCGATCTTCCAGACGACGTCGTTCCCGATCGACGGCAACCCGTTCCTGGCGGCTGACGCCCAGACGGTCTTGTCGGGTAACAACACCGACGCCGTGGGTTTGGGTGCTCGTATCGACGCTATCTACAGCGATGGTGCTTCGTCACTCTCGCCGCTCGAGAATCCGCTCGAGCCGGGAGACGAGGGCTACGATCCGGACTTCGCGCCGAATACCTGTCTCAACTGTGTGTTCGACGCGACCTTCGCGGATGAGGACGAGGACGACATCGACGACGATACGCGCCTGACGACGACGCCGATCATCGACGCCGACGGAAACGGTATTGCGGATTCGGGTAGCGCATTCGTACGCCGCCGCCTGCTCGAAGTCGGCCCGCGTATCTCGGACAGCTCGTTCACGAGCTTCCAGATCCTCGGCGGCCTGCGCGGTGAGATCAACGACAGCTGGAGCTGGGACGCCTACGTCCAGGTCGGCAACGTCGCGGGCTCGGAAACGCAGTCCGGCAACGTCGACCGTAACCGCTTCAACCAGGCCATGTTCGTCGACGTCGACGATCCGACCTCGTGCACGAACTCGGCCGGCAGCGGCGCGACGACCTCGTGCTCGCCGATCAACATCTGGGGTCAGGGCAACATCTCCGACGCTGGCGCCGAGTACATTCGCACACTCGTTTCGTCGGCATTCGACTACGAGCAGAAGATCTACGCACTGAACTTCTCGGGCGACTTCGGCAGCTTCGAACTGCCGGGCGGTGCCATCGGCACGGCCTTCGGTTTCGAGCGCATCGAAGACGAGTTCGACTTCCGCCCGTCGCAGGCGCTGGCTTCCGGCAATATCGCCGGCTTCAACGGCGCGCCGCCGGTATCGGGTAAATTCGATGTCAATTCGCTGTACGCCGAGTTCTACCTGCCGATCCTCTCGGGCGTGAAAGGCGCCGAGTTGCTCGACATGGAGCTCGCGTTCCGTACGTCGGACTACTCGACGGCGGGCAATGTAGAGTCCTACAAGGTCAGTGCTTCGTGGGCCCCGGTCGACAGCTTCCGCGTCCGCGGCGGCTTCAACCAGGCCGTACGCGCGCCGAGCATCGGCGAGCTGTTCTCGCCACAGGGTGAGAACTTCCCGGCCGCGGTCGATCCGTGTGCCGCCGAAGGCGAGCCTGATGACGCGACGAGGGCAGTCTGTACTGCCACGGGCGTTCCCGCAGGTGTCGTCGGCACGCCGGCCATCAACCTGCCGGCCGGCCAGGTTCGCGCCATCACGGGCGGCAACCCGGACCTGCTCGAAGAGACGGCTGATACCTACACGATCGGTTTCGTGTTCCAGCCTGAGTTCGTCGAGGGCCTGAGCCTCAGCCTCGACTACTTCGACATCGTCATCGACGGCTACGTGTCGGAGTTCGGCGGCGGCGCAGCCAACGTCCTCGATGTCTGCTACAACGACACCGATGTCGGTGGTGCGGGTTCGCCGTTCTGTGACGTCATCCAGCGCCGCGGCGACGGTACGATCGAGTTCGTATCGCTGGTATCGGCGAACGTAGCCGAGCAGACGCTGAAGGGCTTCGACGTCCTGGCCAGCTACGACATGGATCTGTGGGGTGGCGACGTGCGCATCAACTACGTCGGTACCTACACGACCGAGTCGTTGTTCACGGCTTTCGCGGGCGCCGAGCCCGATGAATGCGCCGGCAAGTTCGGTGTCGCCATCTGCGGCGAGCCGCTGCCCGAGTACAAGCACCGGGCGACGGCCAACTGGTCGAACGACGACTGGACCGCGATGCTGTCGTGGCGCTACGTCGGCGAGGTTACGGACGACGATCCGGATGCTCTGTACTACGCCGAAAAGATCGATGGCACGAACTACTTCGACTTCGCCGGTACGTACCGCTTCTCGGATAACTACTCCGTGACGCTCGGTATCGACAACCTGCTGGACGAGAGCCCGCCGATCCTCGGAGACAACCAGGAGCAGGCCAATACCTATCCTGCAACCTACGATGTCTTCGGCCGCACGTTCTTCTTGCGTGCAACGGCAGAGTTCTAAGTAGACCTCTGACAACTGTCAGGAAAACGGCGGGCTTCATGCCCGCCGTTTTTTTTTGCCTGCCTGTGGCAAGATTCGATAATGAATGACGCACCCGAGGGCTGGTCCGAGTACTGGGAGAAGGAAGGCGCCGGCGGCGAGGTCTTCGTCAACGCGCAGGGTGAGGCGCACCCGGCGCTGGCGGAGTTCTGGCAGGCGGCATTCACGAGCCTGGCCGCAGGGTCCCGGATCATCGATATCGCGAGCGGCGCCGGGTCGGTGTTCGCCCACCTGCCGGGCGACCACGGTCACCGCCTGAGCGCATCGGACATCTCGCGCACGGCGCTCGAGTCACTCGCCCAGCGTATCCCCGAAGTGACGACGCTCGTGTGCTCGGCCGACGACATTCCCCTCGACGATGCCTCGTTCGACCTCGTGGTGACGCAATTCGGCGTCGAGTACGCGGGCGTTGCCGCGTTCGACGAGGCGGCGCGGCTGGTGGCTCCTGGCGGGCGCTTCGTCGGGCTGTGTCATTATCGCGACGGCTACATCGACAGCGACAACCGGGCGCAGCTGGGCGAGGCCCGCATCGTACGTGAGCGAGGCTTCATCGACGCCGCGATCGTGCTGGCGAAGGCGGCGTTTTCCGGCGACGAGGCCCAGCTGAAGAGGGCCCAGGACGAGTTCGCGGTCGTCGCCACGCCCGTGGGCGAGGGCATGCGGCGGCATCGCAAGGGCATCCACACCTACCTGTTCCAGGGATTTCGCCGCCTCTACGAGCACCGGCGCCAGTACGATCTCGCGGATATCACGGGCTGGCTCGATGCCATGCGCGGGGAGCTCGACAAGACCATAGATCGCCTGGAACGCATGTGCGCCGCCGCGCTGTCTGCAGACGACGTCGCGCAAGTACAGCGACTGTTTGAAGCCAGGGGTCTCGAGGATGTACATTGCACGCCATTCGAGACCCCGGAAAATCAACTGCCTGTCGCGTGGAAGGTGACGGCGCACAAGGAAGCAAGTCATGAATGAAAAGACCAAGTCGAACAAGTCGTCGAGCCTGAGCGGCAAGATGTTCCTGTACGAACAGCCCGAGCTGCTCTCGCCCGAGGCGCACGGGACGATGGGATTCACGCCGGCCGACCGGCCGTTCGAATTCGTCAGGCACGTGCGTGCCGTGCCGCTGACCATGATCGAGTTCGGCAGTGCCCAGCGTACCTATCCGATCATTTTCTCCGAGCTCGAGAACCCGATGCCGCTCGCCGTCGTCGGCCTGCTCGACGACGTCAACCTGTTCGTCAAGGACGACGGGCACTGGGACGAGTTTGCCTACCTGCCGACCTACCTGCGCTGCCATCCTTTCACGTTCGCGAAGGAGGCCGGCGGGCAGATGGCCGTCGTCGTGGATCGCAGCGCCGCATCCGTCAGCGAGACGCCCGAGTACCCGTTCTTCAACGGCAACGAGCCGTCGGAGCATACCAGCGCCCTGATGGAGCTGTGCACGCAGTTCGAGCGCGAGCGACAGCGGACCGTCGAGTACTGCAGGAAGCTCGTGGAACTCGACCTGCTCGCGACGATGCGCGCGTCGCATGGCTCGCAAGGCGACGCCGACGAGAAACCGCTCGCCGACTACGTGGCGATCGATGCGCAGAAGCTCGACGACCTGCCGGCGGACGCCATTTACGAGCTGCACACGTCCGGATTCCTCTCGGCCTCCTACCTGCACCTCTACTCGCTCGAGAACTGGCGCCACCTCATGGCGCGCCGCGTCGCGAGGGAAGCGGCCGCCTGATCGATCTCAGGCCGGAACGGCGTCGAACGGCGCCGTGACGCGCACCGAGCCGTCGTGGATCGGCTGCGTGCCGTGCCACAGGAATGACGGGAACAGGACGAGGACACCGGCGCGCGGTCGTATCCACTTCTCGGGCGGCGTCGGCGGCACCGTGGCGAACGGTGGTTCGGCGAACTTGATGCAGCCGGCGTGTTCCGCGTCGGTGCGGGCCTCGTCCGGCACGGCGACGTAATACGCCGAGCTGATCCATCCCTCGGGGTGAACGTGGTTGACGTGGCGCCCGCCGCCGTGCAGTCGCACCGACCAGGCGCCCGCAATCCGGTAGTCGCCCGTGTTGCGCGCGGTCAGGGGGTGATCGTCGCCGCTGCCGACGTCGGCCATGTATTGCCGGATCGGCACGTCCAGCGCGCGGTAGAACGCCTGTATCACCGGGTCGTCGATCGTCGTCAGGTCGCGCGGTGTCTGGCTGCCGTCGCGCAACGACTGGTCGAGCGGGTGGGTCTCGTACTGGTGCCATGGCTCGAGCGCCTCGAGGAATGCGGCATTGAAGTCCTCGATCGTCTCGAAGCCGTCGGGAACCGGCAGTTCATACGGGCGTACGAAACGGTCGAGATCGACGAGTTCGCGGTAACGTTCGGACCCCATCAGGCGCAGGGCCGTGGCTTCGTACGCGATCCAGTGCTGGCCGTCGGGCTCGCTCTCGCGCATGCGCCGAATGATGGGCATCGCCTCTTCGGCCTTGCCCTGCATCAGCAGGCTCGTGAGCAGGCTGCCGATAATCAGGCGATCGGCAGGGTTGTCGTCGAGACAGGCGCGCGCTGCCGCCTCGGCCTCGCGGGCCTCGCCGAGATCGACGTGCGCGGTCGCCGCCACGGACCAGCCTTCTGCCGGCAGTCTCGCAACTTCGCGGGCCCCCGCCAGGACGTCGAGCGCTTTTTGCGGGTCGCCGCTTTGCCGAAAGATCTCGGCCGTCGTCACGGCAAGTTCCGGAACCCGTGCCGAATGCTCGAGCAGGTCGAGAAAAGCGCGTTCGTTGCGTTGCATCCAGTAGGTACTCGCCAACGCGCGCAGCGTGAAGTTGGACGGTTGGGCAACGTGTGAGGCGACAAGGTCCTCGAGCGCGGCGTCTACCTCGTTCAATTCGAGCCGCGCGCGCCCGCGCATGAAACGGATCTCCGCCTGCTCGTTGCCTTCGCGAATAAGCGCATCGAACAGGTCCGCGGCCTCTTCGGTGCGCCCGAGGTTGAGGATCGCAGTGGCCAGCCCGTAACGCAGCACGACGTCGCCGGAGTCCGCCGCTACGAGCGGCTCGTACAGCTCGAGCGCTTCCTGCCAGCGTTCGGTATCGATAAGCAGCCGGCCGAGCCCGGTACTCGCCTGGCGAAAAGTGGGGTTGATGGCCAGCGCGCGCCGGAACTCGGACTCGGCGAGCGCTACATCGCCGTTCTGGCGAGCGAGGGCCGCCCGATTGTTGGCGATCTCGGGATCCTGCGGATCGAGCTCGGCCGCGCGCTCGAACAGCCGCGCAGCGGCCGCCGTATCGCCGGCGTTCTTTTCCACGAGCCCAAGCAAGTGGATTGCCTTGACGTGATCGATGTCCTCGAGGTGGCGCCGCGCCTCGTCGAACGCGCCGCGCTGGAAGGCCGCGTAGCCGGCCGTCAGCGCCTGGTTGATCTGTTGCATCCCAGGGTCCGGTCAATCGATCGAGCCGACTGGCTCGACCTCGACCGTATTCTGCCGGACTTTCCCGGGCGCTGCCTGTTCGTCCCAGGAATAGTGCAGCTCGAATGCCTGGTTCGGCGTGCGCGCCGGGCGCCCGTCGGCGAACCGTGGCCGGAAGGCGAAGCGGCGCACGTGGTTGACGACCATGTAGTCGTGCAGGCCGGCGGGCACCGACTCGACGACGCGAATGTTGTCCGGCCGGCCGCCGGCGTCAACGTCGTAACGCACGACGATGCGGCCGTTCGTGGCCGCGCCGGGGTCGGCTGCTTTCTCGAGGAGCTTGAGCATGGCCGACGGGCTGGCCGGCGGAATCTCGTTGAGGTGCAGAGGCCGGCTGAACAGGCTGTCGCGCAACTCGTGGTACTGCTCGTCGGTGCTGAGCAGGTCCCAGCCGCGCTGGTAGTAGCGCACGACGGCGTCGCGATTCGGTGTCTGTTGACTCAGGAAGTCGCCCATCAGGATCTGCGTGTCGGCCTTGATCGGGATGCTGGCCGCCGCGCTTCTCTCGGATATTGCGACCGCGCGCCGCAGGTAGCGCATGGCCTTTTCGCCGCCGTCCTCGCCATCCATGATGCGGTTGTTGGCGAGCAGGTCGGAGATGGCGCCGAGCGCGGGCACGAGCTCGAGCGAATAGGGTCCGTCGGCCTTCTCGATCAGCGCGATGATGCGTCGGTAGGCACCGGCCGAGTTGTAGTTCTGCCCGGTCCTCGCCAGCATGTCGGCGCGGCTGTACAAGGAGTCGAGCCGCTCGAGATCGGCGCCCGGATGATGGCGTTCCACGAGGTTGACGTACCAGTCCTGCATCGCATTGGCTTCGTCAAATTTGCCGAGGGCGAAATAGCTTTCACTGAGCTCGTCGATGAGCTCGCCCTTGTCTTCGCCGTGGAGCCCCGCATTGACCTCGTGCACGTGTAGCGTGCGGCGGTACGAACGAATTGCCTCGATGTAGCGTCCCGTCGCGGCGTAGCTGCGGCTCAGGCCCAGCAGCGGCTCGATCAGTCCGTCGTGGAGCCTGTCGCGTGCGTCCTCAATGGTGTCGACGGCAAGCTGGTAATTCTGCAGCGCCGCCTCCGGCGTGCCGCCGTGCAGCTGGGCGCTCGCCAGTTCGGTCAGCAGGTGACCGTAGACCATGCGATCGTGCGTCGGGTCCCGCAGGAGACTGGTTATAAGGCGTTTGATAACGTCGGCGGCTTCGAGAAATTGGCCGTCTTCGAGCAGCAGTTCGTACTCCGCGGCAGCGCCCGCGAGGGTCCCTGTTCCCTGGATGGCCGCGGCCGGCTGCCACGTCGCGAGCAAGGCGGTCGCCATTGCCAGGAAACGAGTCAGTGTCCTCGATTGCTGCGTCAAACCTCTCCCCACCCGGTGTGCTCAGGATTTCGACTATTTTGCCCGGGTAAAGTTCGCAGACCTCACCTCGCCCGGTCGCGCGGTATTGGCTCGTCCAGGATCAGCGCCCGTACGTATTTGACGGGCGGCGATCCGTAGGAGAGCGCGCGGTCGTGGTAGCGGCGCAGCGTGAACTCGTCACCCCAGGCCGCCTCGACCGCAGCGCGCATGCCAACGTGTTCCTGGTAGCCGACGAAGTAGGTGGATAGCTGGGCCGAGGTTAGCTGGGCCCGGACCCACTTGCCCGCGGCCTCGCGTTCTTCCTGGAAGCCGCCCTCGACCATGAGCTTCATGGCCTCGTCGCGCGTCATGCCGTCGACGTGAATCGCCGCGTCGATGATCGCATTGGTCACGGCGCGCAGGTACCACTTGAGCGCAATGAGCCGCTGCAGCGGGTCGTTGTCCTGGTAGCCGGCCTCGACCATCATCTGTTCGGCATACACGGCCCACCCCTCGACGAACGGACCTGACCACAGCAGGCTGCGCAGCGTCGACGGATAGCGGTTCGATAGCGCGAGCTGCAGGTAGTGCCCCGGCACGCCTTCGTGGATCGTCAGGTCCTGGAGCGAATACAGGTTGTATTCGCGCAGGAAGGACTCGACCTGGTCTGCGGTCCAGTCCGCGGGCAAGGGTGCCACGGCATAGAAAGCCGGCTGGTCCCGATCCAGCGGGCCGGGCGGGTCGAGGTAGGCGACCGATACGCCGCGCTGGAACTCCGGCATGACGATGATCTCGACCGGTTCCCCGGGCATCTCGACGAGGTTGTGTTCGACAACGAAGTCTGTCGCCTCCTGCAGCTGCTGGCGCGCGACTTCGACGATGCCGTCAGGCGGCGGCAAGGCCCGGTAGGCCTGTTCGAGCGCGGCGCGGATGATCGCCTGCCTGTAGGCCTCGTCGGGGTCGTCGGGGAACGCCGTCATTGGATAAAGGCCGAGATAGACGGTCTGCGCGACCTCGTACATGCGGTTGCGCACTTCCTCGTACTCGCGCTCGGCGCGCGCCGCGATCTCCTTGCGCGACAGCGGGGAATTCAGGGCGAATGCCAGCTTGGCGTCATACAGCGCCTCGCCGATGCGGAAGTCGCCGCGGGCCCGGGGCACGAGTTCGTCCTCGAGCCAGGCCTGGTGTTCCGCGATCGCGTCGCGGGCCGTTTCGATGGCTGTTTCGACGCGTGCGCGATCCGTGGCCCCGAGTTGGTCGAGATGCGGGACGATCATGTTGTCGATGATCGAGTTCAGCCCGGCGTTCTGCTGCGCGGCGGTCTCGGCGTGCACCGACGGCACGCGTCCGGGATCGAGCGAGGCACGCCCCTGCTCGAGAAAGCGCGGTAGCTGTTCGAGGCGCGAGGCGGCCGAAGCCAGCCGCGCTTCAAGTGGGGCGAAGTCGCGCGCCAGCAAACCGTATATGCCGCTGCCCGAGATCCTGACGTAATAGAGCGGGTTCCAGGCCCACTCCTGTAGCGTCTCGATCGACCAGATGTTGGATTCGAGCTCGTGCAGGAGCAGCGCGGCGTCGACCTGGTTGGCACGCGACAGGGCATCGAAGTCGAGCGCCTCGAGCGCTGCTGCATACTGTTTGAGTAGCGCCAGCACTTCCTCGCGAGCCGCCGCATCGACCTGGTCGAGTTCGCCGTCGGCGCTGTGATCGCCGACGAGGGTCGCGTTGACGGGCGAGAGGCTGGCGAGGTCGGCGACGTACTCATCGGCCAGGGTCTCGAAAGCGGCGTCCGTGGGGTTCATGGCGTGGGCGCCGGCTGCGAGCAGGGCGAGCGCCGGTACTAGGGCGAAAGACTTCACGTGATTACCTCTGCGACGGACCTCGGATTTCGACCTTAGCATGGCCGTGGCGGCCCTGTACTATCCTCAGGATGCCGAGGGTAATCGCCATTCTGCTGTTTCTGCTACCGGTCGGTGCCGACGCCGGCGACGCCGTGCCGGCCTGGATCATACGCCTGCCCGACAGCGTGCCGACCGCGTTCGTCGCCGAGACGTCGGTGGCCGTGTTGCATCGCTTCGATCGCGACGCGCGGGGTGTTACCCGGGTGGCCGAGGACTACATGTCGATCGGCAAGGGCGGCATCGGCAAGACGCGCCTCGGCGATCAGCGCACGCCGCTCGGCATCTATTTCGTGACGGAACAACTCGACACGTCCCGGCTGCACGAAAAATACGGCGTGACGGCTTTTCCGCTCGACTATCCGAATGCCTGGGACCGGCGTCTCGGCCGAACGGGTGACGGCATCTGGGTCCACGGTGTCGACCGGCGCAACGGACGGCGACCGCGGCTCGACACCGACGGCTGCATCGCGCTGCCGAACGAGCGCCTGCTCGCCCTGGAGGACACGTTCGAGCCGAACGTCACGCCCGTCATCATCGGTACCGAGTTGCCATGGGTCGACGCGGCGGCGGTCGCCGCAACGCGCGAGGCGCTCGAACAGGCCGTGACGCGCTGGGCGGCGGCGC
Source organism: Woeseiaceae bacterium (assembly GCA_013042375.1). Taxonomy (GTDB): domain Bacteria; phylum Pseudomonadota; class Gammaproteobacteria; order Steroidobacterales; family Woeseiaceae; genus UBA1847. Next base: position 15,073 of record JABDQH010000051.1, read on the forward strand.
TCGAGGAGGGCGACATGTTCGCCTGGCTCGCGCTCTACGACGACGACTTCAGACACTGGGGCATGAACAAGCAGGAGTGGTCGACGTTCAGCCTGGAGACGGCGGGCAGCCGCGACATTGCTGCCGTGCGCATCAGCGACCTGCTGCTGCTGGCGGATCCCGTCGAGGCAGGGCTGTTCCTGGCCCGATTTCGGCTGGAGATCGTGGAGGAAGGTGGCGCTACCGTGACCGCGCTGCGCCGGACGTACTGGCGCCGCTCGGAGAGCGGCGCCCTGACGATTATTGCCGAGGACAGCGGCTAGCGCAGGCCCTCGCGAACGAGGAGTTCGTCGACGATGTCGAGGACATTGTCCGTATTCGGTACCCGGTATTTGCCGTTGACGACGAAAGCCGGCACCGCGTTCACGCCGTAACGGCGCACGAGGTCGGCCGCGACGCGCATCTTCTGGTCGACCGGAAACGATGTCCACGCTTTCTCAAATGCATCGGCCGGAACCCCGAATCGATCGAAAAGTTTCTGCACGGCATCCTTGTTCAACAGCCGGTTGCCGCGGTTGTGAAACTCGACGAACACGGTGTTGTGAAAAGCGGCCAGGTCCCCGAGCGTGCCGTTGGAGGCCAGCAGTTCGGCCGCGAAGAAAGCCTGCGCGTGCGTCTGTGCCACCCGATTGAAGATCGCGGGCACGCGCATGAAGCGCACGGCGGGATCGAGACCGGCCGACCATTGTTCGACCGCCGCGTCGACGGTGAAACAGTGGGGGCAGCTATACATGAAGAACTCGGAGACCTCGATACGGTCGGCGCTGCCGATCGTCGGCTGTGCCGGAACCAGGCGGAAATAGTCCACGCCTTCGCGGTACTTCCACTCCCGCTCGACGGCATCGGCCGGATCGGTCGCCATCGCGAGCTTGATTACCTCATCTTCCGACTCTGCCTCGTCGGCCGCCGATTCCTCCACGACTTGCAGCACCTCGTCGGCCTGCTCCGTGGCGGGTTCTTCGACAGCTGCCGATGCCGCCTCGGTGGCCGCTGCTTCGGCGCGTGTCGTCTCCATGGTTTCGGGTTCCGCGTCCTGTTTGTTTCCGCAACCCACAAACAGGAGCGAGACGGCGAAGAGTACGAATAGATTTTTCATGTAATTTCCCTGAGTCGCGCGAGATGCTTATCTCAGACCCTGTACGTACGACGAAAGTGCCTCGATGTCCTCGGGGCTCAGCTTCGCCGCGATATCACGCATGACGCGGGTCTTGCCATCGGTCGCGCGCGTCCCACTGGCGTAATCGTTCAGTTGCTTGGCCGTGTACACCGCATGCTGGCCTTGCAGGGCCGGGTACCCGGCCGCCGGGTTGCCGCGGCCCGACGGGCCATGGCAGGCGATGCATGCCGCCGTGCCGTTCTCGGCGTTGCCGCCGCGGTACAGGGCTTCGGCGCGATCGACCGAGTCAGGATCGGCCACGGTCTGCACCGCGCCCGACAGGCTTTCGAAATAGACGGCGATATCAGCCATATCCTCGTCGGCGATCATCATCGCCTGTGCCGACATGACCGGATCCATGCGCGAGCCGTCCTTGAATGCCTTGAGCTGGGCGAGCAGGTACGGTGCGCCCTGACCGGCGAGGCTCGGCCACGTGCTGACGACGCTGATGCCCTCCGGACCGTGGCAAGCGACGCACGTAATCGACTTCGCCTTGCCGGCTTGTGCCGACCCGGCGACGAGGCTGTCGGCCTGGGCTGTTGCCGCCATCATTGTTAATCCGGCCATCGCGAAGAGCGGAGCAAACTTCTTGTTCATGTGTTCTAACCGTTACTTTAGTGCGCTGGCCGTGGCCATCGCTTTGACAAAGATTTCCTGTCTGAGTCGCGCTGGGTTGGAAGACGGCGCGCCGCCTTGCTGCGTGACGCCGAACCGGTCAAACTGCTGACCGGGCCCTGTACTCAGCAAGCGCGAATTATACACGGAATCGGCGGGGCATACCCATGTCGCACTACCCTCGAGCCAGCTTCATCAAGAGCGCCAATGCACCGGCCGGCTTCGTGCCGGACGAGGGTGCCGAGGTGGCGTTCGCGGGCCGATCGAACGCGGGAAAATCGAGCGCGATCAACGTGATCGTGAACCGGCGCCAGTTCGCGCGAACGAGCAAGACCCCGGGCCGCACGCAGCTCATCAACTTCTTCGTGCTGCGCGAGGGTGCGCGCATCGTGGACCTGCCGGGCTACGGGTTCGCCCGGGTCTCGGAAAAGAAGCGGGACCACTGGGCCGACCTCATCGCCGACTACTTCGAGACGCGCGCTTCGCTGCGCGGCCTGTTCCTGATCGTCGACATCCGCCGCCGCCTCACCGACTTCGACCGGCAGATGCTCAGCTTTGCGGAGACGGTCGGGCTGCCCGTCCACGTGTTACTGGCCAAGTCCGACAAGCTCAAGCGCGGCCAGGCCGCCAGTGCGCTGCTCGAGGTACGGCGCGAACTCGGTGACGTCGCGACGGTGCAGCAGTTCTCGGCGCTGAGCCGCCAGGGCGAGGGCCAGGCGCGCGCCAAACTCGAGGAATTCCTGGGGCTCGAATAAAAAGAACCCCGGAGCGCCAGCGGCGCCCGGGGCCAAGATAAGCAACAGGCTTGGGGTACCTGGTGCACGCCTGTCTAGGGAGGTAAACAGGCGAGTGACTTACGCACTCATTGAATTAGAGGCGCCCGAATATCGGAAGTTCCGTGAGCTCAGTCGCACGGGCGGGGCGTCACTGCTCCGATCGTGAAGTGGTGACATCCCCGCTGCCCCTGCGCCGTACTCAATGCGCCTCGTCCCAGTGCGTACCGGTGCCCACGTCCACCTTGAGCGGCACCTTGAGCTTTGCGGCGGCATTCATGCGCTGAGTGACTTCGGCCGTCACGGTCTCGAGGGCCTTCTTGTGCACCTCGAACACGAGCTCATCGTGTACCTGCATGATCATGCGCGCACCGGGTTCCCTGTCGAGCAACCACGCGTGCACGTCGATCATCGCGTGCTTGATGATATCGGCAGCCG
>JABDQH010000068.1 GCA_013042375.1 Woeseiaceae bacterium
CCTTCGGCCGCGCTGCTCGCTATGCTCGCCGCCTGCGCGCCGGATCCGGCCGAAGTCGGCGAAGCGGACGCGGCCGACCTGATCCTGACCAACGCGCGCGTCTATACGCTTGACTGGGGCGAGCCCCGCCCCGACGGCACGCCCGCGCCCGATGCGCCGCATGCCGACTCAGGATGGCACCCGGATGCCGAGGCAGTCGCGACCAAAGACGGCAGGATCGTATTTGTCGGCAGCACGCGCGATGCGCTATCGCTCAAGAGCGAGTCGAGCCGTATCGTCGACCTCGCCGGTGCCACCGTTATCCCCGGCCTCGTGGACTCGCATACGCACGTGTTCGATCTCGGCGCGAAACTCGACGCCGTCGATCTTACCGGCGTTGCCACCGAGGAACAGGCCGTCGCGCTGGTCGCGGAGCGTGCGAAGTCGGTTTCGCCCGGTGAGTGGATCCTCGGTGCGGGATGGGACGAAGGCGCCTGGGCCGATCGCTATCCGGACAAGGTGCTGCTGAGCCAGGAGGTCCCGGATCACCCGGTCTTTCTCGACAGCCTGCACGGGTTCGCGGCCTGGGCAAACCAGGCGGCGCTCGATGCCGGCGGCATTACCGCGGACAGCGAAATCCCGGTCGGTGGTGAGATGCGGCTCGGCGAGGATGGCCAGCCGAGCGGTCTGTTCCTGAACCGCGCGACCACGATGCTCGATGCCATCGTGCCGCCGCCGCCGCGCGACACACTGATCAAGCAGCTCCTGATCGGCCTGAACCAGATGGCCGCCGATGGCTATGTGGCCGTGCACGAGGCGGGCGTGAGCTCACGCGGCATGAGCATCCTCGAACAGCTCGAGCAAGAAGGCCGTTTGCCGATTCGCGTGTACGCCATGCTGTCGCTGCGTGACGAAGCGCTCATTCGGCGATGGATCGACAAGGGTCCCGATGCCGACGACGACAGCATGCTGGTGACGCGTGCCGTCAAGGCTTATTACGACGGCGCCCTCGGCTCGCGCGGCGCGCGGCTTCTCTACGACTACGAAGACCAGCCCGGTCATCGCGGCGTCAGCGGCGACGATTACGGTTTCGACGAGGCGCTGAACGCCGCGGCGATGCAGGCGGGATTCCAGGTAGCGATTCACGCAATCGGCGATGCCGGCAATCGCGAGGCGCTCGACATCCTCGAAGGCGTGTTCGAGCAGCATCCGTCGACGCGCAGTAACCGCCATCGCATCGAGCATGCGCAGGTCATTCACCCTGACGACATCCCGCGGCTCGGGCAGCTCGGCATCATTGCCTCGATGGAGCCGCCGCACGCGATGGAAGACAAGACATGGGCCGAGGAGCGCCTGGGGTCCGAGAGAATTCTCGGCGCCTACGCGTGGCGCTCGCTGCGGGACGCCGGCGCGGACATCACGTTCAATGCCGACAACCCGGGTTCCGATCACAGCATCTTCTACGGGCTGCACTCGGCCATCACTCGCCAGGACAAGAACATGGAGCCAGAGGGTGGCTGGTACCCGGAACAGCGGCTCGGTTCCGACGAATCGGTGCGTGCCTATACAAACTGGTCGGCCTACGCGAGTTTTCGCGAAGACAATACCGGCATCGTTGCCGTAGGCCGCTGGGCGGACCTTACCGTCATGGACATCGACCCGTTCGTGCTCGCGGATGAGAGTCCGTCAGGCATCCTGGACGGGAAGATCCTCATGACGATCGTCGACGGCAATGTCGTCTACGAGAGGTAGCGTTCGGCAACTCCCGCCTGCCTCCTTCACGATGACCGCGAGCGGCCGCAGGCTTCCTACCACGAAGCGCCTGCGATTCGATCTATCCGCCTGGAACTCCATGGACTCCACCGCAGTGACGGTGACTTTGTCGTCGGAAAATAAGGTCCTCGTACGCACCTTGGCCATGTTCTACCCGCTTGTTCGCATGAGCATGATGCCTCGCCAGACCGGCGGCGAGAAAAGCAGTCCGAGCGCGATGATGACGATCTGCAGCGGGATCATCCGTACGGTCCCGCTGCTGT
>JABDQH010000091.1 GCA_013042375.1 Woeseiaceae bacterium
ATGCAGAAAGACCGCAGTTTCGGCGACGACGCCGGGCGCGAGGGTCTGCTACGCGTGTTCGAGCTGCTCGGGGACGACCCGCGGGTCCGGCAGTATCGCGGCCGCATGGCGAGCCTGTTGCACTGACGGCGAACCGGCCTGCGACGCATTACTGCCAGGCGCCGCGGATACGTGCCGCAGCCGGGACCGGCTGCGGCATTCTCCCGGTCAATCCTGGTGCGAATACATATGCACGTCGCGCTGCGGGAACGGGATGCTGATGCCGGCAGCATCGAGCGCTTTCTTGATCCGCTCGGTTACCTCGTGCGACGCCGGCGCATATGTCGCCGACTTGACCCACGGCCGCACGGCGAGATTGACCGAACTATCGCCCAGCGAGGCCACGGATACCTTCGGCGCCGGCTCGTCGAGCACGTATTCACTCGCTTTGACCGCGTCCATCAGTACGCGCCTCGCGCTGTCGATGTCATCGCCATAGCCGATGCCGACCTCGAGGTCCAGGCGGCGATCCTCAGCCTCGGTGTAGTTGGTGATCTCGGCATTCATGATCTGCCCGTTCGGGATGATGATCTTGGTCTTGTCGGGCGTGCGCAGCGTCGTCGTGAAGACATCGACCTCTTCGACGAATCCATTAATGCCCGCGACTTCGACCAGGTCTCCGAGCTTGTATGGGCGGAAGATGATCATGAGGACGCCCGCCGCGAAGTTGGAGAGCGAGCCCTGCAGGGCCAGGCCGATAGCCAGGCCGGCGGCACCTATGACCGCAACCAGCGATGCTGTCTGGATGCCGAGTGCACTGATCGCAGCGATGACGACGAAGGTCAACAGCAATGCATAAATGATGTTCTTCAGGAACTTGACGAGCATGTCGTCCATGCCGCTGCGCTGCAGCAGGCGATCCACGATATTGACTATGATCTTGGCAATCCAGCGACCGATCACGAATATTACGATCGCCTTGAGGAACAGCAGGCCATAGGTAATGGCGCCTTCCTGGATCATGGGCAGGTACTTATCAACGAATTCCATGGCTCGGTTCTCCGCAACTTGGCTTCACGAATTGTAGGGAGGAGTCGAACGCCCCGATCACGCTGTGACAAAAGTTCACAATCGGACTTACCCAAGCCACGCGCAGGGGCGCGATTCTGGGGCTAAATTCGAGATTGTTAACGATTGTTACAGCGTGACCTGGTTCGTCGGACGGCCCCTATACTCCTGCTCCCCAAACTGGAACCCAGGAGAAATGGGAATGCATGTAAAGACCGTTAAGGTACTGGCAACGCTTGCAGGTGCAGCAATTGCCGCAGGCTGTTCGACCATGGCCGACGAAACCACGCAATCCAACGTGGCAGCGGGCACTGTATCGAGTGCCGAATTCGAAGCGTCGCAGCGACGTATTGGCGAACTCGAAGCCGCGCTTGTCGATCGCGAGCGCGCACTGGCCAACGCCGGATCCCGTGCCGTCGATGGCAAAGGCAACGACAACACGACGATGGCAGCATCCAGCCTGTTTCCGCCAAACCCGAAGGCAGGCGAGTGTTATGCGCGCGTCTTGATTCCGGCGCGCTACAAGCAGTCGACGGAGCAGGTCCTGGCACGTGAGGCTGGCGAGCGCATCGAGATCATCCCGGCGCGTTACGAGACTGGCGAAGAGACGGTACTTGTGAAAGAGGCATCGACGAAACTCGAGATCGTCCCCGCCGTTTACGGCGAGGTCGAAGAGCGCGTCCTCGTCAAGCCTGCCTCGAAGAAGATAGTCGAAGTGCCCGCAGTGTACGACACGGTGACGGAAAGCGTTCTCGACAAGCCTGCGCATACGGCATGGAAAAAGGGGCCGGCCACAGTCCAGTCGTCTAACGTCGTGTCCCAGTCAGTGACGGATACGGGCGAGATCATGTGCCTCGTCGAAGTCCCGGCAACGTACAAGACCGTCGAGAAGCGTGTTCTCGTGTCGCCCGCGCGCACTGAAGAGGTCGTCATCCCGGCGGAGTACAAGACCGTTGCGAAGACGGTCGTCAAGAAACCCGCCACGACGCGGCAGGTCACGATTCCGGCCAAGTACGACACGGTTGCGGTGACCAGGCTGGTAAAGGAAGCCGAGGAGAGGCGCATCGCGATCCCGGCCGAGTACCAGACGGTATCGAAGTCAGAGAAGACCAGCGACGAACGCCTGGAATGGCGACAGGTCATGTGCGAAGTCAACATGACGCGTGACAACATACTCGCGCTACAGAAGTCTCTCGCCGACAAGGGCTACTACAAGGCCGGGGTTGATGGGATCATCGGTCCGGGCACGCTCGGCGCGGCTCGCAAGTATGCGCTCGACAAGAACCTCCCGGCAGGCACGAACTACATAGCCATGGAGGTTGTGAAAAGCCTCGATGTCAATCTCTGACATCAGGATTCACAATTAGACCGGCGGCCGCGTACTTATGTGCGCGGCCGCATTTCTTTCAAGACGGGCGCGCGCCACGAGTCCGGGCACACGAGAACCGCCGCCAACTGGTAGAATGGCCATTCACAGCCTGTGGTCGCGTCGCGCTCCGTGCCGCCGACGCCTTATAACGAGCGAATAACAAGCAGGAGTTCCCATGCAAAAGACAGCTTTGCAGTATTTCGATCGCGCCATGACCAAGTTGCGTGACCTCGGCCTCGTTCCCGACGAAAACGAGGAAGCGCCGATCATCGCCTTGTTGAACCGCCTGACCGAACTCGACGAGGCCAACGTCACGGCGATCGCCCGCACACTTAGCCAGGCCTCGTTGTTCAACGAGATCGTGCGCGAACAGGTCAGCTCGATGAAACTCGGAGAGCGTTACGAGAAGATCACGGGTTCGTTTAACTCGATCCGCGAAGACGCCAAGACCATGGTCGAGCAGGTCGAGGACGGCAAGATCGACACGTTCGAGCGCATCAGCAACGTCTGGATGAAAGCTACGCGCGGCGACATCGCGCACCGCTTCGACGAAATCAAGGAAACCTACCTCGAGGTCGCGGCCGATTCGAAAGAGCAGATTGAACGCGAGTTGACGATCCTCGACGCCTACCAGGACTTCCGCGGTGCGCTCAAGAGCTCGGAAGTGTTGTCCCTCGAGGTCCTGAAGAAAGCCGAGGAGCACTGGGAGACCGCGAAGTCCGAACTGGGCAAGGCCAACGATGCGGTAGCGGCTTACGCCGGCGAGGACATGGCCGAGCGGGCAACCCTCGAACTCGCGCGCGACGAGAAAGTCCGCGAACTGCAGTTCGACGAGGATCGTTACCAGATAGCCAAGGACCTGTCGGACAACCTGACCGTCGGTTACAACACGTCGGAGTTCATCATGGCGCGCCTGATGCAGACGACGAGCGCCAAGGAGCGCGTCTACAAGCAGGCGATCATGTTCTTCGGCACCAACGAGACCGTCCTGACGGCCCTGTCCGCGTCATTCACGGGCATGTTCGGCCTGCACGAGAGCACCAAGTCGCTCGAGGCGATGAAGGAAGGCGTCTCCGAGAGCCTCGAAGACCTCGCGGACATCGGCGGCAAGGTACAGGAAGCCGCGGTGCGGGCGGGCTACGGTCCGACGATCCGCGCCGAGTCCGTCGCCAAGCTCGTCGATTCGGTCGTCAACTTCCAGGCGCGCTCGCGCGACATCATCGAAGAGATGCGCGTGCTCGCGACGAAGAATGCCGACGAGATTCGCGAGTCCGTTGAAGACGGCAAACAGCGGCTCGCGAAGCTGATCCAGCAGGGCGGCACGTTACCGCAGCCGACGGGAATCTGAGCAGGGCCGTATGAGCCCGGCACCCACAGCCGGCGGCCACGAGGCGCCGCTCGAGGACCTCATGGTGGCGATGGACGTGGTGGACACGATCCGCCACCGGCAGCTCATCGTCGAGCGTGAGCTCGACGCCGTGGGCCGGCGCGAGCGCCTCATCGAGCGCCTGCGCGAAATCTACACGGCACAGGGAATAGAAGTGACCGACGCTGCGCTCGCGGCCGGCGTCGATGCGCTCGAGCAAGAACGCTTCGGCTACACGCCGACGCCACGCGGTCTGTCCGCGTCGCTTGCCCGGATGTACGTGCGCCGCGAACGCTGGCTACGACCGTTGTCCCTCGTCGCCGCCCTCGCGCTCATCATCTGGACGGGCTGGTTCTTCACCGTGCAGCTGCCGCAAAGCCGCTTCGAGGCTGCCCTGCCCGGCCAGATCGAGGCAACCTACAGCCGCGTTATTGCCCGCTCGGAAAGCGAGCCCGCCACGGCTCGGGCCGAGGACTTGCTGGCCCGCGCACAGGGGGCGATCCGTTCCGGGGACTTCGACAAGGCCGACGCCCTGCGCGGCGAGCTCGAGGCCCTGCGCCAGGAGCTCCTGCTCGCGTACGAGATTCGCATCGTGTCGCGGCCCGGCGAATACTCGGCCATCTGGCGCGTTCCCGACATCAATCCCGACGCCCGCAACTATTACCTGATCGTCGAGGCCGTCGACCCCGACGGCAAGGTGCTGCGGCGCGAGATCCGCAACGAGGAAGACGGCCGCCTGTACAACGTCCGCAAGTGGGGCATGCGCGTCGACGACGAGACCTTCAATGCCGTGGCCGCGGACAAGCGCGACGACGGCATCATCGAGGACTACGTCATCGGCACCAAGGCCGTGGGCGGGCTCGAACCCGAGTATCGCGTGCCGACAACCGGCGCAACAATTACGGACTGGTAACAATGCTGACGGGCCGCGACGCACTCAAACGCATGGACAAGACGCTCTTCGGGGCGCGACGCAACCTCGATCGCCTGGACATCGAGCTGCAGGCCACGTCGCGCTCGCTCTCGGGCAACAAGCTTGAGCAGGCCCGCGCGATCGACCGCATGGCCCGCATTCGTCTGGACGCCGCCCGCGGCGGCGAGGTCGTCGGGCACCTCGAATCGGCGACACACAAGGCCATGGGTATCCTCGACGCGCGCGACGGACTGCTGGCCGCGCTCAATGACCGCGCCCAGGCCGCGCGCGAGTCAATAGAGCAAGCCGAATCGCGCCGGGAAGCACTGCACGACGAGGTCGATGCCGCGGCACAGGCGCTCGCCGAGTGCGAGGCGGCCGCGCAGCGCAGCCTCGAACAGGACGCGACGTTCCTCGCCCAGCTCGAGCAGACGCAGGACGCCGATGCCGTGGCGGTCAGCGCCCTCGAAAAGGCCGAGCTCGCCGCCGAAGACCGCAGCCGCAAGGGCGAAGCCTTCGAGAGCGACGAGCTTTTCATCTACCTGTGGCGGCGCGGCTACGGTACCTCGGCCTACAAGGCCAACCCGCTGGCGCGCCTGCTCGATGCCTGGGTCGCGCGACTCTGCAAGTACCACGACGCGCGCCCGAATTACTGGATGCTGAACGAAATACCCAAACGGCTTGCGGAACACGCCAACCACGCGCGCGATGCGGCCGATACGGAAGTCGACAAGCTGCAGGACATCGAGGAGCGCGTTGCGCAGGACCGGGGCGTGCCGGACGCGCGCGCGAGGCTCGAGGCACTCGAGCAACGCCAGGACGAACTGGACGAGGACATCGCCGCGGCCGAGGCCGCGCTCGGCGAGCTGCGCGCCGAACAGGGCCGCTTCGCAGCCGGCGAAGACGACAATTTGCTCAAGGCGATACGCGTCATATCCGCGGCGATGGAAACGCGCAACATCAGCGACCTGACGCGCATCGCACGCGGCACGATGACGGCCGAAGACGACGCCATCATCGAAGAACTGCGACAACTGCGGCAACAGTACGACGAGTTCGAGGACGAGTTGCGCGAAACGCACGAACTGCAGAACGAGCGCCTCGCGCGCATCCGGGAACTCGAGAACGTCCGCCGCGACTTCAAGCGCAATCGCTACGACGACCTGCACTCGCGCTTCGACAAGAGCGACGCGATCCAACGGATGATCCAGGAAGTGATCGGCGGCGTGATCCGCGGCGGCGCACTATGGAACATGCTGCGCCGCTATCAGAGCTACATCGATGCGGCCGGCGAGTGGCCGGACTTCGGCAGCGGCGGCATCCTGCGCCCGGGCAGCCGGCGCAGGCGCAAGAAGCCCTCGCGGCCGCCGACCTGGCACTGGCCGGGACCGGCGAGACGCAGCGGCGGCAGTCGCGGCGGCTTCAAGATCCCCCGACGCAGCGGCGGTGGCGGCGGCCGGAGCCGCAGTCGCGGCGGTTTTCGCACCGGCGGCGGAGCCTAGGACTGCGAATTCGGGCCTGAAGGCCCTCCCACCGAAACCCCATGTGGGAGCGGCTTTAGCCGCGAACTAAAGCGCCTCGGCCGTCTCCCATAAGCGGATCGCGCGAACCCCGGCGCGACTGAATACATGGATCGGCCGCTTGAGATCTTCACAGGCTTTGGCGAACGCGGCGACCTCTTCTTCTTTGGGCTTGCCGGCCTCGACCGGAAAGTGCACGAACGTGATGCCGTATTCTCCCGCGGCTTTGGCGAGTTCTGCCGACGGCGGTTGTCCGGGCGTCTCGCCGTCGGGACGATTGTTGATGATCGTGCGTATACCCTGCTTCGCGAGCAGCTTCATGTCCGTCTCGAACAACTGCCCCGAGACATATACCTGCGGCGCGACTTCCAGCACGCGTATCTGTAAGTAGTCCTGTTTCAATTCCGTAACCTCGATTTGCGTTAATCAGTCCCGCCGCTTCCCTGTTCCGCCTCGAGGTCATCGAGCGTCGGAGGCACCCAGCCGCGGTCGAGGCGGCTGCCGAATGCGGCACTGTTGCCGCGCATGGCCTCTTCGTAACGCTCGAGGTAGCGTTTCGTGCCCTCGACGTACTCGGGGTTCTCATGCGCCGGGATTTCCGGATCGTACAGGGACGCCATCTCGAACATCTGCTCGCGGTCGTTGATCACGAAGCCGCGCACCTGGCGTTCGGCATCGTATGGGTGCACGCCCAGCGCCTCCAGCGCCGAGCGACCGGCGCGCAGCGAACTGTCGAAGGTCTCGCGGATGATGTCCCTCGCGCCCGCATTCCAAAGCTCGTAAACATGGTGGCGGTCGATGGCCCGGACGACGACGTGGACGTGCGGGTAGTTCTCGGTCACGTAGCGTACGAGTTCGGTCGCGCTCTCGCGCTCGTCGATCGCGATGACCAGCATCTTTGCCTCCTCGATACCCGCTGCGTGCAGCAGATCGGGCCGCATCGCATCGCCGAAGTACACCTTGACGCCGAATGCACGCAGCATTTCGAGTTGCTCGGACCGGTAGTCGAGCACGACGGTTTTGTAACCCGCCGACAGCAGTATGCGATTGATGATGCCGCCGTAGCGGCCGTGTCCCGCGATGATGACGCTGCCGGTCTCGTCGATCTCGTCGGCCTCGCGAGTTTGCGTCTTGGCGAATCGCGGTGCGATCAACTTGTCGTAGATGATGAACAACAGCGGCGTCAAAAGCATCGACAGGGTGACAACCAGCAACAATTGCTCGGCAAGCGCCACCGGGATAACCGAGCTCGCGACCGTTAACGACAACAGGACGAAGCCGAACTCACCGGCCTGGGCGAGGCTCAGCGTGAACAGCCAGCGGTCCGCGCCCGAGATGCCGAACACGCGGCTGAGCGCATAGAGCACCGCCATCTTCAGGCCGATCAGGCCGGCGGTCATGCCGATTACCGCGCCCAGGTTGCTGACCAGCAGGTCGAACTGGATCGCTGCCCCGACCGTGATGAAGAACACGCCAAGCAGCAGTCCCTTGAACGGCTCGATGTTGCTCTCGAGCTCGTGACGGTATTCGCTGTTCGCGAGGACCACGCCGGCGAGGAACGTGCCGAGCGCCGGCGACAGGCCGACAACGGTCATCAGCAACGCAATGCCGATGACGAGCAGCAGCGCAAAGGCCGTGAACAGCTCGCGCAAACGCGCGACGGCGATGAAGCGGAAAATGGGGCGTGTCAGGTAGGTGCCGCCAACCACGACGAGGCCGATCGCCCCTGCCGTCACGAGCGCCCGCTGCCAGCCCGCCAGGCGGTCGACGAGGCTCAGGGTGCCGTGCGTCCCTTCCCCGGCATGATCACCCGCCGCGACAGTGACCTCCGCCAGCTCGGGCAATGCCAGCAGCGGGATGAACGCGAGCATCGGGATGACGGCGATATCCTGGAACAGCAGCACCGAGAAACTCGACTGGCCGCCATCGCATTTCATCAAGCCCTTTTCATTGAGCGTCTGCAATACGATGGCGGTCGATGACAGCGACAGGACCAGTCCGACCGCGAGCGCGATGGACCACGGCTGGCCGAGCAGCATCGCGATGCCCATGATCGCGGCCGCAGTGATCGTCACCTGCAGCCCGCCGAGCCCGAGCAGCTTGTCCCGCATCGACCACAGCATGCGCGGTTCCAGCTCGAGACCGACGAGGAACAGCATCATGACGACGCCGAACTCGGCGAAGTGCTGGATGCTGACGACGTCAACGTGCAGCTGCTGCAGCAGCGGACTGATCGCGATGCCGGCGATCAGGTAGCCGAGCACCGAGCCCAGCCCGAGCCGCGACGCGATCGGCACGGCGACGACGCCCGCCACGAGGAACAGGAACGCGAGTAACAGGAATCCGTCCATGCTCAGGCTTCCATCGTGATCGGCAGGTTGTCGACTTGCACGATGTCCATCGTGTCCGCGGCGTCGAAATCGAAGCGATCGTCGCGAATGGCCTCGAGCAGCTGCCGGTAACCTGCGACATGCGCTTCGGCAAGACCTGTCTTCGGCGCTTTCAGTGCGCCATACAGCACGTAAGGCGCCGGGAACATCATCTTGCACAGCCGCGCGGTCTGCTCGAGCGGCGTCAGGAAAGTGCGCAGCGGGTAGTGCTGATAGCCCCTGTGGGTGTAGGCATCTTCGGGACCGGCCGTCGTCACCGCCAGCATCATGCGCTTGCCGGCGAGCTGGTCGCCCCCCGAACCGTAGGCGAAGCCGTGCTCGAGCACGAGGTCCTGCCACTCCTTGATGATCGACGGCGTCGAGTACCAGAACAGCGGAAACTGGAACAGGATGACATCGTGATCGAGCAGGCGCTGCTGCTCGACATCGACGTCGATGTCCATGCGCGGGTAGTCGTGATTCAGGTCGACGAAGGTGATGCCGTCAACCGCGGCCGCGGCGCGCGCCATCAGGCGGTTGACCTGCGAGTACTTGTGGCCCGGATGGGCGTAGTAGACGATCAATCTGGCCATGCTGCGGAGTCTAGCAACGATGGCTCAGGCAAGCTCCCTCTCGAACAGCGCCAGGAGGCGACTCCAGGCGCGATCGGCCTGCGCCTCGTCGTACACCTCGGAGTCCGGCGGGCACCAGCCGTGAGCCGTGCCCTCGTAAACCTCGATCTCCGCCTCGACTCCGGCCGCATCGAACGCTTCGCGAAGGAGATGCTTCGCCTCGGGATCGCGCTTGTCGTCGCTCTCGGCGATCGCGATCAGGAACCCCGCTTCCATCTGCGGAGCGAGCAGGTGCGGGCTGTCTTCCTTGTCGTTCGCCAGCCCGCCGCCGTGGAACGAACCGCCCGCCCCGATGCGCTCGGGGATGGCCGCGGCCAGGCGCATCGTGTACGAACCCGTCATGCAGTAGCCGGCCGTGCCGATCTTGCGCTTCGTATCGACCGACGGTTGCCCATCGAGGAACTCGACAAAAGCCTTGCCGTCGATCACGCAGGTTTCGGGCGACAGGGATTGTCGGTGCGGCATGATGCGTGCGCGCACGTCAGGATCGCGATACGACTCTCCATCGTTCAGGATCCGCCCTTTGTGCGTTCGATAGTAGGGATTGACGACGAGCACCGAGTAACCCGACTGCGCGAGGCGCTTGCCCATGGCACGAAACGCGGGGCGGATGCCCTTGACGTCGGGCCAGACGATGACGCCGGCATGGCTGCCGCTGGCGGGACGCACGAAATAGCAGTCCGCCTCGCCGTCGGGCGTACCGACCAGGACATCTTCTTCCACGACGTCATACGCATTCGCCACGGGCGGCAACAGCATCGTCAGCGCGGCGGCGGCGCCTGCCTTGTTAAAGTCGCGCCGGGTCAGCCCCTTGCGGCGCAGCCACTCCTCGGCGTCTTTGTTGGTTTGCTCGTCACACATGTTTCTCACCGATCGGCATGCGGTAGACACGTTTGCCGGTCGCATCGGCGAGCGCATTGGCGAGCGCCGGCGCGAGCGGCGGCACGCCCGGCTCACCGACGCCGGTCGGCGCCTCGGCGGACGGCACGATGTGCACCTCGATGTCGGGCATCTCGTCGATGCGCAGCGGGCGATAGCTGTCGAAATTGCGCTGATCCACCTGACCTCCCGTCAACGTCACGGCCTCGCGTAACGCGGCCGACAATGCGTAGCCGATGCCGCCTTCCATTTGTGCCTTCACGATGTCCGGGTTGATCGCGATGCCGCAGTCGACGGCGCAGACGACCCTGTCGACCGTGAAGCCGCCATCGTCGCCAACCGTCACGTCGACGACTTCGGCAACGAACGAGCTGAACGACTCGTGCACGGCGATACCGCGCCCGCGTCCGGGGCCGAGGTCCTCGCCCCAGCCGGCTTTCTCGGCTGCGAGTTCGAGCACACCGAGATGCCGCGGATGGTCTTTGAGCAAGTCGCGACGCAGCTCGTAGGCATCCTTGCCGGCCGCGGCGGCCAGCTCGTCAAAGAAAGCCTCGGTGACGAACCCGTTGTGCGTATGGCCGACCGATCGCCACCACAGGACCGGCACGCCGACACCCGTGACGGTGTGCAGGTCGACCTGCAGATTCGGGATCGCGTACGGTAGCTGCTTCGAGCCTTCGACCGACGTCGAGTCGATTCCATCCTGCACCAGGCCCTCGAACGCCGTGCCGGTCATTATCGACTGCATCGCGAGGCGATGACGCCAAGCGCTGATGTTGCCGTCCCCGTCGAGCGCAGCCTCCATGAGGTGGTAACTCATCGGTCGGTAGTAGCCCGCCGTCATCTCGTCCTCACGCGTCCACATGAGCTTGACCGGGGCCCGCCCGTCGATGGCCTTGGCTATCGTGACCGCTTCAGACACATAGTCGCTGGTCGGGACCGCGCGACGGCCGAAGCTGCCGCCCGCGAACTGCGTGTTGATAATGATCTGCTCAGGCTGCAGGCCCGTTATCTGGGACGCGGCATACTGGTCACCGGTCTGCAGCTGCGAACCGGTCCAGATTTCGCAGGCATCCTCGCGCAACTCAACGATGCAGTCCATCGGCTCCATCGGTGCGTGCGCGAGGTAGGGGAATGCATACTCGCGCCGAATCACGTTGTCCGCATCGGCGAACACGGTCTCGACGTCGCCGTCCTTGCGCGCCGCCAGGCTGGCCTGTTCGGCATGCTGCTTGTACTCGTCCATCAGCTCGCCGCTGCTACGCTGCTCGGCCGCCGCAAAAGACCAGGTGACTTCGAGCGCATCGCGGCCTTTCTTCGCCGCCCAGAAATTGTCGGCGAGGACCGCGATACCGGTCGGGACCTGCACGACGTCGGTGACGCCCGGGACATCGAGCGCCGCCGATGCATCGAACGACTCGACGGTCGCCCCGAACTTCGGCGGGTGGCTGACGAGCGCCGTCAGCATGCCCGGCCGCGTAAGGTCGAGCGTGAACTTCGCGCTGCCGTCGGTCTTGGCGTTTGAATCGAGACGCGGGACGCGCGTGCCGATGAGGGTGAAGTCCTGCGGATCCTTGAGCGCGGGTTCGGCCGGCGGCGTCATGTCGGCGGCAGCCGCAGCCAGCTCGCCGAAGCTCGCCTCGTTGTTCGACCCCGCATGGGTGACGACGCCACCTGCGACCGTGATTTCACCGGCCGGCACCTGCCAGCGCGCGGCCGCGGCATCGACGAGCATCGCGCGCGCGCCCGCGGCGGCCTGGCGGAGCTGCATCCAGGAGTTCGCGATCGAGGACGAACCGCCGGTGCCCTGGAACGGGCCGAAGAACAGGTTGTTGTATTTGCTCGGGTCGGCCGGTGAGAACTC
>JABDQH010000097.1 GCA_013042375.1 Woeseiaceae bacterium
ATCCTGTTGCTGACGACGCCGGCGGGACTGCCGAGCCTGACGTAGTCGCCGCTCGCTATATGCCACTCGTTCGCGACCAGCGGATTGACCCACAGCTGGTTTTCGGGCGCGAGCTCGAACAGCAGCGGGTTGTTGGTCGTCTTGCCGAAGGTGTGCGCGGGCATGCGGCCGTAGTTGAGCCTATAGAAGCCTTGCGGCACCGGGTCCGGCGGCGTGTACACGGGCATCGGGTCGAAGCCTTTGGCGGCGAGCTGTTTCGAGTACAGCTCGATCTTGCGGCTCGGCGTGCGGAACTGGACGCGCTCGCCCTCCTGGAAGTAAAGAGGCGTCTTGCGCGGGAAGTTCTTGACGCCGATCTTCTGCATCTCCGCGAGTGACGATCCGACCTGCTGCAGCTGCCAGTCGAGTTTCTCGGAGAAGTCGTCCCAGGGGAAGTACTCGTCGAGATCGAGACGGGACGCCAGCTGCTTGGCCATCCACCAGCCCGGTTTGCTCTCGCCCTGCGGCTCGAAGGCGGGCATGCGCAGCGCCAGCGACGGGTGGCGCTCGCCCGAGTTCCTGAGCTCGTCGTATCGCTCGAGATAGGTGCACTCGGGCAGGATGACGTCGGCATAACCGGTCATCTCCGAGGGCATCGTCTCGACGACGACAACGAGTTCGAGGGAATCCGCGGCGTCGCGCAGTTTCTGTTCGATCCCGGGTATCGTCTGCGGCAGGTTGGTGCCGTAGACGAGCCAGCCCTTGAAGAACGCATCTTCCCCGATCGACGCCTCGATGACGCCGTTGGTGACGCCCTGGCTCGCAAACGGCCACTTGCCCGGGTAGGCGTCGGCCGTGCGGTACTGCGGCTCGGGATAGGAGGGCAGCGGGTAACCGGGCAGGTCGACTTTCTCGGGAATGTAGAAGCCGCCCTTGCGATTCCAGGACCCGAGCAGCGCGTTGAGCATCGCGATGGCGCGGCTGCGCTGCGTGTCGTCGCCGTACCAGACCGCGTGGCGGCCCGGGTGCACGACCGTCGCGGGCGCGGCCTTGGCCATCTCGCGCGCCGTCTCGCGAATGACCTCCGGCCTGATGCCGGTTTCGAGGTAGACCCACTCGGGCGTATAGCTGCGAACGTGCTCGGCGAGCTGCTCGAAGCCGATCGTGTAGCGCTCGACGTAGTCCCTGTCGTACAGGTCCTCTTCGATGAGCACGTGCATCCACGACAACAGCAGCGCCATGTCCGTGCCCGGCTTGATCGGCAGCCAGTGCTTCGATTTGCCGGCCGGCACCGAGAAACGCGGGTCGACGGTGATCAGCGTGACGTCCTTGTTGAGCGCCTCGGCCAGGGTCTGCACCTGGCCGTTGTGCAGGTTCTCGCCGATGTGCGAACCGATCAGCACGATGCAGCGCGCATTCGCCATGTCGGTGCGCTCGGGCGAGCTTGCGGACTCGCCGAACGTCAAGGTAAAACCGACGTCGCGCGGACCGCGGCACTGCGCGAATGCGGGTTCGGCACGACTGTCCGAGCCATAGGAACGCAGCAGGTGCCTGAAATGCGAACTGCCCGCCCCGTGATTCAGCATCAGCAGCTTCGCGGGCCCGTGCGTTGCCGCGATCGACTTCATCTTGTCCGCGACGAAATCCAGGGCTTCGTCCCATTCGACCTCCACGAAGGTCTGTCGGCCGTCGATGGCCTTGCGCATCAACGGCTTCTTGAGCCGATCGGGATCGAGATAGGCGCCCGGACCGCCCGTCCCGCGCGTGCACAGCCGGCCGCCGCTGTGCAGGTCGTCGGCGTTGCCCGTGATCTTCCAGAGCTCGCCGTCTTCCTTGTACACGTGCCCGGCGCACTTCCAGAAGCAGATGTCACAGACGGTCGGCGTCGCGGTGACCGTTCCCGTGCCGGGCAGGGGTTTGGCGGCGCAGCCGCCGAGCAGGAACGCGGGCGAGGTGGCGGCGCCCGCCCCCATCAGGCTCGATAACTTGATGAATTCGCGTCGCTTCATGGGGCAGCTACCGTGTCGGCGCGGGGAACGATGTAGTACGGGGTCTCGACTGTATCGTCAATAAATGAATCCGTCGGGAAAAATGCGAAGGTCAGCGCGATCACCAGTGCGACGGCAATCAGGCCGCCCTGGAGTTTGGTGTCTCCCACGTTGCGCGGCTCCGTTTCCGTCTCCGGCCAGAACTTCTTCTGGACCCAGCGCATGCCGAGTCCGCCGCCGACGGCGATAACGACGACGCCAAGCACAGCCGGGCCGAGACCGATGCTCAGCGCCTGGTCGAGCCGAAACGCGCCCATGTAATCGCTGTTAAAGAAGTCGCCCCAGACCGGGAAGAAGTCGCCGAACACGAGGCTGCCGATCAGGAAGCCGACGATGAACACGGCACCGTCGATCTTGCCGGTGGCAACGGCCGCGGCCGCCGTGCCCGGACAGTAGCCGCCGACGACCATGCCGATGCCGAAGATCACGCCGCCCACCGCCATGGGCAACAGGAACGTCGGCAACATGTAGACCTGCGAAATATCGAGCACGCCGATGAGGCTCAGGCCCCACAGGCCGAGCATGCCGGTGACGATGGCCGAGAACATGACGACGGGGACGCCGACGTGCTTGAAATAGAACGCCCACGCGATGCGGCGACTGTCCGTGAAGCCGGCATGGAACAGCGCGAAGCCGAACACGAAGCCGATCGGGATCGCCAGCCACAGGTTCGTGGAAGCCGAGATCGCGCCAGTCTTGGCAAGCGGGAAGATCATATCCATTGTTTTCTCACGAACCAGGCGGCCATCCAGCCGCCGGCAAAGATACACATCAGGAAGACCCAGGCGCCAACCGACAGCTCGGCGCCGCCGACCAGGCCCTGGCCACTGGTGCAGCCGCGCGCCAGGCGTGCCGCGAAGCCGCACAGCACGCCACCGACGACCGCCAGCGAAAGACGCATGGGAATCGAGGCACGCGGACCGCGCAGGACCTCCAGGCGCAGTCTTCCGCCCAGCAATGCGGCGACGAGCGCGCCTGCCAGCAATCCCACGAGTATGAACACAACGTAGTCGTTGAGCGGATGCGCGCCGTCGGCGAAGTAGCGGCCGAAATACTCGCTCTGCTCGGTCGCTGTCGGGAACAGGCCGTGCTGGACCCAGGCCACGAAACGCGTCATGGCCCCGCTCGCACCGATGCCACGCCCGGCGACCAGCCAGGCCAGCAACATGCTGA
>JABDQH010000006.1 GCA_013042375.1 Woeseiaceae bacterium
GCGCTGCCTGCGGCCCGCCCACTCGGTCTCGCCGAACAGCACGAACGCCCTCTCCCCGTGCCGAACCAGGTTATCGGTCGACGCACCGCGGAACGACTTGCCCCGGCCCAGATACGCCAACGCCTCCAGGAGACTCGTCTTCCCGGAGGCGTTAGCCCCGTATACAAGGTTGAAATTCGGTGTCAGATCAAGTTCGGCGTGTTCCAGGCAGCGAAAATTGCTGACGGAAAAACGACGGATCATTGACGTCCCGGCGCTGGCACCGTGGTCCTACAGCCGCATCGGCATAACGACAAACGTGCAGTCCTCGTTGCCGGGCTCCCGGATCAGGCAGCTCGAGTTGCTGTCCTGCACTGAAAGCGTAACAACATCGCCTTCAACGGCTCCAAGTGCGTCCAGCAGGTAATTGACGTTAAAACCGATTTCGATGTCTTCGCCGCTGTATTCGACCTCGAGCTCCTCCTCGGCCTCTTCCTGCTCCGGATTGTGCGCCTGCAGCATGACACCGCTGTCACGAATAACGAGCCGTATGCCGCGGTATTTCTCGTTCGACAGGATTGCCGTGCGCTGCAGGGCACCGCGAAACACCCCGCGATCCGCCTTGAGCTCGTTTGTCGATTCTTTCGGTATGACGCGCTCGTATTCGGGGAACCGACCGTCGATCAGCTTCGAGGTGAAGCGGATTCCGTCGAGCTGAACGCGGACATGATTCGCGCCGATTTCGAGCTCGACATCACCCTCGCCGCTCATAAGTCGTTGTAATTCAAGTACTCCCTTCCTCGGGACAATAACCTGTTGGGCGTCTGCCGAACCGTCGACCCCAACCTGGCTCAAAGCCAGCCGGTGGCCGTCCGTCGCCACCGCGCGCAGCCGGCCCTGCCCGGTTTCGAGCAACATGCCATTCAGGTAATAGCGAACGTCCTGCTGCGCCATCGAAAAGTGCGTTTTCTCGATCAGCCGTCCCAGCGACTCCTGGGAGACCGAGATCGACTGCCCCGCCTTGATGTCTTCGACGACCGGAAACTCGGCTGCTGGCAAGGTTGCGAGATTGAAGCGGCTGCGGCCGGCGCGAACACTGAGTTTCTCGCCGCTGGCACTGACATGGACCTCGGCGCCCTCGGGCAACGCCCGGCAGATATCGAGGAGCTTTCTGCCCGACACCGTTATTTCCCCGCCCGAATCCGTGTCGACGTCCGCCTGTGCCACGAGCTCGACCTCGAGGTCCGTGGCGCTCACCGACAGCTGACCGTCTTTAACGACCAACAGGATATTCGACAGGATCGGCATCGTCTGCCGACGCTCGACAACGCCGATGACGGCCTGAAGCGGTTTCAACAACGCTTCCCGTGCTGCGGTAAACTTCATGGTTTCCACCTGTTAATAAATATTGGAAAATATATATTTATTGTTATTATTAAGGGCATCGACGCCTGTGCATAACTTTTATTTATCTATTAAAAACAATGGCTTACTCAAGCATTTCTCTTATCAATACTTGCTGGTTACCGGTCGGCGACCTGTGTACAGCCTGTGGATAAAAATGCTCGCCGGTCTTATCCACCAGTTATCCACATCATCCTGTCAGGGTTCTCAACAGATTGACGTAGTCGTCGTCGACGCGCTTATCCGTCTCGCGAAGCGACTCGATGCGGCGGCAGCCATGCAGGACCGTGGTGTGATCCCGCCCACCGAACGCGTCGCCGATTTCCGGCAGACTGTGATTCGTCAGCTCTTTCGCCAGGGCCATGGCTATTTGCCGTGGCCGCGCTATCGAACGAGTGCGCTTCTTCGATAACAGGTCGCCGACGCGAAGCTTAAAGTAGTCTGCGACCGTTTTCTGTATGTTCTCGATCGAAACCAGTCGTTCCTGCAGGGCCAGCAGGTCGCGCAATGCTTCCTTGGCGAAAGCAAGGTTGATCGGCCTGCCCGTGAAACGATAGTTCGCGATGACCCGACGCAGCGCACCTTCGAGTTCACGTACGTTCGAGCGGATGCGTTTGGCGATGAAAAACGCCACCTCGTCGGGTAGTTCGACCCCCTCGGCGCTCGCCTTGCTGATCAGGATTGCGACCGATGTTTCGAGCTCCGGCGGCTCGATCGACACGGTAAGGCCCCAGCCGAACCGCGACTTGAGCCGCTCTTCGAGGCCATTGACCTCTTTCGGGTAGCGATCGCAGGTAAGGATGATCTGGCGCTGGCCTTCCAGCAGCGCGTTGAAAGTATGGAAAAACTCTTCCTGTGAGCGATCTTTACCGGCGAAAAACTGAATGTCGTCGATGAGCAGTGCGTCAAGCGACCGGTACCTCTCCTTGAACTCGGCGATGCGGTTGTGTTGCAGCCCCTTGACCATGTCGCTGACGAAGCGCTCCGAATGAACGTAGCTGACGCCCGCATCGGGCTTTTTCGCCAGTATGGCATTGCCGACCGCGTGCATAAGGTGGGTCTTGCCCAGGCCGACGCCGCCGTAGATGAACAGCGGGTTGTACGACTTGCCTGGATTCTCCCCGACCTGAATGGCCGCCGCTCGCGCGAGCTGGTTACTCTTGCCCTCGACGAAGGTATCGAACGTGAATTGCGGGTTCAGTCGGGGCACGACGCGTGTCCGATGTGGTGTTTTCGAAGGCGTCGATCGGGGCCCTGCGTCGACGGCCGCCGGCGCCGCGCCGCGCGATCCGACCTCGACGAGAATCTCGGTGGCCGCGCCGCTGTCGGCGGCAACCTCGATGATGCGATCGAGGTAGTGCTGCTTGACCCAGTCGATCACGAAGCGATTCGGGGCGAGCAGCCTGAGAACCGACCCGTCGTCCACGGCCTGTAATGGCCGGATCCAGGTATTGAACTGCTGCTCCGGTAACTCTGCCTGCAGGACCCGCGCACATTGGTCCCAAAGGGTCGATTCAGCAGGCAAGGGTTCCCCCGGGTTCACGACTGGTGGCGCCACGACAATTGAGTGATGAAAGACGAGGCAGTCTATAACGTATGCCGGGATGCCGCCAGATGCGGTTATCCACAGGGGACGAAACACCCAAACCCCAATGTTTTCACCAGTCTATTGACACCCTCTGGGCTTCTGCGTACCCTTGCCGCCCTTCGTAAATCTCGGTCGGACAAAGGCCATGAAACGCACATACCAGCCCAGCAAAATAAAGCGCGCACGCACGCACGGCTTTCGTGCCCGCATGGCGACCAAGGCCGGGCGTCTCGTACTCAAGCGCCGCCGCGCGAAAGGCCGCGCTCGGCTGACGCCTTAGTCGGACAGGCGCCCGTCGAAACGACGAGCAACAAACCAGGGTTGACGAGCACACCAGGCAACCGGTTCACCAGAGACAACCGGCTTCTTGATGCTGCCGATTTCGGGCGCGTATTCGACGCAGCAACACGCAGCCGCGATACACTGTTCACCGTGCTGTGCCGGCGCAACGGGACGGACACTGCCAGGCTGGGCCTGGCTATCTCCAAGAAGCGCTGTCGCCGCGCCACGGCCAGGAACCGCATTAAGAGAGTCGTTCGGGAGTCTTTTCGCCGGCAGCGGGCAATGTTGTCGGGGCTCGACGTTGTCGTAATGAACCAGCCGGCGGCCGCAACCGCGGACAACGCCGAGCTGTTCGCCAGCCTCGACCGGCACTGGCAGCGTTGCAGCAGGGCGCGAACGCGAGGATCAAACAGCAATGGATAACCAACGCCTCCTGATCTGGGCCTTCTTCGCCATGATGGCGTGGCTTACGTGGCAGACGTGGCAACAGGATTTCGGCCCGCAGCCCGCTGCGCCACCGGCAGGGCAGGCCACCGAGACGGAGGCGGTGCCGGCGGTGCCGGCGATGCCGGCGGGTGACGACGACATACCCGAGCTCAGCGCGGAGGGCGCGAGCGAGGCCGTGCTACCACAGGCGCCGGCCGAGGCGAGCCAGCCGGCGGCGGCCGCCGTGACAGTGCGCACGGACGTCTTCGATATTCAAATCAGCACGGCCGGCGGCACCTTGCTGGGGGCCACGCTGCCGGAATACCCGGTCGCGAAGGACCGGCCGGACGAACCCGTCACCCTGCTGGACGACGCGGTGGGCGGCAACTATGGCCTCATCGAATCGGGCATGCGGGCTGCCGACGGCGGCGCCGAAGCGACGCACCTCGTTATCTTCAGTGCCGCGCAGACGAGTTACGACCTTGGTGGTGCCGACGAAATCGTCGTGCCGCTCACGTGGACCGACGCGAGCGGCGTCACCGTCGAGAAGCGCTTCACTTTCCGGCGCGGCAGCTACCGGATCGACCTCGAGCAGGTCGTAAGCAATAACTCGGGCGAGGCGTGGCGCGGCGCCGAGTATGTGCGCATCAAGCGGCACTCGGCCGAACAGGAACGCTCGATGTTCGACGTCGATTCGTACTCGTTTATCGGGCCGGTCATCTTCGATGGCGAGAAGTCGGAAAAACTCAAGCGCGATGATCTGCTCGACGATGGTCCCTACCAGTACTCGTCGCAGCGCGGCTGGCTGGCCTCGATTCAGCATCACTTCGTGCGCGCAATCGTGCCGACCCCCGGCGTCGATTACCGCTACACGGTGGCTGTCAGCGGCGACCAGGCAACCAGCACGGCGATGCGCCGCAACCTCACTGCCATTGCGCCTGGCTCGACCGAGACCTTTGCCACGACGCTGTTCGTCGGCCCGAAGCTGCAGTCCCAGCTAGAAGAGATCGACAAGAAGCTCAAGCTGACGGTCGATTACGGCTGGCTGACGATCCTGTCGCAGCCGCTGTTCTGGTTGCTGAGTTTCGTGCACGGTTTCGTTGCCAACTGGGGCGTTGCGATTATCGCCGTAACCTTCCTGATCAAGCTCGCGTTCTACAAACTGACCGAGTCGTCCGGGCGCTCGATGGCGAAGATGCGCCAGATCCAGCCGCGCATGAAGGCCCTGCAGGATCGTTACAAGGACGACCGCCAGGCGCTGAGCCAGGCCATGATGGACCTCTACAAGCGCGAGAAGGTCAACCCGGCGGCGGGGTGTCTGCCGATCCTGATCCAGATGCCGTTCTTCCTCGCCTTCTACTGGGTCCTGCTCGAGAGCGTCGAGATGCGCCAGGCGCCGTTCGCGCTCTGGATCACGGATCTGTCGACCCGTGACCCGTATTTCATTTTGCCGGTAATCATGGGTGCGGCGATGCTGATCCAGCAGAGGCTAAACCCGGCGCCGACCGACCCGGTTCAGGCCAGGGTCATGCAGATCATGCCGATCATGTTCACGGTCTTCTTCGCGTTTTTCCCGTCGGGCCTCGTGCTCTACTGGGTGACGAACACGGTGCTCTCGATTGCCCAGCAGTGGAACGTGAATCGCGTAGTCGAGGCCGAAGCGAAAGCGAAGAAGGGCGGGCAGAAGGGCGGCCAGAAGAAAAAAGACGCCTAGCTCGCCCGTCAGTTCGCGAGCCGTGTACGCACGCGGATTTCATGGTGCAGCGTTTTATGCACCGGGCAGCGATCCGCGATCTCGACCATGCGCTGGCGCTGTGCGTCGCTGAGACTTCCCTCGATTTCGATTTCACGCTGAAACTCGTGGATCATGCCGGACGCCTGTTCGCAGTCCGCACAGTCTTCAGCGTGCACGCGACCGTGGCTTACGCGAACGGTCGCCGACTCGAAATCCAGCTTCTTGTGTTCTGCATACATGCGCAGCGTCATCGAGGTGCAGGTCGCAAGCGATGCTGCGAGCATGTCGTAGGGCGTTGGCCCGAGATCCGTACCGCCGACGGCCCTGGGCTCATCCGCCAGGAGCTGATGTTCGCCGGCGGCGACTTCCGTCGCGAAGCCGTCAGCGCTGGTGCGCGCGACCACTTCACCGGCGCGCGCCTGCAGGCCGGCGGGTTTTTCGACGGCGGGCAAATAGTGCGCGGCCCATGCCGCCAGCATTTCGCCGACATAACGAGAGTCTTCATTGCGCGACAGCAAGTGGTCGGCCGTGTCGAGACTGATAAAACTCTTCGGGTGTTTTGCCGCGACGAACAGCGCGGATGCGTTGTCGATTTCGACGACATCATCGAGCGGTGCGTGCATGATGAGGACCGCTTTGCGCAACGATGCAACGGCCGTCGGCAGGTCATGCGCGGCCAGGTCATCGACAAACGACCTGCGTATGCGAAACGGCCGTCCACCCAGCTGTACTTCGGCAACGCCATCTTCTTCAAGCGTTTTTTCGGCGCCTGTCAGCATTTGCGTGACGTGCTCGGGATCGGACGGCGAACCTATCGTCGCCACGGCGACCGCTGAGGGCACCTGGGCAGCAGCCTGGAGAACGGCGGTACCGCCGAGGGAGTGCCCGAACAAAATCTCGGGAGCGCGGTGCTCGGCATCGAGCCAGTCCACTGCCGCCAGAAGGTCCGCGATGTTGCTGGAGAAACTCGTATCCTCGAAGGCGCCCTCGCTTTGCCCGAGCCCGGTGAAGTCGAAGCGCAGCACGGCGATGCCAGCGCCGGTCATCGCGCGCGCAACGTTCGTCGCCGCCTTGAGATTCTTTGAACAGGTGAAACAGTGGGCGAATAACGCGAAAGCCCGGGGCTTGTCATCCGGCAGGTCGAGTATGCCGGCGAGCTTCTTGCCCTCGGAATTGGGGAAGGAAACATTCTGGCTCTGCATGGACAAGGCACCTGTGGTTTTATACGCGTATGGATTCTACCGCGGACACGATCGTCGCGGCGGCGACGCCGCCGGGCACGGGCGGCGTCGGGGTCGTTCGCGTCTCGGGCGACGATGTCGAGCAGATCGCACGTACGATGCTCGGCAGTCTTCCCGAACCGCGCACGGCGACCTATCGCTCGTTTCGCAACGAGGCAGGTGAGCGGATCGATGCGGGCCTGGCCCTGTATTTCCCGGCGCCGGCCTCGTTCACGGGTGAATCGGTCCTCGAGCTGCACGGACACGGCGGGCCGGTCGTTGTCTCGTTGCTCGTCGACGCCGTCGTCGAGCTCGGTGCGCGCCAGGCGCAACCCGGCGAGTTTTCGAAGCGTGCCTTCCTCAATGGCAAGCTCGATCTCGTGCAGGCAGAGGCGATTGCCGACCTGATCGCCAGCGGCACGGCACAGGCCGCACGCGCGGCACTGCGCTCGCTCGCGGGCCGTTTCTCGGCGGCGATCAACGCCCTGGCCGAACAGCTCGTGCGCCTGCGCATGCACGTCGAGGCCGCGATCGATTTTCCCGAGGAAGAAATCGACTTTCTCTCGGACGATGCGCTGCTCGCGCGTATCGACGAGTGCGCCGAGGCGTTCGGCACCCTGGTTTCCGAAGCACGACAGGGGAGGGTGCTGCGCGATGGCTTCCAGGTCGTCATCGTCGGCAAACCCAACGCGGGCAAGTCCAGCCTGCTCAATCTGCTCAGCGGCCAGGAAGCGGCGATCGTCACGGAAATCGCGGGCACGACGCGCGACGTGCTGCGCGAACAAATCGATGTCGACGGCCTCGCCGTCGACATCGTGGACACGGCCGGCCTGCGCGACGACCCCGACCTCATCGAGGCCGAGGGGATTCGCCGCGCGAAAGAGGCGCTCGGCAACGCCGACGCCGTGCTGTGGATCCAGGATGTGACCGGCGCCGGACCGGACCGGCCGGACATGCCGGACGGCGCTCCGGTCACGATCGTCCATAACAAGATCGACAAGAGCGGCGATGAGCCCGGGCTGCGCGATGGCGAGGTGTGGATCTCGGCGCAGACGGGCGCGGGCGTCGACGCGCTGCGGCGCCGTATCCGCGAGCTGGCCGGTTACGAGAACCTCGGTGAGGGGGCGTTCACGGCGCGGCGCCGGCACGTGCGCGCGTTACGCCGCGCACATGAGCATTTCCTGGCCGGACGCAAAGCGCTGGACGAGCGCAGGTCGGGCGAACTCATGGCCGAGGAGCTGCGGCTCGCCCACGACGCGCTCGGGGAGATCACGGGGGCGTCCACGGCCGATGATCTGCTCGGCAGGATCTTCTCAAAGTTCTGTATCGGCAAATAGGCGCTGCCGTCCACCGCCAGTGGGAGGGCCTTCTCCCGTCAAGCGGGATAATAAGGCCCGAATCTGTTCGCGGCTGATGCCGCTCCCACAAGCAGCTATTCCGACGCGGGCCGAAAGCGCGGCTCGGTGATGGACATCTCGGTCACCGGGCCGTACCGGGCCACGGCGTCGCGGATGGCTTCGGCGTCGCCAACCAGCACGATGAGCAGGTTGTCGCTCACGGGATAGACATCGCCGACCGCGGCGGCAAGCGTCTCCGGCGTCACGGCTTCGAGCGCCGTGCCGTAGGTGTCGATGTAGTCGCGGCCGAGCCCGTAGAGCTCCAGCCACGCAAACGTCGTCGCCAGCGAGGCGGCCGTCTCGAGCGTCGGCGGGAACTGCCCCATGATGTAGTTGCGCGCCGACGCGACCATCTCCTCGTCGGCGCCGTCTTCGTGCAGCTTGCCGAGCAGCGCGATCGCCATGTCGATGGCCTCGACGGTCATGGCGGTTTCCGCCGACGAGCGAATCGTGACGTGCCCCGGCGTCGAGTGTTGTGCAACGGCCGACCGGGCTCCATAGGTGAGACCCGCCTCGACACGCAGCGCCGTCATGAGCATCGACGTGAAGCGGCCGCCGAACAGCGTGTTCGCAATGCGCAGGTCGGCACGCTGCGCGTAGTCGATGCCGACGCCGACGTTGCCCATCCAGAAATAGGTCTGTTGCGCGCCCGGCTTGTCGACGAGCAGCACGCGCCGGCCCTCGATCCTGGGTGCCGGCTCGAGCGTCGGAAGCTCGCCGGACGCAGCCTCCCAGGCGCCGAACACCTCGCTGAGGCGGGCCTTCATCGCGGCCAGGTCGAAGTCGCCGACGACGGACAGGATCAGCCGGTCGCCGCCGAAATGGGCCTCGTAATGATGCTGCAGGTCGGCATGCTCGATGGCCGCGAGGGTGCTTTCGCTGCCGCGCGGCGCCTTGCCGTAGGCGTGGTCGCCAAAAATGAACGCGCCCGCATACGCGGGCATGAGGCCGCCAACGCTGCCGTCGCGCGCGGCGCTGATCAGGGCGCTCGCGCGCTCCCGCTCTTTCTCGAACTCGTCCTCGGCAAGCGCCGGGCGCATGAGCAGGTCCGCAACCAGCTCGATCATGAGCTCGACGTCACGCGACAGGAACTCGGCCGTCAGGTCAGTGGATTCGAGCGCGGCCGCGACGTCAACAAACCCGCCGACGCTCGCCGCCGCTTCCGCGAAGGCCGCCGCGTCCCGGCCGCCCGCGCCTTTTTGCAGCGCCGCGGCCAGCAGGTGCGACAGGCCGGCCTTGTCCGCCGGGTCCGTGACGCTGCCGCCGCGCATCGTGGCCCGCATGCCGATTAACGGCACATCGTGCTTCTCGGCGAGCAGCAACACGGCGCCATTGTCGAGTACGACGCGCTCATAGTCCGGCAGGCGGATATCCTGGGCCGTGGCCGCACCAGCGACGGCCAGCAGCGCAAGCAACAGGCAGCGAAGCTTCATTGCGCCTCATCCCCGGCCGGCGCGTGCAAGATGCCGACCGTCATGTTCTCGCGCCGGAACATCGCCGCAGCCACCGACTGCAGCGCTTCGGGCGTCGTCTCGGCAAGCTTCTCGGGAACGGCGAACAGCGTTTCGTAATCGCCGTTGAAAACCTCGTAGTTGCCGAGCGCCGATGCCTTGCCCCGGATCGTCTCCAGCTCGCGCCAGAATGCCGCCAGCTGCAGGTTGCGCGCCTTTTCGAGCTCGGCCTCGTCGACCCCCTGCGTTGCTGCGCGATCGAGTTCTTCGAGCAGGCGCGCTTCGGCCGCGGCGACGTCGCCGCCGGGCGGCAGCGTCAGGTAAAAGTAGACGAGCCCCGGGTCGAAGCCGGCCGAGTCATAGACGCCGACCGAGACCGCGAGCCCTTCTTCTTCAACCAGAGCGCGATGCAGGCGCGAGGAATCACCCTCGCCGAGAATCGACAGCAGCAGCGAACGTTGCAAGGCATCCTCGTCATCGGCCGCGCCGCCGTGAAAGGCGACGTGCAACAGCGGTGTTTGCGCGTCTTTTTCGATCACGAAGCGGCGCTCGCCACGCTGCCCGGGCTCGACGATGGTGATGGCCGGCGGCGGATGTTGCCGCGGGATCGGCGAGAAATACTGGTCTGCGAGCAGGTAAATTTCCTCGGGCGTGACGTCGCCTGAGAAGATCATCGTGATGTTGTTGGGCGCGTAATACGTGCGGAAAAAGTCCTCGAGGTCCTGCTGGGTCCAGTTCTCGATGTCGGTGGGCCAGCCGATCACCGGATTCTGGTAGGGGTGCGCCACGTATGCATTGGCGAACATCTGTTCGAACAGGATACCGAAGTTACTGTCGTCGATGCGCTGGCGTCGCTCCGAGTACACGGCGCCGCGTTCGGTCTCGACGACGCCGCGATCGATCGCGAGGTTCAAGAGGCGGTCGCTTTCGAGCTCGATCACGGTTTCGAGCGCCGAGCGCGGAAACCAGTCCATGTAGACCGTGACGTCCTTGCTCGTGGACGCGTTGTTGGCACCGCCCGCGGCTTCCATCTCGCTATCGAACTCGCCCTGGTCGCGAGACTTCGTGCCGTTGAACATCATGTGCTCGAAGAAATGCGCGATGCCGGTCACGCCCGGGTATTCGTTGCGCCCGCCGGCGCGCACGAAGTAGTAGAGCGCGACGTTGGGAATGTCGTGATCGGGCCATACGATCACCTCGAGACCATTGGGCAGATTGAAAGAAGCGATCTCTTTCGGGACATCGGCTCTCGCCGAAAAATCGAACACGGGCCGGATCGGGAATTCCTCGAGCGTCTCCTTGGGCGGCGGCGTGAACTCGGGCAGCAGGCGCTCGCCGATGACCGCGGCGAAGCCGAGCACCGCCAGCACGGCGACGGCGGCGTTGAGCTTCTGGCCGGTCTTGTAGACGATTGATTGCGTCTGATCGACGGCGACGGCTTTCTGCAAACCGGCCGGTGTAATCTCGTAGGTCCACGCGAAGATCAATGCAACCGGGAAACCGACGGCCAGCAACAGCAACATGTAGTCACTGATCCACGGCGACAGCCCGAGCCCGTCGACGCTGCGCCGGACCACCCAGACCAGCAGCCAACTCGCCACCGCGTATAGCAGGGCGACCTTGAAGACGTTGCGTCGCCTTAGTTCGGAGAACAGGGACATGGCTCGTATTCTAGCCGAGCAGCCCTTCGCGGCGATACAGGCGGGCGCAGAGCAGGGTCAGGACGATGCCGATGAAAAGGGTGCTGAGCACCGAAATTGCGACGTGTAGAGCGTTGATCGGCTCGTTCTTGACCATGTCGACGAGCAGCAGGTGCTGGCTGAGCGAAGGGATAAACATGAACTCGGTGCGCGGTCTCAGCATCAGGATGCTGACCACGAGTATCGGCAGGGTCGGGGCCAGCAGCACGACGCTGAGCCAGGTCTGGGCCTCGCGGTAGCTCTTGGTGAACGATGCGACCAGCGTCATCAGGGCGCTGCCCAGCAGGACGAAGGGCAGGAATATAAGAAATGTCGCGAGCACGACAGGTACGCCGAAATTCGGTGTCATGCCGAGCTGTTCGAGCGGCATGAAGCCGAGTGCGAAATAAAACGCCGTCAGGCTGAGGAGCATCGACAGGGCCATGAACAGGCAGGTAGCCGCGATTTTGCCGAAGATGAGCTGCGAACGCGTGACGGGAAGCGACAACAGCGGTTCCAGGGATCCGCGTTCGCGCTCGCCGGCCGTCGTGTCGATGGCCAGGTACATGCCGCCCATCAGCGAAGCGAAGATGAAGAAGTAACTCATCATGCCGAGCAGGATCGCCGAGCGCCCGCTCGGCGTCGAAACGTCGACCTCGTCGATGTTGATGGCCTGCAGTGCGCGCGGGTTGACGCCGCGCGCGACGATGCGCAGGCCGGACAGGAGCTGGCCATAGTCACGCACGGCACCGCGCAGGCGCCGCGCGTCCCGGTCAGCGTCGCGATTGGCCTGGTCCGAAACGATGCGCACGAGGGCGGGCGTCATCCCGGCAAGCTGTTCCGCGAAATCTTCGGGGATTACGAGGATGACGTCGTGTTCGCCGGTCTTGACGGCTTCCATGGCGGCGTCCAGATCCGCCGGTCCGCCGACCGCGTCGATGTTCCGGCTGCGCAGGAAGCTGACGAGGTTCGGTGCGCGCTGTGCCCCGATGACGGGCAGCTCGAGCGTTTGCTCGGCGTTCTCGAGCGAGCGCTCGATCGACAGGTTGATAACGAACGCGAACAGCAGCGGGCCGAAAATCGGCCCCATGAGCAGCGCGGACATGAGCGTGCGTCGGTCGCGGATATTGTCGACGACTTCCTTTATGAAGACCGTGAACGTGGTTCCCATCACGCGGGCTCCACGAGCTGTATCGCTTCCACAAACGCGTCCTCGATATCCTCGCAGCCCGTGCGCTCGCGAATGCCGTCGATGGAGTCATCGATCGCGACCCGGCCGTGCGCGATGATGCAGATGTCGTCACACAGCGCCGCGACCTCCTGCATGATGTGGCTCGAGAAAAGCACGCAGCGGCCCTCGTTCCTGAGCTTCAGGATCAGCTCGCGCAACGAGCGCGTCGCCATGACGTCGAGCCCGCTCGTCGGCTCGTCGAGGATGATGTTGCGCGGGTCGTGCACGAGCGAGCGGGCCAGGGCAACCTTGGTGCGCTGGCCATGCGAAAAGCCTTTGGTGCGGCGATCCGCGAAATCCTCGATCTCCAGCAGCCGCACGATCTCCGCGATGCGGTCGGGTATTTCGGCCTTGTCGACGCGGCAGAGCCGCGCGAAGTACTCGATGTTTTCGCGGGCCGTCAGGTGTGGATAAAGCCCGGAACCGTGTGGCAGCGCGCCGAGCCGCTTGCGGGCCGCGAGCTGATCGCTGACGACGTCGATGCCGTCGACATGTGCTGTGCCGGCGTCGGGCTCGAGGACCGTGTACAGGATGCGCAGCGTCGTCGATTTGCCTGCGCCGTTCGGCCCGAGCAAGCCCGTGATCTTGCCGTCGGGCGCGTCGAAGCTGACGCCGCGAACGGCGCGCACCTTGCCGAACGCCTTGTGGATGTCTCTGACCGAAATCACGGCGCCGGCCCGGAGAAATCGAGGAAGAACGGCGTTACGAAGCTGCGCTCCATGCACGCCGTGTCGAGCGACAGCGGGTCGCGAGTGTCGACGAAGTCGGAGACGATGCGGCCCATGCAGCCGACCACGATCTGGCCGTGGCCCTGTTGCTTGCCGATGAGGTGGGTCGCTGTTCTCAGGTCGACGGCGGCCATCTCGGCATAGCGCGGCGGTGTGATCGGGTCGGCATCGCCCGACAGCAACAGGAACGGGATGTCGCTGTCGACGGGCACCTTGAATTCGGGGTCGAGGGGCCCGGACGGCCAGATTTCACACATCGCCTCGAGCGTCTCGAGCTGAAACGCCCCCATGTAGCTGGCCTCGATACTTTCGCGATCGACCGACGCGCGGTCGATAAAAGGCACGTCCTCGGTGCACATAACCGAGTTGTGCATACCGATCGCCAGGGCATCGCGCATCGCGATGGCCGTCAGCATGAACTGCGATGCGAGCGGCCCGAAGTTCCCTTGTCCGGCCTCGTGTACGAGCAGCGGCAGCAGGGCGATCGTGTTGGCGTTGTAAACGAGCAGCCGTACGGCGCCGGCAAACTGGCCGATGCCGAAACGTACCGCTTCCATGCGTCCCGTATTCGGGTGCGGCGCGGTAACCTCGACGGGTGCTTCGCGCAGCTCGGCAACGACGCGCGCAAAGGTCGCGTCGATGTCGGGGAATGCCGCAGCGCACGCCTCGTCTTGAGCGCAGCGCGCCAGGATGTTGTCGACGGCCTTCTGGCTCATCGTCGCGATTTCGGGACCGAGTGAGATTTGCGGCGGCACGACGCCGTCGATGATGACGCTGCGCGTTACTTCGGGATAGCGGCGCGCGAAGTGCTGGGCAACGCGCGAGCCGTAGGAGACGCCGTACAGGTTCAGCGCCGTGTAGCCGAGAGCGGCGCGCACGGCCTCCAGGTCGGTGACGGCGACGCTGGTCGTGAACCAGCGCGGATCGTGCGGCAGGCTATCGAGGCATTCCGCGGTGTAAGCGATGATCTCCTCGATACCGAACTCGGTCTCGAACAGCAGCGCCTCGTCGTCGATCGGGCAATCCATGGTCGCGGATTCCCCGGTGCCGCGCTGGTCGACGAGCAGGATGTCGCGATCGCGACGCAGCGGCTCGAAGGCGGCACGGGCCGTCAGGTAGAACTCGACCGTGCCCTGGCCGGGCCCGCCTGCGATCGGCACGATGGCGTCAGTCGCCGGGCTCAGGTTGAGCGCGGGCACCACGGCCACGCGAATCCGGATCTGCGGGGAGCCGGAGTCGTCCGGGTTCTCCGGCCGCAGCATCGTGCCGCAGCGTGCCTTGGTACCTGGAGAGCCCGGGCCGATGCTGATGCGGCACTCCTCGAGTTCGAGCGGCTCGGCGCCACTAATGACGGGCTGGGCCAGCAGCAGGAGCGCAGGAAACAGGAGACGAGCGGCGCTTGTTGTCATTTTTTGCCACGCCTGGGAGGGGAGCCGGCTATCTTCGCCAAAGCCCTGACAATAGTAAAGATTCGGTGGTAACCGCCCGGGCCAGCGACTAGAATTCCGGGCCACCCTGACTGGTTATTTTTTGAGCAATGTCCGAGTACGACGTCATCGTGATCGGCGGCGGTCACGCCGGTACGGAAGCCTGCCTGGCTGCCGCGCGAAGCGGTGCCCGGACGCTGCTCGTGACGCACCGCGTTGCCACGCTCGGGCAGATGAGCTGCAACCCGGCCATCGGCGGCATTGGCAAGGGCCACCTGACGCGCGAGATCGATGCACTGGGCGGCGCGATGGCGCGCGCCATCGATCGCGCCGGGATCCAGTTCCGCACGCTCAACGCATCGAAGGGCGCCGCCGTGCGGGCGACGCGCGCGCAGGCGGACCGCGAGCTCTATCGAGCGGCGATCCGCGGCATGATTCTCGGTCAGCAGAATCTCGAGATCGTCGAGGCATCGGTCGACGACCTCGTCGTCGACGGCGAGCGGGTCGCGGGTGTAGTGACCGACTCGGGCCAGCGTTACTTGGCGCGCACGGTCGTGTTGACGACGGGCACGTTTCTCGGCGGCCGCATCCTCGTCGGCAGGACCGAACGCGCCGGTGGCCGCGTCGGCGACGCGCCCTCGATCCGGCTTGCCGAGCGGCTGCGCGAAATGCCGTTCAAGGTGGCGCGCCTCAAGACGGGCACGCCGCCGCGGCTCGATGGCCGCACGCTCGATTTTTCCGTCATGCAGGAGCAGCCTGGCGACACGCCCGTGCCCGTGTTCTCGTTCCTCGGCCGGCGCAGCGAACACCCGCGGCAGCTTTCCTGCTTCATGACCAAAACAACCGAGGCGACGCACGACATCCTGCGTGCCTCGCTCGATGCGTCGCCGATGTTCTCCGGGCTCATCGAAGGCGTCGGCCCGCGCTATTGTCCGTCGATCGAAGACAAGATCGTGCGCTTTGCCGAGCGCGATTCGCACCAGGTATTCGTCGAGCCCGAAGGGCTGACGACCGACGTCGTGTACCCGAACGGTATCTCGACGAGTATGCCGGCCGCCATCCAGGAGCGCTTCGTGCGCACGATCCCCGGGTTCGGCCACGCGGTCATCACGCAGCCCGGCTACGCGATCGAGTACGACTACTTCGATCCGCGCGACCTTAAAACCACGCTCGAGACCCGGCACGTGCAGAACCTGTACTTCGCCGGACAGATCAACGGAACGACGGGTTACGAGGAGGCCGGCGCGCAGGGCCTGCTCGCCGGGCTCAACGCCGCCCGCCGGGCGCACGACGAAGACGAGTGGTTCCCGGCGCGGCACGAGGCCTACCTCGGCGTACTCGTCGACGACCTCGTCACGCGCGGCGTATCGGAGCCCTACCGCATGTTCACGAGCCGCGCCGAGTATCGGCTGATGCTGCGCGAGGACAACGCGGACCTCCGGCTGACGCCGCGGGGCCGCGAGTTCGGGCTCGTCGACGACGAACGCTGGGCCGCTTTCGGCGCCAAGTGCGAAGCCGTCGAGGCCGAGCAGCGGCGCCTCGGCAATACGCCCGTGGAAGGCACCCGAGCCGCGGCGCTCCTGAAGCGGCCGGAACTCGGCTATGCGGACGTTGCCGACCGGGTCGGTCGCAGCGCGGCGCTGGAGTCCATGCCTGACGAGCAGCGCGAGCAGGTCGAGCTGCAGGTCGAGGTGCAGGCCAAGTACCAGGGTTATATCGAGCGGCAGGAGCGGGAAGTCGCGAAGCATGCGAAACACGAGTCGCTGCGTCTTCCCGGGAACATCGATTACGAAGCCGTCGAAGGGCTCTCCCACGAGGCGCGGCAACGGCTGAGCGAGGCGCGCCCGGTGACACTCGGCCAGGCTTCACGGCTCGAGGGCATGACGCCGTCGGCCGTGTCGCTGATCCTCGTGCACCTGAAGAAGCGGCAGCTGCAGAAGAGCGCCTGATGCCGCCAGCGGGTATGCTTCGCTCATGAGGGCGATTCGTTCCATCGCGGTTCTGCTCGGCCTGTCGCTGCTAATCAGCTGTAGCGGTGGTGCGGATCGGGCAGCGGAAAACACGCTTCACCGCGGCCTGCAGGTCGGCCCCGAAACGCTCGACCCGCATCGCTCGCGCAGCACCGAGGCCGGCGAGATCCTGCGCGACCTCGGCGAAGGCCTGGTCGGCTACTCGCCTGCCGCGGAGCTCGTGCCCGCGGCGGCCGAGCGGTGGGACGTATCCGAGGACGGGCTGATCTGGACCTTTCACCTGCGCGATGGACTGCGCTGGTCGAACGGCGATGCGTTGCCGGCGGGGCATTTCGTCGCCGGCATGCGGCGTCTCGTCGACCCGGCCACGGCGGCGTTTTACGCTGACAAACTCATCGACGTCGAGAACGCGGCGGCCATCGTCGCCGGCGAGCTGTCGCCCGAGGAGCTCGGCGTCGAGGCGCCCGACGACCGGACGCTCGTGGTGCGCCTCGAGCGACCGATACCGTACCTCCTGAAGCTCCTGACACACGCGAGCACGTTTCCCGTGCACCCGCCGTCGCTGGCCGAGCACGGCGACAGCTTCGCAAGGCCCGGCAGGTTCGTCAGCAACGGCGCCTACCGCCTCGTCGACTGGGTGCCAGCGGCCCTGATCTCGCTCGAGCGCAACGAGTATTACTGGGATAACGATACGACCGCGATCGACGCGGTCAACTATCACGTGCTCGTCATGAGCAATGCGGAGCTGAGCCGTTATCGCGCGGGCGACCTGCACATCACGGCGAGTGTGCCGCCCGACGCGTTCCAGATGGTGCGCGAGGAGTACGGCGATCAGCTACACGTCGCGCCGCGACTCGGCGTCTACTTTTACGGGTTCAACCTCGCCAGGCCGCCGTTCGCGGACAGCCTGGCATTGCGCGAAGCACTGTCGATGGCCGTCGACCGCGAGCAGCTCGTCGCAAGTGTCACGGGCCGCGGGGAGCAGCCGGCCTGGAGCTGGGTGCCGCCGGGCGTCGACAACTACACGCCGCCGCGGCTCGGCTTCGCCGCGCTGAGCAAGGACGAGCGCGAGAGGCTCGCGCGCCTGCGTTACAAGGAAGCGGGTTACGGCCCGGACAAGCCGCTGCAAATAGAGCTGCGCTACAACACGGGCGACCAGCACAAGAAGATCGCAGTTGCCGTGCAGTCCATGTGGCGTGACGTACTCGGCGTCGAGGCGACGCTGGTCAACGAGGAGTTCGGCGTGCTGTTGTCGAACATACGCGCCGCCGAAATTACGCAGGTCTTTCGCTCCGGCTGGACCGGCGACTACAACGATGCGCACACGTTCCTGGATGTCATGATGGGCGGTAATGCGTCCAACCTCACAGGCTATGCCAGCGAGGAGTACGATCAACTGATGCGGCGTGCCGCGGCGCAGGTCGACCCGGATCGCCGGCGGCTGTACATGGAGGAGGCCGAGCGCGTGATGCTGTCGGACCATCCCCTGATACCGCTGTACGTGTACGTCAACAAGCACCTGATACGTCCCGAGGTGGTCGGCTGGGAAGACAACGTCCTGGATTATCATTACTCTCGTCA
The DNA here is from genome assembly GCA_013042375.1 of Woeseiaceae bacterium. Classification (GTDB taxonomy): domain Bacteria; phylum Pseudomonadota; class Gammaproteobacteria; order Steroidobacterales; family Woeseiaceae; genus UBA1847. The sequence continues at coordinate 18,099 of JABDQH010000006.1, forward strand.
CCTGAGCCTCGAATAGCGGCGCCCGACGGGACGCAAGATGCTGCGATACACGTTGTTTCGCATCCTGGGGGCGATACCGACCCTGCTGTTGGTGATAGCCCTCGCATTCATGATGGTCCGCGCCGCGCCGGGCGGCCCGTTCGATGCGGAGTACATCCCGTCCACCGAAGTCGAAAAGAACCTCCGCGATGCCTACGGCCTCGATGACCCGCTGCCGCAGCAATTCCTGACCTATCTGTCGGGACTGCTGCGCGGCGATCTCGGGCCGTCGATACGTCAAACCGGCTACTCGGTGGCGGAACTCATCGGCGAGGCGCTCCCGTACTCCTTCCTGCTCGGCGCGACCGCAATGTTGCTCGCGCTGCTGCTGGGCGTCGGCGCCGGCACGGTCGCCGCGCTGCGGCAGGGCTCGCTGCTCGATCGCACGATCACGGGCCTGTCGCTGACGGGCATTTCGATTCCGGTGTTCGTCGTGGCGCCGGTTCTCGTATTGCTGTTCGCAGTCAAGTTGCAGTGGCTGCCGGCCGGCTGGGGCAGCGCCCGCGGCGCTGCTACTTGGGTCCTGCCCGTCGTCACGCTGGCGTTGCCACAGCTGGCGTACGTCGCGCGGCTCATGCGTGCAAGCATGATCGATGTGCTGTCGAGCGACTTCGTGCGAACGGCGCGAGCGCAGGGTCTCGGCACGGCTACCATCGTGCGCGTGCATGCGCTCAAGCCGGCAATGCTGCCCGTGATCTCCTACCTGGGTCCGGCCGTCGCCGGGATCCTGACCGGCTCGGTCGTCGTCGAGGAGGTCTTCGGCATACCGGGCCTGGGCGAGATGTTCGTGCGCGCCGCGCTCAATCGCGATTACACGCTGGTTCTCGGCGTCGTCGTGTTCTATGCATCGTTGATTGTCGCGTTGAATCTCGTCGTCGACATCCTGTACGGCGTGATCGACCCGCGGGTGCGCTATCGATGAGCCGTGCGGTCAAAATTCCGCTGGCGTTTCTCGCAGCCGTCGCCGCGATGGCCGTGATCGGCCCGTTCTTAAGCCCGCACGAGTACATGACGACGAATTTCGATCACCTGTTGGCGGCGCCCGGCTCCGGTAGCGCGCACGTTTTCGGCACCGACGATCTCGGCCGCGACCTGTTCGTGCGTACCATGATGGGTATTCGCATCACGCTCACGGTCGCCATTGTTGCGAGCCTGGTCAGCCTCGTGATCGGCGTCGCTTACGGCGCGATAGCCGGCTTCGCGGGCGGACGGGTCGATGCCGTCATGATGCGTTTCGTCGACACGCTGTATGCGCTGCCGTTCATCTTCTTCGTCATTCTGCTCATGGTCGCGTTCGAGCGAAACTTCCTGCTCATCTTCGTCGCGATCGGCGCCGTCAACTGGCTCGACATGGCGCGTATCGTTCGAGGACAGACGCTCAGCCTGCGCGAGCGCGAGTTCGTCGCGGCAGCGCGACTCACGGGCGTCAGCTCGTGGCGCATCATCACGCGCCACATCGCGCCCAACCTGCTCGGCATCGTCATCGTATACGTCACGCTCGCGATTCCGCAGGCGATTCTCGTCGAGTCCTTCCTGAGCTTCCTCGGACTCGGCGTTCAGGAACCGCAGACCTCGCTCGGCGCGCTCGTCAACGCCGGCGTCGGCCACATGGAAACGGCAGCGTGGACGCTTCTTATTCCAGCCGGCGTGCTGGCGCTGATCCTGCTGTGCTTCAACTTTCTCGGCGACGGCCTGCGTGACCAATTCGACGCCAGGAAAGCGAGGTGAGTTTACTCACCATTCGTGGGCTGACGATTCGGTATGAAGGCGAGGCGGTCGTCGACGGCGTCGACCTGGCTGTCGAACGCGGCGCATCGGTCGGCCTTGTCGGCGAATCCGGTTCGGGCAAGTCGCAATGCGCCCTTGCCGTACTCGGCCTCCTGCCGGCCCGCGCGACCTTAAGCGGCAGCATCGAGTTCGACGGTCGTGAGCTCATCGGGGCAGGGCAAGAGGTGCTCGACGACGTGCGCGCGCGCCGTATCGGCATCGTCTTCCAGGACCCGATGCTGGCGCTCAACCCCTATCTTCGTATCGGTGCGCAGCTTAAGCAGATCCTGCGCAGCCACGGGCTGGCGGACCGGCGCGAGGCGGACGCGCGCGTTATCGAGATGCTGGCGCGTGTCGGCCTGCCGGACCCGGAGCGGCAGTTCGCGGCCTGGCCGCACGAGCTGTCGGGCGGCATGCGGCAGCGCGCGATGATCGCGTCGGCGCTGATCGCGCAACCCGACTTGCTGATCGCCGACGAACCGACGACCGCGCTCGACGTCACGGTCCAGGCACAGGTGCTCGACCTGCTGGAGCGCGTACGCGAAGACACGGCGCTACTGCTCATCACGCACGATCTCGGCGTGGTCGCCGGCCATTGCGAGCGTATGACGGTGCTGGAGAAAGGGCGTGTCGTCGACTCGGGTTCGACGACGTCGCTGTTCCGGTCGCCGGGCCATCGGCATACGCGCGACCTGATCGCCGCCGCGCCGCGCGTCGATCGCGGCGAACCCCCGGCACCCGTGACGACCGGCACGGTCCTGAGCGTCGGCAATGCCGCCGTGGAGTTCGGCGACCTGCGCGCCGTCGACGACGTTAGCTTCGCCGTCGGCACAGGGGAGACGGTCGCGATCGTCGGGGAGTCCGGTTCCGGCAAGTCGAGCCTCGCCCGCGCGGTCCTCGGATTGTTGCCGCTGGCGACGGGCCGGGTCGTGTACGCCGGTGACGCGCTCGCCAGCGTTGTCGAGAAGCGCGCCCTGGCCGTACGGCGCGACCTGCAGCTCGTGTTCCAGGACCCGATCAGCGCACTCGACCCGCAGATGCGCGTGCAGAGAATCGTCGCGGAGCCGCTCGTCGTGCACGAGCCGCGGCTCGACGAGAAGCGAAGGAGGGAGCGCGTCATCGCGGTACTGGAGCAGGTCGGGCTCGGCGAGAGATTCCTGCGCCGCTATCCGCACCAGCTATCGGGCGGCGAGGCGCAGCGCGTCTGCATCGCGCGGGCGCTGGTTCTCGAGCCGAAAGTGCTTATCTGTGACGAAGCCGTTGCCGCGCTCGACGGGTCCGTGCGCCGACAGGTGCTCGGTTTGCTGCGCGAGGTGCAGCGCGAGACCGGGCTGTCGATCATTTTCATATCGCACGACCTCGCAGTCGTGCGCTCGATCAGCCATCGCGCGCTCGTGATGTATTCGGGCAGGCTCGTCGAGCTGGCGCAGAGCGGCGCGCTGTTCGAGGCGCCGCGCCATCCGTATACGCAGGCACTGATCGCGGCCGTGCCGGTGCCGGACCCGGTGTTGGCGCCGCGGCCGGCTCCGCTTCCCGGCGAAGCGCCGTCGCTCGTCAGCCCGCCGCCGGGCTGTGCATTCCATCCGCGCTGTCCGCTTGCAGAAGCCGTTTGCCGCGCCAAGGCGCCGGCGCTGAGGACGGTCGGTGGCACGCAGGTCGCGTGTCACCTCGCAGAATAGGGTGCCAGTCACCTTATTCCGGTTCTAAGGTGCGCAGAAATGGGGTGACTGGCACCTTATTTGCGGGGGGCGGTTAGAACATGGCGGGAATCGGGATCGGGGCGCCGTTAATCGTTAGCAGGCCCTTCTTCATCTCGGCCTTCATGTCGTAGGCGTCCCCGTCGCGGACGATGTAGCCGGCCGCGATGGCGACCTGCAGCTGCTGGTTGTCGGCGGCAAACGCGTCCATGAGCTCCACCGGAATCGACACGTCGATCTGCGCCTCGGTGTTGGTGAGCAGCGAGGTCCAGGCAAAGGTATCGGGATCTTCCTCGCTGAAGGAAAATGCCATCTGCGATTCGATTGTGCCCTGCGGCAGCGTCACGTTGAGCTTCTCGAAATCGAACTCGAAGCCGTCGGCGAACAGCGCCATCAGGTCGTCCTGGACCGTGGCGTACAGCCCCATCGGGTTGGTGCCGCCAGCCGCATCCTCGAGCTTGGCGGTCAACGAGCTCACGGTTGCGGCATCGAGGCCGGCCATGCTCATTTCCATTTCGTAAGCAACGCTGCCGACGCCGGGAAGCCCGTCCATGGCGACGTTGACCCGGCCCTCGCCGCCGATGTCGTCGCCGTCGAGCTCCGACGACCCGGAGGCCGTCACTTTGGACACGCGTATGGTCTCGTTCCGCCCCTCGCTGAGCGTCAGGCCGTTGAGCTCGAACTCGATGTCGCCGACCACGACGCCGTCGAACCGGGTAGGCGACTGGGCACCCGAGAAGCTCGCGCTCTCGAGCGACGACGTGCTGGCGCCGGCGGTGATCTTCAGGGTACCGATATCGCCGTCGAACTCGACGTCGCCGCTGCCGGGATCGGTCGTGACGTCGATGTTCGTGTCCGACCACGTGGCGTCCATGCCGTCCTGCGCGTGCGAGCCCGCCTCGAGCACGTAGCTCGACTGCAGCGCGCCGCCGAGGCCGATCTTGCTGTAAATGGTGCCGGGGACGTCCACGGGTTCCTCGCCCGGGATCTCGATCCGCAGCGTCGACACGGCGCTGCCGAGGCCCGGCGCCAGCGATCCCCCTTCGCGCCCGACCGACGTGACCGGGATCAGGCCGTGGTCGATACGCGTACTGACGACGAGCACGGGCAGGCCACCCGCGTTGACGTCGCTACCCGCGGTGCGCAGCGCGTTCATGAGCTGGCCGTCCGATATCTCGATGCGGTGGCGGCCTTCGGATGAGAACCAGCCGCGCTCGAACTTCTCGGACGAGACCTTGAGTTCGCCGCTTTCGCTGGCGGCCCAGTTGAGGTTCTCGTCCATCGACTTCTCGGCCAGCCGGCCGACGATCGCGGGCGAGACCAGGATGAGCGCAGCGAGCACGACGAGTACGACGATGACACCTTTTTTCACGGGACACCTGTTCCGATGAGACCTTCAAGAGGCGCGATGCTAGCATGCTCGCGTAGCGATACCGGAGCCGGGGCCTAGAAATCGGCGGCCAGTGTCACTACCATAGCGGCGTCACACAACGCCGGGGCTGGCGCCCCGCCATTGAAAGTCTCGAAAAACCAAGTGATTGCGAACATGAAGATCGTTGCTGGTGCCACGACACTGATTCTTGCCGTTGCGTTGTTCACGCAACCGGCATTCGCCGAGGGCGATGCCGATGCGGGCCGCGAACTCGGCTACACGTGCCTCGGGTGCCACGGCATCGAAGGCTACCGCAACGCCTACCCCTCCTACCGCGTGCCGAAGCTCGGCGGCCAGAAGGCGGGTTACCTCGAGCTCGCCCTGCGCGGCTACCGTGACGGCACGCGCAAGCACCCGACGATGCAGGCACAGGCCACCAGCCTCAGCGACCAGGAAATCGCCGACGTGTCGGCGTATCTCGCGAGCCTCGGCGCCGAGACGGTCGCGGCCGGCGGAACCCAGGGCGCCGAATTCGACAAGGCGCTTGCCTGCACGGCCTGTCACGGCCCGAACGGCATCAGCATCAATGCCGCGTGGCCCACGCTGGCGGGTCAGCACGAGGACTACATCTACAACTCGATCAGGCAGTACAAGGAGGGCAAGCGCACGGACCCGGTGATGGGCGCACAGGCCCAGCTGATCGCCGACGAAGATATCGCCCTGCTGGCGAAGTACTTCGCCAGCCTCGAAGGGCTGGAGACGACCCGGCCTGAATAAGCGGGCCCGCACAACCGTCCTCAACGATGGCATCGTCGCCATCGACACCGAATACCTGCGCCCGTTACAGGACGCCAGTCACCTGATCATCGAAGACGGGCGCGGCGCATTCGTCGACACGGGCACGAACGACAGCGTACCGCTGCTGCTGGACGCACTCGGGCAGCAGGACCTCGACGTCAACGACGTCGATTACGTATTTCTGACGCACATCCACCTCGATCACGCCGGCGGCGCCGGCGAGCTCATGCGGCACGTGCCCAAAGCACGCTGTGTCGTGCATCCGCGCGGCGCGCCGCACATGATCGACCCCGAACGCCTCGTCGCAGGCACGATAGCGGTGTATGGGGCCGAGCGCACACGCGAGATGTATGGCGAAATCGTCCCGATCGACGCGGCGCGCGTCGTCGTGGCAAACGACGGAGACGTTTTCGAACTGCACGGCCGCAGCCTGCGCACGCTGCACACCGAGGGTCACGCGAGGCACCACTACGTCCTGCACGATGCGCAGTCGCGCGGCGTGTTCACGGGCGACAGCTTCGGCATCTCGTACCGGGAGCTGGACACGGCGCACGGTGAATTCATCTTTCCGACGACGACGCCGGCGAGCTTCGACCCGGACGAGGCCCACAAGTCTGTCGACCGCATCATGGCCTGCGAACCGCGCCACCTCTACCTGACGCACTACAGCCGCGTCGAGGACCTCGAGCGGCTCGCAGCGGACATGCATGCGGGCATCGATGCATTCGTCGAGCTGGCCCTGGCACACAAGAACGACGCGGACCGTGCCGCGGCGATTCGCGTGGCCATGGAGGACCACCTGCTGACGCGGGTATTCGAACACGGTTTTGCCGGGGATCGCGAAGCGGCGCGCGCAGTCCTCGAAATCGATATCGTTCTGAACTCGCAAGGGCTCGTCGCGTGGCTCGAGCGGCTGGAGAAAAACGATGGATAAGTTCCGGGCATTTCGCATCGACGAAAAAGACGGCGAGGTAGTCGCGGGTTTCGCGGAACTCACGCTCGACGACCTGACTGCGGGCAATGTCGTCGTGCGCGTCACGCACTCGACGATTAACTACAAGGATGCGCTGGCCGCGACGGGCAAGGGTCGAATCCTGCGTCGCTATCCGCTGAACGGCGGCATCGACCTCGCCGGCGTTGTCGTCAGCTCCGAGGATGCGGAGTTCCAGCCGGGCACAGAAGTGGTGATGAATGGCTGTGGCCTCAGCGAGACGGCCGACGGCGGTTATTCGGAATACGCCCGTGTCGACAGCCAGGGTCTCGTGGCGCTGCCCGAGGGCATGAGCTGTGCCGAGGCGATGCAGATCGGCACGGCCGGTTATACCGCCGCCCTCAGCATTCATCGCATGGAGCAGAATGGCCAGGCGCCCGACCTCGGGCCCGTGGTCGTCACGGGCGCGTCGGGCGGCGTCGGCAGCATCGCGATCGACATGCTTGCGGGGCGCGGCTACGAGGTCGTTGCCGTGACGGGCAAGGCGGCGCAAGCCGACTACCTCGAGGCGATCGGCGCGCGCCGTGTGCTGTTACGCGACGACATCGACTTCGGCAAACGCCCGCTCGAGAAGGCCGCATGGGCCGGCGCGATCGACAACCTCGGCGGGGACTACCTGGCGTGGTTGACGCGCACGATGCGCTACGGGGGCAATATTGCGAGCATCGGCCTCGCGGCGAATCACGAGCTGCATACGACCGTGATGCCGTTTATCCTGCGCGCCGTCTGCCTGCTCGGCATCAATTCGGTCGACACGCCGCGCGAGCTGCGACGCGCCGTGTGGCGGCGCATCGGCGGCGACCTGCGGCCGCGCCACCTCGATAGAATAGGGCAGCGCACGATGTCCTTCGACGAGCTGCCCACCGCCTTCGATGATTACATCGCCGGCAGCGTGACCGGCCGGACTGTCGTCGAGATCAGCTGAGCGTCGGGTCGGTCGCCACGGCGAAGATGCCGATCAACGCCAGCAGCCAGAGCGCGCCACCGAGCAACATCCACACCCAGTTGATCGCGGTCAGCTTCGCATTGCCGGTCCCGCCCACATCGGCGGCGGCAAAGTTGATGGCCTTCTGCGCCTGCAGCAACAGTGCGGATACGATGATGGTGCCGACGAACGGCATGGCCATCGCGAGCACGGGAATCGATTCGATCGGCAGGACGCGATCGCCAACGTTGAGGACAACCGTCAGGATGACGAACAGCGTCGCCAGCATCGTCGGGTTCCAGCCGAAGCTGCGCTGCTGGCCTTCAAGGCTGCTCTGGACGTCGGAGAACAGGCTGTGCGTGAAAAAGATGTAGAAGAACCCACGCACCGGCGGCCAGGTGTCTTCCTTGTCGGCATCCTTGATGAGCTTCCAGTTTTTGTAAAACCAGTAAACGAAATACAGCGTGAGCGTCAGCACCGACAGCAGCATGAACTTCGTCGGTGACACGACGTAGTAACGTGGCTGGTCCGTCGTCGGCGCGGTGACGTCGGCCTCGGGCGGTGCGTAGATGGATTCGTTCATTTCACTGTTCCCGTTCTGTTCGTTTCGAGTCCGAGCCTATACTATCAACCGCAGGTCAGCGGGATCCGACACAAGTCACTTTTCTTGCATCTCGATACAACGCACAACATAGCGACACCCGAAGGTGTGGAATTGCGGCTTCCCGTTGCCGGGCTGAGCTCGCGTTCGCTCGCCTGGCTGATCGACGCGATCATCAAGGGCGTCGTCCTCACGGTCGGCACGACCGTGCTCAGCATCCTGGGTTACTTCGGCGATGCGCTGTCGTTCATCGGCATATTCCTCGGGCTGTGGTTCTACAACGTCCTGTTCGAGGTCTTCAACCAGGGCGCTACGCCGGGAAAGAGCGCGATGGGCCTGCGCGTCATGAACGCCAACGGCACGCCGGTCGGCTGGACCGGATCGATGATCCGCAATCTCCTGCGCGCCGTCGACACGCTGCCGGGGTGTTATGCGCTTGGCTGTATCAGCGTCATGCTCAGCAAGGACTTCCAGCGGCTCGGCGATCTCGCGGCGAACACGATCGTCGTGTACGCGCAGAACGACGCACCCGACGCGTCACTGCGTAATGTGCAGAACGAACCGGTCCGCGTGCCGCTGTCACCCGCAGAGCAACAGGCGGTCGTGAGTTTCGGCGAACGGGCGCCGCGCCTCAATCGCGAGCGCGCCGAGGAGCTGGCCACGCTCATGAAACCGGTATTCGGCGAGGTCGATGCGGATCGGCTGCGCGGCCATGCCGCATGGATTGCGGGCGGAGAAGGCAAGCCGTGAAGCAGGAGACGTTCGAACGACACTACACGGACCGCTGGGACGAGTTCGAGCGCTGGTCCGAGGTGCTCGACGGCGCTCGTGAGGCGGACGTTGCGATGGACGAGCGCCGCGAGATCGGCCGCGAGTTCCCGGCCCGCTACCGCCAGGTCTGCCACCACCTGTCGCTGGCGCGGGCGCGCCACTACAGTTTCGGCCTGCAGCAGCGCCTCAACCGGCTTGCCCTCGAAGGCCACCGGCACCTCTATCGTGCGCGCACCCCGGTCCTTGCGAGCATCCTGCGTTTCGTCGGCGCGGGCTTCCCGCGCGCGTTTCGCCGCCATGGCCGCTTCGTCCTGTTCTCGGCGCTGCTTTTCATCCTGCCGGGTGCGGCAATGTCGATCGCGATGACGCTCGACCCGGACCTCATCTATTCGCTCGTCGACCCGGCGCAGGTTGCCTCGATGGAATCGATGTATGACCCGGCGAACCGGTCGCTCGGGCGCGAGCGCCAGTCCGACACGGACTTCGCGATGTTCGGCTACTACATCGCGAACAACGTCGGCATCGGCTTTCGTATGTTTGCGGGCGGCTTGCTGTTCGGGCTCGGCAGCATGTTCTTCCTCGGCTTCAACGGCCTGTTCCTGGCGGCCATCGCGACGCACCTGACGGCGGCGGGATTCTCGTCGACGTTCTGGCCATTCGTCTCCGGACACAGCGCGTTCGAGCTGACCGCGATCGTCATCTGCGGCGGGGCCGGCCTGATGATGGGCATGGCCGGGCTGGCGCCCGGACGCAAGAAACGATGGCACGCGATTCGTGACCGGGCGCGCGATGCGCTGCCGCTCGTTTACGGGGGCGGGGGCATGCTCGTGCTGGCCGCATTCGTCGAAGCGTTCTGGTCGTCGACGACGTGGCCGCCGGTGTCATTCAAGTATGCGGTCGGCGGCGTGCTGTGGGTGCTGACCATCGTGTATTTCTGGTTGCCGGGTCGCCATGAACCTTGAATCGGTAACGGCCGAGCTGCGTCCGCGCGGCCCATGGGAGGCCATGGACCTCGGCGCGCGCATGGTGCGCCGCGACGCGGGGGTCATCTACCGCACGTGGTTCATCGTGACCCTGCCGCTGCTGATCCTCGCCTCGCTCGGCATCCTCTACCTGCCGGTTCCGGGCTGGGTCATGCTCGCCTACTGGTGGCTCGAGCCGCTGACCGACGGCCCGATCCTGCACGTTGTTTCGCAGCGCCTGTTCGGCGGCGCCACGGACACGCGTTCGGCGCTGCGCAGCGTACCCGCGCACGCCCGCCGCAACATCCTTTTCCTGCTCACGCCATTGCGATTTCATTTTGCGCGCTCGCTGGCCATCCCGGTCACCCAGCTCGAAGGCCTGAAGGGGCAGAAGCGGCGCGCCCGCGCCAGGGTGCTGAATAACGTCGCCCTGAGTCACGGTATCGGGCTGACGACCGCCTACCAGCACCTGATGCTGTGCCTGTATCTCGGCGTCATCCTGTTCGGCTACCTTCTCGTTCCCGAGGCGTACCGCGACACGCTCGGCAGCACCTGGGTGGGCACCTTCCTGGGCGATGGCGACACGACCACGGCCGGCAACCTGCTGACCCTGTACATCTTCTATATTGCGCAGACGATCCTGCATCCCTGGTACGTCGGCGCCGGCTTCGGGCTGTATATCAATTGCCGGACCATGCTCGAAGCCTGGGACATCGAGGTTGCGTTTCGCCGCATGCTGCAGCGCCGCGCGGCGCGCGCCACCGCAGCTGCGGCGTTCGTAGCCATCGCGTTCGCAGGCGTGGCGGAGCCGGGCAGGGCCGAGGTCCGGGAGTTCGAACCCTACTGGCAGCCCGAAGTCGTCGAGGAGGCGACGGCCGCGGTGTTCGACGACGAGGCGCTGGCTCAGTACGAGACCGTCGAGGAGTGGCGCCCGCTCAACCCCGATGATGACGAAGAGCCGGCGCCGGATACGAGCGGCCTGAATCATTTTTTCGAGACGCTGGGACGGCTCGCTTCGGTCATCGTGGAGTTCGGCCTGTGGATAGCGGTCGCGCTGGCCCTGTTGTTTGCGTTTGTCACGCGCCGTCGCTGGCTGCCATACCTGCGCTACGAGCCCGGCGAGGAGCGCCGCCCGCGGCAGCGTATCGTGCTGGATTCGGGCGTCATTACGGCCGAGGAGCTTCCTGACGACGTGCCCGATGCCGTGCTTGGCCTGTGGTCGCGCGGCAAGCTGCGCGAGGCGCTCAGCCTGCTGTATCGCAGCAGCGTGTTCTCGACCGTCGCCAAGCACGGTGTGCGGCTGCCGCGCAGCGCCACCGAGGGCGAATGCGTCTCGGCCGTCAAGTCGCAGGCGCCCGCGGCGCTTGCGGCCTATTTCGACAAGGTCGTCACGGCGTGGCTGTGGTGTGCCTATGGCGGCCGGGCACCCGCGGAGGAGACCGTGCAAAGCCTCTGCAGGGACTGGCCCTCGCACTACGGGAGCATCGCATGAGGCCGCTGACGACAGGCCTGGTCGTCGTCCTGGCCGGCATCCTGTTCGCCGCCTGGTTTTTCTCGAGCCACGAGAAAGTCGAGGTTGAGGAATGGGTCGGCTACCGGGGTGACGCACGCGTTAACCCGTGGCTCGCGGCCGAACTGCTGGTGCGCGAGCTCGGGTTCGAGTCGGAGTCGAAACCGGAGCTGACTCCTGCGGAATGGCTGCCGCCCGAGACCGATACGCTGATCGTGCAGGTGACGTCGTCCCTCGGTGTCGGGTCCGATCTCTACCTGCTGCTCAACTGGGCGGGCGAAGGTGGACACCTCGTGTTGCTCGGACCCGAGTTCGTTGCTGAAGAGGGTGACGATACCCTGTGGCAGTTCGGCATCGGTTTGCGTGTTACCCGCTCGAAACTCTACGAGGCGAAGGAAGCGCAGGACGATTTCGAGGACGAACTCGACGGCGACTATGCACTCGGCACCTATCCCCACGACGCCCGGCTCGAAGTCGTGAACGAGGAGCAGGGTTTCGACGTCATTTCACACGGCGGCGAGATTATCGCCGCGCGCCAGCAGTGGGGCGACGGTTTCGTATCCGTCGTTGCCAACGCCACGCGTTTCGATAACGATTCCATCAACAACGGCGACAACGCGAGGTTGTTCGCGGACGTCGTAATGGGCGAGATCGAGCCCGGCAAGATCTGGCTGATTTTCCGCACGCGGCTCACGCCGCTGTGGCAACTGATCTGGCAGGCAGCGCCGTACCTGGTCATCAGCGCTGCACTCATCGTGCTGTTGTTGCTATGGTCTGCGCTGCCCGCCTTCGGGCCGCGCATCGTCGCTCAAACGGACGAGCGCCGCTCGATCCTCGAGCACATTCACGCGAGCGGGCTGTTCGTCTGGCGGCACGCCGGTCGTTTCAGCCTGCGGGAATCCTCGACCGGGGCGCTGCTGCGCGAAGCGGATACGAGGCACCCGGGCCTGTCGCGCCTGGCGCGCACGAAGCAGGCCGAAGCCATTGCCCGCATCACGGGCCAGAGCGCACAGTGGGTCCTCGACGTGCTGACCGGCAGCGAGGAGAAGGGGCAGCGCGGATTTACGCAGGACATCCAGAGAATCCAGGAAATAAGGAAAGAACTATGAGCGACCCGACGGAGCAACTCGGCGCCCTCAACGACAGACTGGCCCAGGCGCGCGCCCAGATCGAGCGCGCATTTATCGGGCAGAGCGGAATCGTGGACGAGATCATCGTCTCGCTGCTGGCCGGCGGCCACGTGTTGCTCGAAGGCGTACCCGGGCTCGGCAAGACACTGCTGGTCAAGGCGATGGCGGCCGCGATCGGGGGCAAGTTCTCGCGCATCCAGTTCACGCCCGACCTCATGCCGAGTGACGTGACCGGCCACGCGATGTACGAGGCGCAGACAGGTTCCTTCCGCGTCCGCAAGGGGCCCGTGTTCGCCAACCTGCTGCTCGCCGACGAGATCAACCGTGCGCCGGCCAAGACGCAGGCGGCGCTGCTCGAGGTGATGCAGGAGAACCAGGTCACGATCGAGGGCCAGTCGGCGCCGGTGCCGCGGCCGTTCATGACCGTTGCGACGCAGAACCCGGTCGAGCACGAGGGCACCTACCCGCTGCCCGAAGCGCAACTCGATCGCTTCCTGCTCAAGGTTCTCATCGACTACCCCGAGCAGACCGCCGAACAGCAGATCGTCTCTGCGGTAACGACGGGCCACGTCGGCGATGCGCTCAACGTCGAGGACGTCACCGAGGTCATGAGCCCGGAGCACGTCGTCGCCGCGCAGCAGATCGTCGCGCGCACGAGCGTCGACCCGGCCGTGCTCGACTACGCCGTACGCATCGTGCGCGAGACGCGCCAGTCGTCGGGCATACGCATGGGCGCGGGTCCGCGCGGTTCGATCGCGCTGATCCGGGCGGCGCGGGCGGCGGCCGTCCTCGGCAACCGCGACTTCGTGACACCGGACGATATTCGCAAGGTTGCGACGGCCGCGCTCAGGCATCGCATCGCGCTGGCGCCGGAGATGGAGATCGAGGCGTACCGCCCGGACGACATCCTGCGCGACATCCTCGAGCGCGTGAACGCACCGCGGCAGTGATCCCGCGCGCGTCACTGCTGTGGCTGTTCGCCGGCGTCGCGGGCGCGGCACTGCTGGTCGCCGTAGTCGGGTTACCCGGAACCGTGTGGGTGGCCGTGCTCGGCGCCGTCATCGGTTTCGCGGGGCTCGATGCGCTGTTTGCGACGCGGCTCAGCGTGCCCGGGATCGAGCGCAAGCTGCCGGCCTCGATGTCGTTGATGAACTGGATCGACGTTGGCCTGTCGCTCAGCAACCGCGGCGACCGGGCCCTGCGCCTCAGGGTGTTCGACCACCATCCGCAGGCGTTCGATGTCGAGGGCCTGCCCCGCGACGTCGTTGTCCGTCCGCAACACTTCGCCGACGTCGACTACCGCGCGCGCCCGACACAGCGCGGCGAGTTCGAGTTTCGGGGCTGCGAGCTGCGCGTCGTGTCGCCGTTCGGCCTGTGGTGGCGGCGCCGCTTCGTCGACGTCAGTTCGGTCGTGCGTGTTTACCCGAACTACTCGACGATCTCGAAGCTGCTCGCCTTCGAGGTCGACAACAAGCTGCAACTGACGGGCGTGCGCATGAGCCGGCGCCGCGGCGAGGGCATCGAGTTTCACCAGCTGCGCGACTATCGCGAGGGCGACAGCATGCGCGCGATCGACTGGAAAGCGACGGCGCGCATGTCGCGCCCGATCACGCGTGAATACCAGGACGAGCGCGACCAGCAGATCGTGTTCCTGCTCGATACTGGTCGCCGTATGCTGGCCAAGGACGCGGAGCTCAGCCATTTCGACCATGCGCTCAACGCCATGCTGTTGCTCAGCTACGTGGCGCTGCGCCAGGGGGACGGCGCGGGTGTCATGACCGCCGGCCCGCAGCGCTCGTGGCTGCCGCCGCGCAAGGGCGTCGGCACGATCAACGCGATCCTGAACCACGTCTATGACATCAACCCGCAGCCCGTCGAGGTCGACTACCTGTCGGCCGCAACCGAGCTCGCCGTACGCCAGCGGCGCCGCGCCCTCGTCGTCATCCTGACCAACGTGCGCGAGGAAGATTCGGAGAGCCTGTTGGCGGCCACCGGGCTGCTCAGGCGCCGCCACCTCGTCATCCTCGCCAGCCTCCGCGAGGGTGCGCTCGACGATGTCCTCGAACATCCCGTGTCCTCGTTCGATGACGCACTGCGTTACGCGGGTGCGAACCAGTACCTCGAGGCGCGGCAGGAATCGCAGGACCTGTTGCGGGCGCGCGGCGTATTCGTCGAGGACTGCCTGTGCGAGCATTTGCCGGCGGCGATCACGAGCCGCTATCTCGCCATCAAGCGGGCAGGAATGTTGTAGAGTCGGCGCAATAACCCGATCATCCGTCGCCGTAAATCCACGCCAGGAGACAGACATGCGTATATCGTCACGGGCTTTGAGCGCCGGCATGCTGGGCATCGTGCTCGCCGCGACGTCGGCGGGCGCCGAAGTCGTGCGCACCACGACCAACAATGGCAACCTCGTGATGGAGGATGTGCCCCCGATCCCCGCGATGCTCGTGGATACGCTGAATCGCTACCAGAACGTGCGTTGGGCCAACCTGTCGGACTGGACCGAGGACGGCCAGGGCATCTACATCGCCACGCGCTTCGGCGATCTCAGCCAGGTGCATCGCGTCGACATGCCGGGCGGTGCGCGGCACCAGCTGAGCTTCTTCAGCGAACCCGTGTACGGCGTCAGCCGCCAGCCGGGCGGTTCGCAGCTGATCTTTACCCGAGATGCCGGCGGCAACGAGTTCTCGCAGGTTTTCCTTCTCGACCCGGCCAGCGGCGACGCCCGCATGCTGACCGATGGCGAGTCCCGCAACCGCGGCGTCGTGTGGGACCGGCAGGGGCAGCGCATCGCTTACCAGAGTACGCGGCGCAACGGCGCGTCGAACGATGTATGGATCATGGACCCGGCCGAACCCGGCAAGGCGCGCGTCGCGCTCGAGTCGCCGGACGGCACCTTGTGGGCGCCGGTCGAGTTCTCCGAGCGTGGCCGGCAACTGCTGGCCGTCAATTACGTCAGCATCACCGACGCGCGCAGCTATGCCGTCGATCTCGATTCAGGCCAGGCGACGCTGCTCGCCGGCGGCGCCGAGGACCCGAGCTACAGCGTGCCCGTCGCCTACGACGATGATGCCGACGGCTACTGGCTGATCACCGACCAGCACGGCGAATTCAGGCAGCTGGCCTGGCAGCCGCTCGATCCGGCTGCGGCGCCGACCGCTGTCACGGCGGATATCCCGTGGAATGTCGGCGGTGCGGCGGTCAGTCACGACCGCCGGCGCATGGCGTTCGTCGTCAACGAGGCAGGGCTGTCTTCGGTCTACCTGCTCGATACGCGGACGCGGAAACATCGCAAGGTCGCCGGCCTGCCGACCGGTACCGCCAGCGGGCTCGCCTTCAGCCCCGACGATCGCCGTCTCGGCATGACGCTGAACACAGCGCAGACGCCGAGCGATACGTTCTCGCTCGAGCTCGGTGCGCAGCCGCTCGAGTACGGCGAACTCGTGCGCTGGACGCGCAGCGAGGTGGGCGGTCTCGACACCTCATCGTTCGTGGCGCCCGAGCTCGTGCACTTCCCGACCTTCGACGAGGTCGACGGCGCGCCGCGCGAGATCCCGGCCTGGGTTTACAAACCGCCGGGCAAGGGGCCGTTTCCCGTCATCGTCTCGATCCACGGCGGCCCGGAGGGCCAGGCCCGGCCGCGCTTCAGCAGCACCTACCAGCTGTGGCTCAAGGAACTCGGCGCTGCGATCGTCGTGCCCAACGTGCGCGGCTCGGCCGGCTACGGCAAGACCTACGTGTCGCTCGACAACGGCTTCAATCGCGAGGACTCGGTGCGCGATATCGGCGCGCTGCTCGAGTGGCTCGACACCCGCTCCGACCTGGACGCCGGGCGCGTCGCCGTCTTCGGCGGCAGCTACGGTGGCTACATGGTGCTCGCCAGCGCCGTGCACTTCAGCGACCGCCTGCGCGCCGCCGTCGATATCGTCGGTATCAGCAGCTTCGTGACCTTCCTCGAGAACACGCAGGACTATCGGCGCGATCTCAGGCGCGTCGAATACGGCGACGAACGCGACCCGGCGATGCGCGCACACCTCGAGAAGATCAGTCCGCTGAACAACGTCGAGAAGATCGACATCCCGATGTTCGTCGTGCAGGGTCAAAACGACCCGCGCGTGCCGGTTACCGAAGCTGAGCAGATCGTGGCGGCGCTGCGCAACCAGGGCCAAAAGGTCTGGTACATGAATGCGCTCAACGAGGGTCACGGCTACCGTCGCAAGGAGAATCGCGACATCTACCAGCAGGCCACGGTGATGTTCCTGCGCGAGCACCTGCTCGGCCAGTAGCAGGAGCAAACGGCATGCAGGGCCCCATCGACGAGCAGTTCCGCACGCTGCTCGACGAGCTCGAACGCTGGAATCGCAAGGTCAACCTGACGGCGGTACGCGATCGTGCACAAATGGAGACGCTGCACGTCGCCGATAGCCTGGCCGTGCAGCCGTTCCTCGCGGGCCGGCAAATTCTCGACGTCGGCACGGGCGCCGGGTTCCCGGGCCTGCCGCTGGCAATCGTCGAACCCGAGCGCGAATTCACGCTGCTCGACAGCAACAACAAGAAAATCCTGTTCGTCAAACACGTCGCGGCGCTGCTCGGTCTCGACAACGTAACGGCGGTCAAGGCGCGGGCCGAGGACTATGCACCCGGCCACCGCTTTGATACCGTGATTGCACGGGCGCTGGCATCGTTGCCGCGTCTCGTGCAAATCGCCGGGCACCACGTTAGAGAGGGCGGGGTGTTCGTGGCGCTGAAGGGGCGCTACCCGGCCGACGAATTAGAAGAACTACCGTCTCCGTGGCGCCATGAAGTGGTTGAGATCGACGTGCCGGGCCTCGAGAAGGGCTCGCGGCACGTCGTGTTGCTGACGCGACGCTAGCGCAAGCCCGGTGTGGAATATGGCTCGGTGTGGGATCGGCTTTCCCCGTCGAACGGAATAGTAAGCCGCGAATCGACAGACAATGGCAAGAATCATCGCAGTGGCAAACCAGAAAGGCGGGGTGGGTAAGACCACCACCTGCGTCAACCTGGCGGCGTCGCTGGCCGCGACGCAGCGGCGCGTACTGCTCGTCGACATGGACCCGCAGGGAAATGCGACGACGGGCTGCGGCATCAACAAGATGGAGCTCGAGAACTCTGCGTGTGACGTCCTGCTCGGCGATGCGACGGCGGCCGACACGATCGTGTCGGCACCGGAGGGCGGCTTCGCCGTATTGCCCGGCAACGAGGACCTGACGCTCGCCGAGGTCAACCTGCTGCAGGAAATCGGCCGCGAGCTCAGGCTCAAGAAGGCGCTGGCACCGGTTGCGGGCCTCTACGATTTCGTCCTCATCGACTGCCCGCCATCGATCAACATGCTGACGGTGAATGCGCTGACCGCGGCCGACGGCGTGCTGATCCCGATGCAGTGCGAATACTATGCACTCGAGGGGCTGTCGTCGCTGTTGAAGACGATCGAGCAGGTGCGCGACTCGGTGAACCCGGGCCTCGACGTCTTCGGCATCCTGCGGACCATGTACGATCCGCGCATCAACCTGTCGAACGAAGTGTCGATGCAGCTCATCGAACATTTCGATCGCAAGGTGTTCAGGACCTGTGTGCCGCGCAACGTGCGCCTGGCCGAGGCCCCGAGTTTCGGCAAGCCCGCACTCTTGCACGATCGTCACTCGCGTGGCGCAATTGCGTACCTTGCGCTCGCGGGCGAGATCCTGCGCCGTGAAGACGCGCGCACAAAGGAAGCGGTGTAACGAAGATGTCACCCAAGAAACGACTAGGCCGGGGCCTCGACGCCCTTCTCAGCAAACCGGTCGCGGACGAGCCCGCGGTCGCCGGCGACGCACCGCCGGACGGCGAAGGCCTGCGCCAGGTGCCCGTCGACCTGTTGCAGCGCGGCCAGTACCAGCCGCGCGTCGACATGCGCCAGGACACGCTCCAGGGCCTGGCCGACTCGATCAGGGCGCAGGGTGTGGTGCAACCGATCGTCGTGCGGCCGATCGCAAGCCAGGGTGACGAACAGCGCTACGAGATCGTCGCCGGCGAGCGCCGCTGGCGGGCGGCCCAGCTCGCCGGGTTGTCCGATATCCCGGCCGTCGTGCGCGAAATTCCGGACGAGTCCGCGATTGCGCTGGCGCTCATCGAGAACATCCAGCGCGAGAACCTGAACCCGCTCGAGGAAGCGCGCGCACTCGATCGCCTGATTCGCGAGTTCGACCTGACGCACGCCGAGGCAGCCGAGGCCGTCGGCCGCTCACGGGCATCCGTATCCAACCTGTTACGGTTGCAGGACCTCGCCGACAAGGTGAAACCGCTGCTCGAGGATCGTAAGCTGGAGATGGGCCACGCGCGCGCGCTGCTCGCTATTGCCGATGCGAACAAACAGTACGAGGCGGCACGCGAAGTCGTGAAGAAGGGTTTGTCGGTGCGCGAAACCGAGCGTCTCGTCAAGCGCCTGCTCGGGGGCGGCAGGAAAAAGCCGGCGAGCACGCCGGCGTCGAAAGACGCGGACATCCGGCGGCTCGAAATCGAGGTCTCGGAGAAACTCGGCGCCAGGGTGGCGCTGCAGCACGGCGCGAAGGGCGCGGGCAAGATCGTCATCGCCTACAACTCCCTCGACGAGCTCGACGGTATCCTCAAGCACATCAAATAGGGTGCCAGTCACCTTAATTCCTGTCTAAGCGTGCTGGGTACCCCTTTTCCTGCCAGCGCGTTGAGCTCGAATTCTGCGGCCCGATATTCTTTCAATTGCTGCGATGAAACCGGGTTCACCGTCGGGCCGGCCAGTCCCGGTTTGCCGGCGCAGACTGTCCAGGTCGCCCTCATCCACCTGCGCTCGAATATATTTTCGCCACTCAGGAACTAAAACAGTAGGCGCCGTCTCGTCGACCAGCGGGTCGTCAACTATCCCCAGGTGACCACGGACGCTGGACCATGGCCAGTCCTGCGGGGTCTCCACCAATCCCGACCGCACCGGATTGCATTCGACGTAGCGCATGGCGGCAAGAGTATGGCCCTCGTCCATGACAACCGAGAAGAATCGTGCTTGCCAAAGATGTCCGGTCCACTCATGGCGGTGGTTTGTGAACTGAGCGTATCGCTTGTGAAGTGGACCGAAGAATTGGGCCAGACTGTGCGGGTTTTCCGGTACAACGACCGCGTGAATGTGGTTCGGCATCAGGCAATAGGCCCAGATCCTCAGCGAAGCCTCTTGGAGAAGTTCGGTTGCCAGGCGCCGATACAGGCGATAATCATGCTCGTCGAAAAATGTCCGCTGCCGACGCACGCCTCGCTGCGTAACGTGATGTGGATAGCCGGGGACGACCAATCTGCGAAACCTGGGCACGAATCAAACGCAGCCATTCAGCTCGGGATGAGGCCAGTCTGGAGTATCTGTTGCGAGACCGCTCGCCCAGAATCTAAGGCGAGCAGCGAAATTTGGTGGCAGGCACCATTAGACTCGAAATAAGGTGACTGGCACCCTATTAGGCGGCGCTGTCTTCCTCGGACGTGGTCGAATAGGCGCGGCGGATGATGTTCGGCAACACGGCTTCGGAGATCAGGAAGCCCTGCATCTTGTCGCACTCGATCGTATTCAGGAACTCGAAGGTCTCCTCGTCTTCGACACCCGCGGCACACACGGACATGCCGAGACTGTGGGCCAGCCCCGTGACGGCCGCGAGGACCGACATCGCAACCCGATCCTGCTGTGCCTTATACAGGGCTGCCGCATGCAGCTTGATCTCGTCGAACGGCAGTTTCTCGAACATGCTCAGTGATCCGGCGGCGACCCGGAAGTCGTCCAGGCAAATACGGAAGCCGTGATTGCGCAACGACTTGATCGTCGCCAGGTGCGGTGCCGACGGGTCCGTGAGGTCCTGCTCGATCACCTCGAACGTGAAACTCCCGGTTTCGAGCCCGGCCTCGCGGACGATGTCCCGATAGGTCCCCGCGATGTCCGGGTTACTCAGCTGGCTTGACGCCAGGTTGATGCAGGAGCCGAGCTGGATTCCCTGGCTGGCCCAGATTGCCTGCTGCCGCGCCGCCTCCCGCAGCGTCCACTCGCTGATGCGGCCCATGAAGCCGAACTCTTCGGCCTCGGGCAGGAACTCGAGCGGCCCCATCAGGCCGTGCTCCGGATGATGCCAGCGGATAAGCGCTTCGGTCTCGCGTGTCGTCCATTCCTGGCTGGCGGTCCGCTGTACCTTGGGCTGGTAACGCAACACGATCTGGCCGGCGCTGATTGCGTTCTCGAGCTCAATGCTGGAGACCCTGAGCATGCGGCGGCGGCAGCGTCGAGCCGCTGAGCCCAGCTTGTCGAAATCGTAATCCCTGCCGACCCATTCGATGTTGTCGTGGCTCGCCAGCCTGTCGACGAGCTCGGCCTTCGCCGCGCCGCGCAGTGAGGCCCGGTCGGCGGTGACGAGGATGCCGAACGGGGTGCGGTCCTTTGCAGCTTCGAGCGCGTCAATGTTGTCGGCGACAACGTCTTTCTCGCCCAGCAGTACGATGCGCCGCGATTCGCCATGCAGGAGCTTGGCGAACGTCGCCGGACAGGCGAACATGCCCGGCGCGAAGCTCATCTCCCGAACGATGTCGTTCAGGGCCCTGCAACAGCGAAAAGTTTCACTTGCAATCAACAACATAGCGTCGCGCCAGCGGGTTTATGACAACCCCATTTATACGTTGCCGGTGCGGGTGCTGATGTGCGCTATGTCGCAGAGAGAGAAATCAGGCCGAACCCCATAAAATCCGGGCAAAAATACGACATGAGGCAGCCCGCCCGGGAACGGGTTTGCGGTTGCCACACCTGTGGCGCGCCACTATAATGCGCACGCAATTCGCAGGCCTGCCTGGAAGATCACACCACATGCGCCACACTCCGCCGGCCCAGGCCTGAGGAAGTGGCGTTTTTCGTGCCGGAGGATCGGAGCAATGGATCTCACTATCCCCCGCGTGCTCATGTGGCAGTTTATCGTCGGGGCGGTCCTGGCCGCAGTTCTCTGGCTCGCGTTTGGCAGGGTTGCCGGCTACTCGGCTCTACTCGGTAGCCTCACCTGCGTCATCCCGAACGCGTTCCTCGGGCTGCGGATTATGTTACCCCGCCGCGACCCGGGGGCGCTCAAAAGGGCGGCCTGGATCGGTGAGATCGGAAAACTCGCAGTGACCGTGCTGTTGTTTTTCCTGATCTTCACGCGAGTCGAGCCGCTCGAGGCCGCGGCATTGTTTGCAGGATTCATCGCTTCGCAGCTAACGGTATTTGCCGGCTTTCTGATGCGGGGCGAAACAGGAACGGAACAGACCGAGTAAGACGAATGGCAGCTGAAGGCGGACACGGCCCAAAAACGTCAGGCGAGTACATCACCCATCATCTGCAGAACCTCCAGGTCTGCAAGAACGAAACCGGGGACTGGGTCTGGAACCAGTGTGCCGGCAACATGGGGGCCATCAACGTGGACTCGATGTTCTGGTCGGTGTTTCTCGGCGTGACCTTCTGCTTCCTGTTCTGGCGCGTCGCGCGCAAGTCGTCGACCGAGAAGCCGACCAAGTTCCAGGCCGCGATGGAGATCATCGTCGAGATGGTCGATGCGTCGGTCAAGGACACTTTTCACGGCACGAGCCGCCTGATTGCACCGCTGGCCCTGACGGTCTTCGTCTGGGTGTTCCTGATGAACCTCATGGACCTGATCCCTGTGGACTGGATCCCCATGGCATCGGCTGCCATCGGCATCGAGTACATGAAGGTCGTGCCGACGACCGACGTCAACGTCACCTTCGGCATGTCGATTGCGGTTTTTATCCTGATCCTCATCTATACGCACATGGCCAAGGGCCCGTTTGCGCTGGTCAAGGACCTGATGCTGCACCCGATCGTGCCGTCCTTTAAGGGCCCCGCGATCATCGCCGCACCCTTTATCATGGCGTTCAACCTGGTCCTCGAGGTCGTCGCGCTGGTCGCCAAGCCGATCTCTCTGAGCCTGCGACTCTTCGGCAACATGTTCGCCGGCGAACTCATCTTCATCCTGATAGCGCTGATCGGCTGGTTCCAGCTGCCGCTGCACTTCGGCTGGGCCGTGTTCCACGTCCTGATCGTCACGCTACAGGCGTTTATTTTCATGATGCTGACCATCGTCTATTTGAGCCTGGCATCTGAGACTCACTAACCGCATTTACCTTTACATCAACAACTGAATTGACACTCCCCGGGAGAAACTGATGGAAACTGTTATCGCGTTCACGGCTATCGCTGTCGCACTTCTGATCGGCCTTGGCGCCCTCGGCGTAGGCATCGGCATGGGCCTCCTCGGCGGCCGCTTCCTCGAAGGCGCGGCCCGCCAGCCGGAGCTGGCCCCGATGCTGCAGACAAAGATGTTCCTCGTGGTCGCACTGCTCGACGCCGTCGCCATGATCGGCGTGGGTATCGCGCTGTTCTTCGCGTTCGCCAACCCGTTCGTCGGCCAGCTGCAGGCAGCGATGGGCAGCTAAGAGCGGACCTCTGTGGGGAGCCAATCAGAGCCTCCTGTGGGAGCGGCTTCAGCCGCGAAGCAAATCGGGCCTGAAGGCCCTCCCACAACCGGCCTCAAAGCTCTCTCACGGGTCATGTTTGATTAATGCTTTAGGAGCATTACGTGGATATCAACGCAACTCTCTTTGGCCAGACCATCGCCATGGTCGTCTTCGTGTGGTTCTGCATGAAGTACATCTGGCCGCCGATCCTGAGCGCTCTCGAAGAACGCCAGCAACAGATCGAGGAAGGCCTCGCCGCGGCCGACAAGAGCCAGGAGGCCCTGGTTGCCGCTGAGGCGCAGGCTGACGAGATAATCTCGGAAGCTCGCCAGCAGGCGACCGGCATCCTCGACCAGGCCCACTCGCGCGCCAACGAGATCGTCGCCGAAGGCAAGGACGCCGGCGTCAAGGAACGCGAGCGCCAGCTCACCGCGGCCATGGCCGAGATCGAGCAGGAGACCAACAAGGCGCGTGAGGAACTGCGCGGCCAGGTTTCGGCGATCGCCATCGCGAGTGCCGAGAAGATCCTGAAGCGCGAGATCGACGGCACGACGCACGAGGACATCCTGGGCAAGCTTGCTCAGGAGATATAAGCCGTGGCCGATTACAAGACCGTCGCCAGGCCTTACGCGCAAGCCGTGTTCGAGGTCGCGCAGGAGAACGACGCCCTCGACGAGTTATCGACGTCGCTGGCTGCGGCGAAGGCACTGCTCGAGGACGGGCAGATCGTCGCGTTCCTGGCAGCGCCGACCTTGTCGGACGACGAACGGCTCGCGTTCCTGCAGGGACTGTTCGCCGACGCCGTCGGGGAGGGTTCGGTATTCGGCGGCGCAGATAAGCATGGGACGAACTTCCTTCGGCTTCTGCTCGAGAACGACCGCGTCCCCGCGCTGGCCGAAATCGCCGACCAGTTCGAGGCGCTCAAGGCGAAGATCGAGAACGCGGTAGACGCGGTCATCACGTCCGCTGCGCCGCTCAGTGAAGCGCGGCAAAAGGAAATGGTGGAGTCGCTCAAGGCGCGTCTCGGGCGCGACATTCGCGTAACCACGGAAATAGACGAGAACCTCATCGGGGGCGCCGTGATTCGCGCCGGCGATGTCGTAATTGACGGATCACTGCGTGCCAGGCTCGAGGGCCTCGCCAACGCGCTTACCAAGTAAAGAGGAAAAGGAAATGGCACTCAAAGCTTCTGAAATCAGCACGCTGATTAAAGAACGCATCGAGAACTTCGAGGCAAGCGCGGAAGCGCGCGACGTCGGCACCGTCATCGCGGTCACCGACGGTATCGTTCGCATCCACGGCCTGGCCGACGCACGTTACGGCGAAATGCTCGAGTTTCCCGAAAACACCTTCGGTATGGCGCTGAACCTTGAGCAGGACTCGGTCGGCGCGGTTGTCCTGGGTGACTACAAGCACATCTCGGAAGGCGCAACGGTCAAGACGACGGGCCGCATTCTCGAGGTGCCGATCGGCGACGCCCTGCTGGGTCGCGTCGTCGACGCGCTCGGCAACCCGATCGACGGCAAGGGCCCGATCGACGCGGAAGGCACATCGCCGATCGAGAAGGTCGCGCCCGGCGTTATCGAGCGCCAGTCGGTCGACCAGCCGGTGCAGACGGGCCTCAAGTCGATCGACTCGATGGTGCCGATCGGCCGCGGCCAGCGCGAGCTGATCATCGGCGACCGTCAGACGGGCAAGACGGCCGTCGCGGTCGACACGATCATCAACCAGGTCGGCACGGGCATCAAATGCATCTACGTCGCCGTCGGCCAGAAAGCCTCGTCGATCGCGGGTGTCGTCAGGAAGCTCGAGGAAGAGGGCGCGATGGAGCACACCATCGTCATCGCCGCCGCAGCTGCCGAGAGCCCGGCCATGCAGTACATCGCGCCGTACTCGGGTGCGTCGATGGGCGAGTACTTCATGGACAAGGGCGAGGACGCGCTCATCATTTACGACGACCTCACGAAGCAGGCCTGGGCATATCGGCAGGTATCCTTGCTCCTGAGGCGCCCGCCGGGCCGCGAAGCCTATCCCGGTGACGTTTTTTACCTGCACTCGCGCCTGCTCGAGCGTGCCGCGCGCGTCAACGCCGAGCACGTCGAGAATATCTCGGGCGGCAAGGTCAAGGGTAAGACGGGTTCGCTGACGGCGCTGCCGATCATCGAAACGCAGGCCGGCGACGTGTCGGCATTCGTACCAACCAACGTAATCTCGATTACGGACGGCCAGATCTTCCTCGAGACCGACCTCTTCAACGCGGGCATCCGCCCGGCCATCAACGCGGGCCTGTCGGTATCGCGTGTGGGCGGTGCGGCGCAGACCAAGATCATCAAGAAGCTCGGTGGCGGCGTGCGCCTCGCGCTCGCGCAGTACCGTGAGCTCGCGGCTTTCGCGCAGTTCGCATCGGACCTCGACGCGGCCACGCGCCGGCAGCTCGAACGCGGCCAGCGCGTTACCGAGCTCATGAAGCAGAAGCAGTACTCGCCGCTCTCGGTGGCCGAAATGGGGCTGTCGCTGTATGCGGTAAACGAGGGCTACCTCGATGACGTTCCGGTCGAAAAAGTGGTCGATTACGAAACGGCCCTGCACGACTTCGCCCGTGCCAACAACCAGGGCGAACTCGACGCGATCAACGAGTCGGGCGACTACAACGACGACATCGCGGCCGGCCTCAAGGGCATCTGCGATGGTTTCGCCGAGAAGGGCGCTTACTAAGGAGCCATAAATGGCTGGCGAAAAAGAAATCCGCTCGAAGATCGCTTCTGTAAAGAACATGCAGAAGATCACGAGCGCGAT
Source organism: Woeseiaceae bacterium (assembly GCA_013042375.1). Classification (GTDB taxonomy): domain Bacteria; phylum Pseudomonadota; class Gammaproteobacteria; order Steroidobacterales; family Woeseiaceae; genus UBA1847. Next base: position 43,955 of record JABDQH010000006.1, read on the forward strand.
GGAAAAAGTCGCGGCGAGCAAGATCCGCAAGGCGCAGGTGCAGATGGAGGCCTCGCGGCCCTACGCCGAGCGCATTCGCCGTGTGATCGGGCATCTCGCCTACGCAAACCCGGACTACCGCCACCCGTTCCTCACGGAGCGCGAGGTCAACCGCATTGGTTACATCGTCATCTCGACGGATCGTGGCCTGTGCGGCGGCCTCAACGCCAACCTGTTCAAGACCATGATCGGCGAGATCGCGGACTGCCAGGAGAAAGGTATCGAGGTCGACATGGTGCTGGTCGGCGCCAAGGCCGTGCAGTTCTTCCGGCGCATGGGCGGCAACGTCGTCGGGACCGCGACGCACCTCGGTGACGAGCCGAGCGCTAACGACCTGATCGGTGCGATCACGATCATGCTCAAGTCCTACGAGGAAGGCCGTATCGACCGGCTGTGCATCGTGCACAACGTGTTTGTCTCGGCGATGAGCCAGAAGCCGGTCGTCGCCCAGCTGTTGCCGACGACGGGTCTCGCGCAGGATGCGGACGAGCTGCAGAAGCACTGGGACTATATCTATGAGCCCGGCGCGCGCGAGCTGCTCGACGAAGTGCTGGGCCGCTACATCGAGTCACAGGTCTACCGCGGCGCCGTCGAGAACTTCGCGTGCGAGATGGCCGCGAAAATGGTGGCGATGAAGTCGGCGACGGATAACGCCGGCGAGATCATTGATGGGCTGCAGCTCGAGTACAACAAGGCTCGCCAGGCTGCGATCACGCAGGAAATTTCGGAAATTGTCGGCGGCGCGGCTGCCGTATCAAGTTAAGGAACGAGTATGAGCACTGGAACTACTGTGCAGGTAATCGGCGCTGTCGTGGACGTAAAGTTCCCGGCGGGCCAGATCCCGAAAGTCTACGACGCGCTCGTCATCGACGACGCGGCCATTACGCTCGAGGTGCAGCAGCAGCTCGGCGACGGCGTCGTGCGCACGATCGCGATGGGCTCGTCGGAGGGCCTGAAGCGCGGCATGGACGTCACGGACACGGGCGCACCGATCTCGGTGCCGGTCGGCGAGAAGACGCTGGGCCGCATCATGGATGTGCTCGGCAACCCGATCGACAACGCCGGGCCCATCGGCGCCGAGACGAAGCTGCCGATCCATCGCCCCGCACCGAGCTACGAAGACCAGGCCGCGACGACCGAGGTTCTCGAAACGGGGATCAAGGTCATCGACCTGATCATGCCGATCGCCAAGGGCGGCAAGGTCGGCCTGTTCGGCGGCGCCGGCGTCGGCAAGACCGTCACGCTCATGGAGCTGATCCGCAACATCGCGCATGAGCACTCGGGCTACTCGGTATTCGCTGGTGTCGGTGAGCGTACTCGTGAGGGCAACGACTTCTACCACGAAATGACCGAGTCGGGCGTTATCGACAAGGTATCGCTGGTCTACGGCCAGATGAACGAGCCGCCGGGCAACCGCCTGCGTGTGGCGCTGACGGGCCTGACGATGGCCGAGGCTTTCCGTGACGAGGGCCGCGACGTTCTCATGTTCATCGATAACATCTACCGCTACACGCTGGCCGGTGTCGAGGTATCCGCCCTGCTCGGCCGCATGCCGTCGGCCGTAGGCTACCAGCCGACACTCGCCGAGGAGATGGGCGTGCTGCAGGAGCGCATTGCATCGACGAAGACCGGTTCGATCACGTCGTTCCAGGCCGTCTACGTCCCGGCCGACGACCTTACCGACCCGTCGCCGGCAACGACATTCGCTCACCTTGACGCCACGCTGGTTCTGTCGCGCCAGATCGCCGAGCTCGGCATCTACCCGGCCGTAGACCCGCTCGACTCGACGTCGCGTATCCTCGACCCGAACATCATCGGGCAAGAGCACTACGACTGCGCGCGCGGCGTGCAGGCCGTGCTGCAGCGCTACAAGGAGCTGCAGGACATCATCGCGATTCTCGGCATGGACGAGCTCTCCGAGGACGACAAGGAGATCGTCAACCGGGCCCGCAAGGTACAGCGTTTCCTGTCACAGCCGTTCTTCGTCGCCGAGGTCTTCACCAACTCCCCCGGCAAGTACGTTACGCTCGCCGAGACGATTCGCGGCTTCAACGGCATCGTCAACGGTGACTACGACCACATTCCGGAGCAGGCCTTCTACATGGTTGGCACGATCGACGAAGCCGTCGAGAACGCGAAGAACTTCCAGTAAGAGACGATTATGGCCATCATTAACGTCGACATAGTCTCCGCCGAAGGCGAGATCCACTCGGGCGAAGCCGCGATGGTATTCGCGCCCGCATGCATGGGAGAAGTCGGCATCGCGCCGCGCCATGCGCCGATGCTGACGCTGCTGAAGCCCGGCGAAGTGCGGGTGCAGGACAGCGACGGCAACGAAGAGGCGTTCTACGTCACTGGCGGCACGCTCGAGATCCAGCCGAATCGTGTCACCATACTCGCCGACACGGCACTGCGCGGCGACCAGCTCGACGAGGCTGCCGCGCTGGCGGCCCAGCAGGCGGCCGAGAAGGCGCTCGAGGGCGCCTCCGAGGAAACCGACGTGGCCCGCGCCCAGGCCGAACTCGAGGAGGCGCGTGCCCGCTACCGCTCGGCGCAGAAGCTCAAGGGAAAGCGCTGAGGCGGGGATCGCCTCCGAAAGACTCGGAGGTCAACCCATGACAGACAGAACCAGGGCGGCGCCACTGGCATTGCTTCTGGCGGTCCTCGCGACGACACCGGCGCTGGCGCAGGCGCCGCTGCCCGGCGGCCAGCGTTGGGACATCGCGCTCGAGGTCTCGTCGTGGCCCGCGCTGCGCGACCTGCGGCCGGACGTCGGCGGCACGTTCAAGGGCGCCGGGTTCGGCCTCGGCGGGGCCTGGCACCTTCCCGTGAAACAATTCGCGAGCAGCGAGCTCATGCTCGGCGTCGATGGCCTCATCACGGGGACCGACAGCAATATCGCCGGATCGCTCGACGACGTGATGGCGCGGCACCTGTACGTGGGCGCCTCGGTCAAGTGGCTGTTCGGTGAGAAGCGCAACGTATCGCTGGACCTCGGCGGCGGTTACCACGAAGTCGACCTGGCGCAGGTGGATGCCAATTACTGGAGTTCCTTCGAACGCGAGCACTGGACCAGCCGGCGTGCAGGCGCCTATGTCGGCGCGACATGGGACATTAGCGCGGGACGCGAGGGCAAATCGGGCGGCTTATCGCTCGGCTTGCGGGCACACTTTGTTGATTTCGGCCGTGTCTTCGATGAGGAACCGTTCGACCCGGTGCTCGGACCGGACGCCGGGGTGCTCGACGGGCCCGTCTACCTGCTGCGCATCGGCTACAGCGGGCGGTAGTTCCACGACCCGATGATACGGGTCTCGGGCTCGTGCCCCTTGAGATGCTCGCGGCGCCAGCGGTCGAAGCGCGCATGCTGCACCTCGGCCGGGACGCTCCAGTGACGGCGGCCGAAGTAGGCGACCGTGTATTCGTCGAGGAAGCCGGCCTTGCGTACCCGTAGCAGGGTGTCGAGATAATCGTCCGTGGCGTGCGCGTGTTCGTCGCGTTGTTCAACCCAGGTGTCGAGCAGGTGTTCGCGGGCAGTCAGCTCGCAGCCATAGTCGCTGTTGCGCGCCGGGTTGTCGCCGCCGACTTCCAGCTGGCAGGCGCTCTTGACGAGGCTGTAGGTCACCCAGCTCTGCAGGGACGGGTCGTCGTCGGCCCAGGCACGTGGCGCAAGGAAGAAGGTGTCGCCGTCGGTCACCCCGTCCTTCGTGTAAATGGAGTGGTTGCAGGCGGCCAGCCCCAGCAGTGCTGCGATGAGGAGAAGACGCATGTGCAAGAGGATACGTCACAGCTCTTAACGAGACCTGAAGCAAGTTCGCACAAGCCGACTTCATGTATCATGCGCAGCCTGAGAATCAAGGAGTTAGCGGGTTTTGGGACTCTCGACCATCATCCTGGCGGCGGGCCAGGGGACGCGCATGCGCTCCGACCTGCCCAAAGTGCTGCAGCCGCTCGCCGGGCGACCGCTGCTCGGCCACGTCCTGGACTGCGCTGCGGTACTCGGGGCGGACGACGTGTGCGTGGTTTACGGCCACGGCGGCGAGGCCGTGCGCGGCGAGTTCGCCGGTCACGAGGTGCGCTGGACCCTGCAGGCCGAACAACTCGGCACGGGACACGCCGTGCAGCAGGCGATGCCCGGGACGCCAGACGATAACCAGGTGCTCGTGCTGTTCGGTGACGTCCCGCTGCTGACGCCGGGAACCTGCCGGCGCCTGGTCGAGGAGACGCCGGCCGGCGATGTCGCCGTGCTGACCGTCGACCTCGACGATCCGACCGGCTACGGGCGCATCATTCGCGAGGGGACAAGCGTCATGCGCATCGTCGAGGAAAAAGACGCCTCCACGGACGAGAAAGCCGTGCGCGAGATCAACACGGGCGTGCTCGTGTGCCCGGCGAAGAAGCTGCGCGCCTGGCTCGACGACCTGGGCAACGACAACGCGCAGGGCGAGTATTATCTGACCGACGTCATCGCGATGGCCGTCGCAGACGGCGTTACCGTGCACGGCGTCAAGGCCGACACCTGGACCGAGGTAATGGGTATCAACGACAAGAAACAACTGGCCGAGGCCGAGCGCGCTTTGCAGTCGCGGCGCGTCGACGAACTGATGCAACAGGGTGTCGGCTTCGCCGATCCGGCGCGCGTCGACATCCGCGGCACGCTCACGTGCGGCAGGGACGTATTCATCGACGTCAACGCCGTGTTCGAAGGCGACGTCGAACTCGGCGACGGCGTGACCATCGAGTCGAATAACCTCGTGCGCAACAGCAAGCTCGGCGCGCAGACGGTCGTGCATTCGAACTCCCATATCGAAGGGGCAACGACGGGCACGGCTTGCGAGATCGGGCCGTTCGCGCGCCTGCGTCCTGGCGCCGAGCTCGCCGACAACGTCAAGGTCGGCAACTTCGTCGAAGTGAAGAAGAGCACGATCGCCGACGGCAGCAAGGTGAACCACCTGACCTACATCGGCGACAGCGAGATCGGCAAGGACGTCAACGTCGGCGCCGGCACGATCACGTGCAATTACGATGGGGCGAACAAGCACAAGACGACAATCGGCGACGGCGCCTTTATAGGCTCGGGCGTCGAGCTCGTCGCGCCCGTCAGCATCGGCCCGGGTTCGACCGTCGGCGCCGGTTCGACTATTTCCAAGGATGTCGACGACCACCAGCTCGTTTTCGAACGGGGCAGGCGAAAGACCGTGCCCGGCTGGACGCGGCCGCAGAAAAAGGGAGCCAAGTAAATGTGTGGAATCGTCGGCGCTGTCGCCGAAAGAAACATTGTCCCGATCCTGATCGAGGGACTGCGTCGCCTCGAGTACCGCGGTTACGATTCGGCCGGCGTCGCGGTCATCGATGCGGAGGGGGCGATCGGCCTGCGCCGCACGACCGGCAAGGTGGCCGAACTCGAGCACAAGCTCGACAATGATCCGCTGCACGGCCGTATCGGCGTTGCCCACACGCGCTGGGCGACACATGGCGGCGTCACCGAGAGCAACGCGCATCCGCATTTGTCGGGCGGCCGCGTCGCCGTTATTCACAACGGCATCATCGAGAACTTCCAGGAGATCAAGGACGAGCTTCTCGCCAAAGGCTACGAATTCCAGTCGGAGACGGACACGGAAGTCGCCGCGCATCTCGTCTACGATTACCTGCAGGGCGGAGACGACCTGCTGGGGGCCGTGGGCAAGGCCGTCAAGCGATTCAAGGGCGCGTACGCGCTGCTCGTCATCGACGCCGAGGACCCGGGTCGTATCGTCGTGAGCCGGGTTGCGAGCCCGCTCGTCATCGGCTTAGGTTTGGGCGAGAACTTCGTTGCCAGCGGCGCCCCGGCGCTGCTGCCTGTGACCCAGCGCTTCATTTTCCTCGAGCAGGGCGACATCGCCGAGATCAAGCGGGAGGAAGTACGCATCTTCGACGACCGCGGCGAGCTGGTCGAGCGTGAGGTCCACGAGACCAACTGGGACGCCGAATCGGCCGAGAAGGGGCCGTACCGGCACTACATGCTCAAGGAGATCTTCGAGCAGCCGAGCGCGCTGGCCGACACCCTGTACGGCCGCATCAACAATCACCAGGTGCTACCCGAGTCACTCGGGCCGCGCGCCGCCGAGATGCTCGACCGGGTCGAACACATTCATATTGTCGCCTGCGGCACGAGCTACCACGCCGGCTGCGTGGGCAAGTACTGGATCGAGGCGCTGGCGGGCGTACCCTGCCAGGTTGAGATCGCGAGCGAGTACCGCTATCGCCAGACCGTGGTGCCTGACAACACGCTGTTCGTGACCCTGTCGCAGTCGGGCGAGACCGCCGACACGCTCGAGGCGCTGCGCATGGCCAAGCGTTCGAACTACATGGGCTCTTTGACGATCTGCAACAGCGCGCACAGCTCGATGGTGCGCGAGTCCGATCTCGTCATGATGACCCAGGCGGGACCGGAGATCGGCGTCGCCAGCACCAAGGCGTTCACGACGCAGTTATTGTCCGTGTTGCTCGTGACAATGATGCTGGCGCGGCATCGCGGCATGGAAGCGGCGCAGGAACGCGAGTTCGTCGGCCACATGTACCATGCTGCGACGGCGTCGGAGCAGGCGCTCAAGATGAGCGACGATCTCAAGTTGCTTGCCGAGGATTTCGCGGATAAGCATCACACGCTGTTCCTCGGCCGTGGCCCGATGTGGCCCATCGCAATGGAGGGTGCGCTCAAGCTCAAGGAGATTTCATACATCCACGCCGAGGCCTATGCGGCGGGTGAGCTCAAGCACGGCCCGCTCGCGTTGATCGACGAGGACATGCCCGTCGTCGTCGTGGCGCCGAACAACGAGCTCCTCGACAAGCTCAAATCCAACATGCAGGTCGTGCGCGCCCGCGGCGGGCAGCTGTACGTGTTCGCCGACCAGGAGTCCGGCATCGAGGACGAGGAAGGTATGACGGTCATCCCGATGCCGCATGCGGACCGCCTCATCGCACCGATCGTCTACACGGTGCCGCTGCAGCTATTGTCGTATCACGTCGCCGTTCTCAGGGGCACCGACGTCGATCAGCCGCGGAATCTCGCCAAGAGCGTTACGGTGGAGTAGTACGCTCGCTCACCGGCGACAAGCATGGCCCGGAACCGGACCCTGCTCGTGTGTACATGGCGTCATTCGCCGTTAATGCGTCCGGTACTGCGCTACGTAGCCAGCTGCGCGGCAATCCAGCGATCGACCTCAGCCTCGAGCACGAACAGCGGCAACGAACCGTTGGTCAGTACAAGGTCATGGTAGGCGCGTACGTCAAAGCGATCGCCTAGCGCTTCTTCGGCGCGGTTGCGTAGCTCGCGAATCTTGAGCTGGCCAATCTTGTAGGCCAGGGCCTGCGACGGAATTGCGATGTAGCGCTCGACCTCGGCCACCACGTCGGTGTCGGTAATCGGTGAGTTCGCGGCCATATACTCGATGGCCTCCTCGCGGGTCCAGCCAAGCGCATGTATGCCGGTGTCGACGACGAGCCGGTTGGCACGCCAGATGTCGCCGAACAGCGAGCCGAAGTATTGCAGCGGGTCGGTATAGAGCCCCATTTCCTTGCCGAGCGACTCGGCGTAGAGACCCCAACCCTCCCCGTAGGCCGTGTAGCCGCCGAAGCGACGAAAAGCAGGCAGTTCTTCGACTTCCTGGGCAACCGAAATCTGGAAGTGATGGCCCGGGTTCGCCTCGTGAATCGACAACGACTCCATGAACCATTTGGGCCTTGCAGGCAGGTCGTAGGTATTGACGTAGAAGATGCCGGGACGAGACCCGTCAGGGGTACCCGGGAAATACTGCGCGGCTGCCATTGACTTGGCGCGGAACGGCTCGACGGCCTTGATCACGTAAGGCGCCTCGGCGAGCGTGCCGAAAAGTGCCGGCAATTTAGGGTCGATGGTATTTCGCAAGTCATCGTAGGCCTGCAGGATTTCCTCCTCGGACTGGAAGTGAAACAGTGGGTCGTCGCGCAGGTAAACGAAGAATTCCTCCATCGATCCTTCGAAACCGACTTCATCCCGAACCCGCTCCATCTCCGCGTATATGCGCTCGGCTTCCCGCTTGCCGATCTCGTGAATCTCCTCGGGCGTATAGTCGGTGGTCGTGGACTCGCGCACCATGAAGGCGTAGTAATCCTTGCCGCCGGGGCTGTCCGACTGACCGACCGTGCCGCGCGTGTGCTCCATGTAGTCGTTGACGACGTAGTCGTGCAGCTTCTTATAGGCGGGTACCAGGACATTCATAATGTGAGCCCGGTACGCGTCTTCGATACGGCTGCGGTCCTCGTCCGAGAAAGACTCCGGCATGCGGGCAACGGGACTCCAGAACGCGCTTTGATCGGGGCTCTCGACGAGCTGCGCCGCGAGCTGCGGCAAGGTCTTTTCCATGAGTACCCGCGGTTGCACAACGCCCAGTTCGATGCCTTCGCGCATCTTCGCGACCGAGAGGTCAACGTGCCGTACAAAACCACTCGATCGCTTGATCCAGTCGTCATAGTGCTGCGGCGTTTCAAACGGCTGCCCCACCGCACCCGAGCCCAGCATGGGAAGGAAATTCGCCACGCTGAACATCTGGTTGATCGGCGTCAGCGACTCGTAATCGTTGTACCCCTGGTCTTCCCGCTCGATAGCATTCTCGCGGTCGAACTTGAAGATCTCGTAGTTGAGCCGGTCCTGCCCGTCGAGCAGCTGCACGTCGTACTCGTTGAGGCGTGCAAGGTAACGAGTGTGCAGCTCGTACATGGCCTCGGCATATTCGTCCGAGAGAAAATCGTGCGGGCCCCACTGGTCATTAAAGCGATGGTCGCCCCGGAACGTTGCGAAGATCGGATTGAGCGCGAGCAGCTCCTCGTCATACTCGTGGTAAAGCTGATTCAGCTCGGCGACGATATCGACGTCGGGCTCGTCTACCGGCTCGGCAGATCGCTCGCATGCGGCGAAGCCAAACACGGCCGTGATCAGGAGTGCACGTGCTACTCGATTCATTGTTTAGTTCCGGGGTTCTCGTCAGGCAGTCAGCCGATACTACCGATCGCCAACCTGAAATGCAGCACGATAGACCAGGCGAACTTCTGCTTTCGGCCACTAGCGGTCAGTAGCGACCACGCCTAAATAAGTGAGTTACGCTTTTTTCCAGAATAGATAGTAATGAAAATAGCGGTGTTCCATATCATTCAACCTCCCATAAAGTATAGATAATTGCGCCAGGTGCAG